>JAZULS010000116.1:0-25957 GCA_045603205.1 Eubacteriales bacterium | reverse complement strand
CTTGATTTCTACGTAGATTATCGTTTGTTTTTCACTTCTTTCAATCTTTTTTATCTCTGCATCTTGAAGTTCTATTACTTTTTCTGTATAATTGACTGGAGGCATATCTGCTCCTCCGATAAAGTTTTGTCTAGTCAACTTTATTTTATCAGATTTCGGCAGATATGCCTATCTTTTTTTGATATCTGTCTGAGCTTACCCCAACTTTTATTATAGAACCTCTTTTTTGTGGTTAAAGGGGTAATTCCATCATCGTTTTGAGAGGTGTCATTCCGCACTTTTCGTAAAACTTTACGGCAGGCTCGTTAAAATTCCACACGTTTAGAGTGACAGCGTCAAATCCACCCTCCACGGCGACCTTTTTGACGTGTTCAAACAAAGCTTTGCCGACGCCAAGACCACGTGAGCTTTGGTCAACGCAAAGGTCGTCGATGTAGATCTCTCTACGTTCTCTCAGAATACTTGTTTCCTTAGTGTGCTTTAAAACGCAGAAAGCGTATCCGAGAACATCAGCGTTTTCGCCTATTGCCACGTAAACAGGGGTGTCTTCGCTTGAAATAATACTCATTATCTCATCGTCGTCATACTTTTTGCCACCGGACTTGAACACGTCGGGTCTGCCTTCGGCGTGTACCTCAAGAACCTGTCTCAGAAGTCGGTTTATGGTGGGAATATCGTTGGGGATGGCTCTTCTGATTATGATCTCAGTCATTTTTAACCTGCGCCTTCAGACGTGCCGCGTGCTCCTTAGCAAACTCTGCGATATCCTTTACAGTTTCAGCCTTCAGAGGATTAGGGATTCCCGCGCGCTCGAGAGTCTCGAAATAGCCGTACTTTCCGCCGTTTTCGCAGAGTGCAAGATATGTGCCCCAAGCATCCTCACCAAGGATCTGCTTGCGATAGATAGAGAACGCGCCCATTCCCGCAAGAGCGTAGTCGATGTAGTAGAAGGGGTAGAGGAAGATGTGCTGCTTCTGCATCCAGAATCCGCCGCCCTCAAGGAACTCGTTTCCGTCGTAGCTGCGCCACGGCATATACTTCTCTTCGATCTCCTTCCAGTATCTGCGCCAGTCTGCAGAGGTGGACTTAGGATTCTCGAATACGCGGTGCTGGAACTCGTCAACGGACACAAGGTAGGGAACACAGCAGAGCGCGTCACAGAAGTGGGAGAAGCGGTACTTGTCAGCCTTGTCACCGAAGAAGCTTTCCATATAGGGGTATGTAAGATGCTCCATAGTCATAGAGTGGATCTCGTTGATCTCACTGGTGGAGTGAACCATGTCGTCAAGGGGAAGTCTGCGTGAAGCATAGTAGTACTCGAATGCGTGACCTGCCTCGTGAGTCAGAACGTCAACGTCTGCAGAGGTTCCGTTGAAGTTTGAGAAGATGAAGGGAGCCTTGTATTCGGGAATTGACGTGCAGTAACCACCGAGATGCTTGTTTTCACGGGTAACTACGTCGAAAAGCTCGTGCTCAACCATGAAATTGAAGAATTCGCCGGTCTCAGGGCTCAGTTCGTTGTACATCTTGCGAGCCTTTTCAACAAGCTCGTCGGGAGTGCCGATGGGGGTAGCGTTTCCTTCGGGGAAAACGAGGCTCTCGTCGTACCAATGGAGCTTTTCAACGCCAAGTCGCTGTCTCTGAGCTTCATACATCTCAGCGCAAAGGGGAGTGATGTAGGTGCGAACAGCTTCGCGGAATTCAGCTGCTTCCTTAGAAGTGTAGTCGTAACGACCTCTTGAGAGGTATGCGTAGTCGATGTAGCTGTCAAAGCCGAGCTTCTTAGAGATAGAGCAGCGGAGCTTTATAAGCTTTGCATACTGCTCGTCGAGCTTAGGCGCGATACCTTCGTAAAGCTTTGCCCATTCGTTGAACGCGTTACGTCTTTCTTCGCGGTCGGTGGATTCCATGTGTCTGAGGAGTCCGTAGAAGTTGCACTTCTCTCCCATAAACTCAACGGAGCAAGAAGCGGCGGTCTTGGAGTACTCGGTGCCCAGCATATTTTCCTTAATGGAAGGGAGTACGATCTTTTTGCTCATCAGCTTTTCCTGTTCCTCAAGATTCTTGAAGAGGTGGGTGCCGTAGATCTCCTCAAACTGAGCTCTGAAGGGGGATTCGATAAGGGCCTTTGAACATTTCTTTGTCATGGGCATAAGCTGAGGAACAACTTTGTTGTAGAACTTCATTTCCTCGTCATAAAACTCGTCTTTCATGTTCATTGTGTTGCGGACGCTGGCGATAGTGTACATGGTGAAGAGCTTGTTAAGCTTCTCGTTCAACTCAAGATAAGCCTCGTGTGCCGCATCGAAGGTCTTAGCCTTCTTCATTTTCTTAACGAGAGTCAAAATATCGGATTTTACCGATTTCATATCGGGACGCTCGTATTTTAGGTCTTTGAATTTTTCCATTTTGTGTTCCTTTCTTAATTTATCAGCAAATTAAAATAATTTCAAAGTTTAGTCGTTGCTTTTGAAGACGTCAGCCACTTCGCTGATTGTCACAAAAGCCTTAGGGTCGATACCCTGAATGATGGTCTTCATCTTGTAGATCTGGAAACGGTTCACAACGAAGTAGATAACGGTCTTTTCCGTGTTGGAGTAGCCGCCCATAGCTGACATGGACGTAACACCGCACTTGAATTCTTCTGTAAGAGCCGCGGTGATTTCGCTGGGTTTGTCAGTTACGATCATGACGGACTTTGATCTGTCGATACCTTCAACCACGAAGTCGATAGTCTTCAGTCCTGCAGCGTAAGTGACGATGGAGTAAAGGGGAAGGATCCAGTCCTGCACGATGATGCCGCACACTACGTATAGGATCACGTTGTACGCCATAACGAATGTTCCGACGGTGATGTTCAGCCTTTTCGAGAAGATGACAGCCATAACTTCGATTCCGTCGATGGCACCGCCGTTTCTGATGGTAAGACCGCTTCCGATACCGGAGATCATACCTCCGAAGAGAGCGCAAAGCAGAAGGTCTTGACCTGCAAGGGGAGAGGCGATGCTAACGTCAATGGGGAGAATATCGGTGATGAGCCAAGAAGCTATTGAGTAAACCGTTACCGTGAAGAGAGAGTAAAAGGTAAAGTGAAAGCCCTGCTTCTTAAGTCCGAAGAGGAAAAGCGGGAAGTTTAAGATAAGGAGAAAGACTGACAGGGTCATGAACTCCGGCGTTATCTGAGAGAGAAGGATAGACGTACCCGAAATTCCGCTGTCGTACAGATTTACAGGAGCGAGGAATACGGTAACACCGAAAGCGTTGATACAACCGGCGATGAACAGGAGGATTATATTCTTTAGTTTTAGGGATTTTAAAAAATCAATAATTTTTGGCATAGGTTATTTCCTTTGCTTGAGGGGATTTGCAAAAAACATTATCTATTTATTTCCTGTGGATAAACCGAAGATTTTTTCTTTGAAACTAAGAGATTTCTTTGATCTATTACTATTTAAATTACAAACCCATTCCATTGTTTTGTAATCTAAATACAGTTCAATTTCGTTATCATACTTTAGGTACTCGTTGCAAGTTATTTTTAAAGTATTTCCATTCCATTCAACGAATCTCAAATTGTCAGTTTGGACAGGAATGTACGGGATAACGACAGATTCCAGTTTTTCGTTTTCACCATTAACAAGCCGTTCTATGCCAGATCCGTCTGTGATGAGAACATCTCCGTCGGGGGAGGTGGTTAAATCTGTATAATCGGGATGGAAATCATATTCTATGAGTTTAGCGTTGTTTATATCTAAGATAAACATATAGTCGGTAGTCAAGACAACAACGACTCCCAGCTTCTTCGATATGGAAACTCCTCTGAATTCACCTCTAAAGTTACCACACCATTCGTCGTTTTCATCCTCAAATCTTATCCAAGTCCAATTAGCAGAATTCCAATTACTGCTTATGTCATAGATTTTTTCAACATATTGACCGGATAGTGGCTGTTTAATATGCTCGGCACTGCAAATCATATCTGCTATTCTCCTTGTTGATTTAAGTTCGATTTTTTTGATTATTAGATTTAACTATATGCCGCAAATAGTGAAACATTCATGTACGATGAAGCATTCTTCGACCCATGGCATCAATTCTTCAATAATGTTTTTCCACTGTTCGTTTTCTTGAGATTTTTTAACAAGGCTGATCCATTGTTCTTTGCTTACTTCAGTTATAGCATAATAAGAAAAATTTTCGATAGCGGAAGAAAATAAATTAGATAGCTTAAATGTGTCAAACACATCGCCATGGAGATAAAGAGATTTATTCAGCCAAAACTTGTTTTTAAATTTACCCTTTTGAAATTCAAAATAGCAAGTAGACCTGGATTCTTTTCTTTCTTGTTCACTTGAAAAATATGTCATTTGTCTTACCACAAAGTTTTGTCCTGTCGGACATATAGTTATCTCTTTTGCGTTATTTTCATGAACCGAAAACGGGCTTGAGTGTTGATATTTTACCTGCTCAACAACACCACGCACTCCACGTGATTTGTGTGCGGGAACATATCAACCGGCTGTATCTTCTTTACCTTATATCCGCCCTTTGTGAGGGTGTGCAGGTCCCTCGCCAGGGTATCGGGATTGCAGGAAACGTAAACGATACGTTTAGGCGCTAGGGTTAAGAGACAGCGGAGAAATTTCATACTGCAGCCTGCTCGGGGAGGGTCTGTGACAACAACGTCAGCCGTCTCTCCCGCCTTTGCAAGACCGACCATAAATTCTCCCGCATCTAGGGCGAAGAACTCTGCGTTTTCGATGCCGTTTAACTTGGCGTTCACCTTGGCGTCTTCTATGGCATCGGCGTTTATCTCAACTCCGATAACTTTACTAGCAGACTTTACCATACACAGTCCGATAGTACCCGTGCCGCAATATGCGTCGATAAGCTTTTCTTTTCCCGTAAGGGCGGCGTATTTAATCGCCGTGCCGTAAAGGATCTCCGTCTGAACAGGATTCACCTGGTAGAAAGATCGGGGACTGATGCGGAAATCAAGACCGCATAACTTATCCGTGATATATCCTTCTCCGTAAAGCACTTCGCTGTATGAGCCAAGGGCAAGACCCATCTCGGACGTGTTGATATTCCATACTACCGTTGTGATCTCGGGATGGCGGCGGAGAAGCTCGTTTACGAAAGATCGCTTTGAAGGGAAGTCTCCCTTAGCGGTAACGAGAACTACCATAACTTCGCCGCTGACAAAGCCTCTCCTTACGAGAACGTGCCTGAGAAAACCACGACCCGAGCTCATGTTGTAAGGCTCGATCTTGAATCCGCGGCACATATTGCGAATTTCAACTATGATACGGTCGGAGACCTCGTCCTCAAGCATACAAGAGTCTACGGGGACGATCTTTCCGACAGCGGACTGATAAACTCCCGACAAAACACGGCCGTCCCGTTTCATGAACGCCGCTTGGACCTTGTTTCTGTAGTGATACGGACATTCCATACCGATTATCTCATTTACGTGACCGAACTTGCCGAGAAGACCGATGAGTTTTACCTGCTTCATGCGGAGTTGTTCTTCGTAGGTGAGGTTTTTGAGTTGACATCCGCTGCACTTTTTAGCGACAGGGCAGGCGTTTTGCTTTACTATATTAGACATTCGTTAAATCCTTAAAATTATCGTTACTTTTTTCTTCGTACCAAAAATCAAACGTGTCATCCTTTTGCAGATGCTCGTTTGACTCGAGTATCGCTTCAAACAGAGGGAAAAGCTCACAGTCGGCGAAGGATTTGAGGTCTCCGTTTGAGGGACTTACAATCATCAGCTTCTTATCCTCGAACTTAACGACAAGCATTCCCGATTTAGCAAAGCCGTAAGCGGAAACCGTAGTGCCGTTTAACCACTTAACGTTTTTTACTTCATAGGTGCCACTTTTTAGCTCGACGCGGACGATACCCGAATCAACTGTGTATGATCCATTTCTCACAAACCATTTGAAATGATCCGTGACCTTGTAGTATATAAACATCAGTAACAAGGCGGTACCTACGCTTATCAAGAAGAATCCGAAATTCAGACCTTCGATATTAAAAAGCCTAAAAAGACCGAACTGTGCTAAGAACAATATAGGAAACAGTAATCCTATGCCGAATATTCTTGGATACCATAATTGATACGTGAAATTGATCTTCATTTTGACTCTTATGCTTTACTTATTCTTTCTGTCCGCCCGACGATTAAATCTGGTGATTACCTCGATCTCGCGGGGGTCGTAGGGTCTCAGATTAGGTCTGAAAAGATCGTGCTGCCACTTTGTGAAGTCGTAACGATCGCCCTTGCCCTCGTCAAACTGCTCCCAAAGAGCATCCCAAGGCTCGTTGGTCTGAGTCTTACCAACAACGAATCCCCAACAATAGTTAGCCACGTTTGTGTGATAAAGGAGGGGGTAGATCTCTTCAACGTTGTTGTTATTGATTCTGTGGAGCCACTCGGTAAGGAAAATGGGACGGTTGTGTATCATCAGCTTGTCAAGTCCCTCGGCAAACCATGTGTAACCGGAGTAGGAGTGGTAGCTGATAACGTCGGACAACTCAAGACCGACTCGCTCAGCCTCGGTGAAGGGAATACCCTCGTCGGAACCGCCCCAAACGTCAGCGCAAAGGGGCTGAGGCACGTCTTCCTCTCTTATCAGCTTAAACAGCTCGTGGAGGAAGGGAATACACCTGTCACCAATGGTGATGCCGGGCTCGTTCCAGATGTTGAAACAGAACACACGCTCATCGTTTTTGTACTTGCGGACGGTCTTCATTACCATCTCCACGAACTTGTCGTGAAGCTCTGGATATTCCATGTAGTGACGGGGAGTTTTAGCCTTTTCCTCTTCACTGAGAGGGAAGCGACCCTGGTGATAACCGAGAGCGTAGTCCTGCTCACCCATCTTCTTCGGTACGAACACATCTCCGCGAGGAAGATCCTCTTCGTGAGCGAGAACGAGCATAACCTTCTGACCGTACTTGCCGAAAAGGTCCATATAACGGTCAAAAATTTCAAAATATGTATCAGGCTCAGCGTAGTAAACGTCGAAGTTAGCCCAGATTCGAACGGTGTTAAAACCGATCTTCTGGCAGAGAGCAAGCTCACGCTCAGCGGTAGCGAGTTTTTCCTCTGCCTTGTAGCTTTGGAACATATCAAGTCTGTTAGCGCAGTCGCTACCTATAAAGTTACAGCCGCGGAGCCAACCAAGTCCTTTGTACCAAACGTTTGCTTCTTCGGCAGTCCATTTTCTATTCATAAAACTCTCCCTTCGGCTACAAAAGCCCCGTGAATTTGTTCATATAAATATATTATACATTAACTCCGAGGTAATTTCAATTAAATAGTTAAAGTCTTTAAAATAAATACACGAAATCTGCTTTGAATAAAAAAGCACGGGAATTTTCACTCCCGTACTTTTGATGTTTTATTTAGTTATCTGCTCTCTCACGTACACGTGCTTGTGGTCGATGCCGCAACCTGCAGTGTCACCGAACTCTGAAGTTTCCGGCGGATCAATATCAACTATTTCTTCTGCTTCAAGGAACAGTTCGCCTTCAAATTCCGTGATGTAGGACTCAGGTACGTCCACGTAGGGTGTAAGCTCTGCGTGTAACTTTTCGTCCGCCGCACGGAGCATCTCCATGTCTATTTCGCTTACAAGCTTTAAGCCTTCGTCGTCGATTCTGGCTTTGTTTCCCGAAACAGGCAAGATAATGTAGCTCTTTCCGTTTTCCTTAACTACAAGATCGCTGTTTTTGCCGCACCCTGGGATAGAGAAGAGCATAACAATAGCCAAAACCAATGCAAAAATACGCTTCATGTTGATTTCCTCCTCAGTTTAAATCAATATCCGTATACCAATTATATCACATTGCGGGAAGTTTTTCAACCCATCGGTATTTTATCAATATCCAAGCTTTTCTCCGATAAGCACAATTTCATATTTCGCACCCGTAGGCTTGTCCCAGAGGATAGACAGGTTTCTGCAGATTCGCTCGGGACTCTTGCAGTCATAGCATCTGTCACCTTTTGCCGCACAGGGGGTGTTACGTTTCAAACGTTTAGCGTTAAGCGGGGCGGCAACGTTACGCGCGCGGAAGATCGCTGAATTTAAGTCGGGGGAGACTTTGTTCTCACCAAGGACTAAATATACCTTCTCGGGTCCGTATGAGATCGCCGCCACGCGGTTTCCCGTGTTATCAATGTTCACGATCTCACCCTGCTCAGAAATTCCGTTTACAGAGCTTATGTATATTTCGGATCTTGCGGCGGCGGTTCGTGTTTCAGCTACGGTCATGTGTTCAGGCTTTTCGTCGTGCCAGTATACCGTATTGTGCCTTGACAAAAGATTAAAAAGACCCAATTCGTGAAGTGTGACAGAACCACCGAAACCTACGTTTTCGCCGTCAATTTCACCGTCAAGATATTCTGCCGCACTTTCCTTCGTGTCGAAAACCGTGACTTTATATCCTTTGTTTTCTAGATTTCTAACTAATTTTGTAAAATCGTAGATCATAGCATATACTCTTTTCTTTGTTAAACTATAACACTTAACTTACTCACCATCGCCATTTTTCTCATCATCGTCTTCGGAAGAATCATCCGTTTTCTTGTTGTTTGCGGCGTCGATTGCAGTTCCTAAGCATACGCCTATCGCCATACCTATGCACATTCCCACGGGAATACTACCAAAAGCTGCGCCGATGGCAAGACCTACCGAAAGTCCGATGCTCATAAAAATCGGCATATACATAACGTTGTTGTCAGGCTTGTTTTTCGTATTGTTTCGCTTTCTTAATTTTTTGATAAGGTTGAAATATCCGTTATTCTCATTATATGGACTGAGTAACAGTTCACAGTAGAGACCATGGCTTTCAACGATATTTTCTACGATCTCTTTAGGAAGAGCACAACCAATGTACATATAGTAATCATATCCAAAACGGATAAAGAAATCTTTTGATGTCAATTTGAACCAGTAATGTTCCCGCAGACATCCTCTGATAAGTTCACGAATTTCTTCTGAGGAAGATACTTCTGATGGAATAAGGATATTTTCATCATAACACTCCACTTCTTCTACGCGGAGACTTGTAATTTGAGCTTTTTCGATAATCTCTAAGCAAGAGTCAATGTAAGCGGTTTCTGTTTGTAAATAAGTTTCGTAGGACAGCTCAGTTCCGTCAAAGTCCGTTCCAATGTCACTAAAACTTGTCCATTCGTTGGCGGTGTAAATACCATTCACCCGTTTTGCAGGATCATATTTCGTTATCTGGAATTCCGTCAAGGTATTCCCCCCTTTTGCTTATCTTAAAATCAACTTCAACTTACCGTCTTGCTTTTTTACTTTTTGCGATCTTTTCAAGATCCTCTCTGTCGATCCATTCTTCGGTGAATCCGCAATTACAGCAAATGTAACGGTTCACGTTCACGGCAGAAAATACCGTAGCACCGACCATCACGTTGTTACCGACACCGTAGGGACCAGAATATCCGTCGAACCTAACAATATTTCCCGAGTGACATTTAGGACAGATTTTCGTGTTTTTCATATACTTCATCCTTCCGCTAAAACATAAGAATTTACTTTATTTCGTTTCGCTTTAAATATTCGTCAATCAAAAGCGGCTGAATAAGGGGATAGGTCCACTCCTCTGGAAGGTCGTCGAAGAAATAAACGCTTTCCATCTCGCTGTGGAGTTCGGTGTCAAAAGTTTGAATTTCCGCAAAGAACAACATTCCAAAGGTTTCCTTACCCGTCTGATTTACTCTGTTCTTTCCGATCACGGAATAGACACAAACGGGGGAAATATCAAATTGCATGGTGCCTGTTTCTTCCCGAAGCTCGCGTTTTGCTGTGTCCGTTATATTTTCGCCGGGTTCTCTGTGTCCGCCCGGCAGTTCAAAAGTGTCTCTTTCTTTGTGCTTGCAAAATACCCATTTGCCGTTGTGCCTTGAAATTATCACGGCAAATTTCAGTAAATTGTCGGAGACCTTATCATAAAAATTGACTTTCATATAAATCCCCTTGATCAGTTGTACTTATCTATTTCAAAAAGCACTTCCATAGGATTAGCTATGGGCGTAAAATTGTCGTTCCTCTTTGAAAGATGATTTATTTCTTTGATAAACCAAGTTGCCTGCAGGGGATGCATACCGACTTTCCGTGCCGCTTCAAGCTCGAAGCTTCCGCCGTCTCCAACGTAAATACATTCGTCGGGCTTTACCTGCAGTTCTTCCATACATTTTTCGTAAATCCTAATATCGGGCTTTTTTATTCCAAGCTCGCATGACATACAGACCGCATCAAAATAGTTAAAAAGCACACATCTTTTTATAGGGTCTCTTTCTTCAAAGTAGCAGTTTGTGGTAAGTCCTATTTTGATACTCCGCTCTTTGAGCGTACGAAATAAAGGTAATATTTCCGGATGAATATGGTTGAAGACTTCAAACTTAGAGGCTTTCCGTTTGTTTATTATCAGCTCATATAGCTCCGGAGAATAACGGTCATTTGCTTTCAGAATTTCTTCTATAACTTCTTCAAGTGAACTTTGTCCCAAGGTCCTTGCGTCGTCAGTTGTGTCCCAGATCTCTCTGAATTTTTGCTCAGATATTTTAGCATCTGCACAGATCTGTTTTGCCATGTATAAAGGACTTTCAAAATGAGTCGCCAAGGTTTCATACATATCGAATATTACAGCTTTAATCATTCAAAATCACCTCGTCACAGCTTAAACATAAAGAATTCCCACAAAATGAAGGAGATCAGAACTGCCTTACCTCTTTTCAAGAATCGCAACTGTCTCCACGTGCTCGCTTCGGGGGAACATATTAACAGGAGTTACCTCGCTAACCTCATAGCCGAAACCTTCAAGCCGTTTTGCGTCTCTCGCCAATGTAAAAGGGTTGCAGGAAACGTAAATAATTCGCTCTGAGCCGATGTTTCCGAGAATATCAGTCATTGACTCCGAAAGTCCTGCACGGGGCGGATCAACAAGCACAAGATCAAGCTCTATGTCAGCAGAAAACTTGCCCGCGTCCCCACAGTAGAAGGATATGTTGTCAAAACCGTTCAGCTTCGCGTTATATTTCGCGTCCTCCACGGCACTCTCATTTATCTCCACGCCCCAGAATTTCGCATCATTAAAGCGTGAGGCGAGTATCATTCCGATAGTACCTGTGCCGCAGTAGAGATCAGCACACTTCTGAAAATCTTCACGTCCTGCCGCCTCAAGAACTACGCTGAAAAGTGCTTCAGCGCCCTGGTAATTTACCTGGAAGAAGGACTCGGGAGATATTCTGAAGTTCACTCCGCACAGCCTTGTCGTGATGTGAGATTCACCAAGGACGGAAGCGTACTTGTCTTTCTCGTTTTCTCTCGAAACCACCCCTATGATCCTGCTGTCAAAGGCGGTGATATGCTCCGCTAACTTAGAAAGCTCATATCTTGGCATCTTTCCCGTCAGCGCAAGAAGAATCTCTCCCCCGTCATTTTTTCGAAGCATCATTTCAGTCGGGGAAGAGATGTCCGCCTCTTTAATATAGAGTGAAGCTTCCGCGGCAATACGGCAGAATTCCACGGGTGCAATAGCGCAAACCGTACCGTCAAGGGGCAGAAGCTTGTTAGACCCGCTTTCAAAAAATCCCACGTTTCCGACGCGGTCGAAGTGGAATGTGACTTTGTTTCGGTATGAGGTCTCTTCAGGCATTACGGTGTCCTTCACCGCAACGTCAATACCCACCTTTTTAAAAGCTGACGTAACGGCACGCTTCTTGATCTCACCCTCAAAACCGTAGGAAACGTTTCTAAGAGCACATCCTCCGCAAGCGGGGAAGAGCGGACAGTCGTTCTGAATACGTTTTTCAGAGGGCTTTGTCACCTTTATGCACTTTGCAAAAGCAAAATTCTTCTTTATGTCTACGATTTCTACTTCGCACTCGTCTCCCGAGACAGCTCCTTCAACAAACACCGCAAAGCCCGCGATTTTTGCCACACCCGAGCCAAGGATCGTTGAGTCTGTTATAGTAACGCTGTAGATCTCACCTTTTTGAAGCATAAGCCCTCCCTGAAAACTGATTTATAACATAATTATAACCTAATCCCTTTGCAAAGTCAATGCTGTCAAAGGATAAGGGAGATGCATATTATACTGTAGGGGACGAAGAAAACTTTGCCCCAAGGTGCAAATTCAGCACCCTTAGAGAGGAAAAAGATGAGTGAGTGTATAATCGTAACGCGGTCTGCGACTATCTCGAAAAAAGCGGAAAGAGTTCTCAAAGCGTCAAACGTGCCAGTGAACATTGTGAATATCGATCCCTCACTCACGAAAAGAGGATGTGCCTTCGGTCTTGCTCTGCCCTGCGACAGACTTGACAAGGCAATAGGAATCCTTGACAGACGTGGAATAATTCACGGAGAGGTGATCGGCAGAGCATAGCCGATTTTTAGTTATGATCTATCTTGACAATGCGGCAACGAGCTATCCAAAACCGCGGGGAGTTTATGCCCAAGTTCACAAAGCAATGAAAAAAGGCGGCGGAAACGCTTCCCGCGGATCCCACAGCATGGCAAGGGCGGCAACGGAGGCGGTATATTCTGCCCGTGAGGCGGCAGGTGAGCTGTTCAACTGCAAAAGTGAAAACGTGGTCCTCACATACAACGCTACCCACGCGTTGAACCTTGCCATAAAGGGTCTTGCCAAGGACGGATGCCATATTCTCATGTCTGACCTTGAGCATAACGCGGTACGCAGACCGATCATCGCGCTGTGCCGGAACAGAGGCTGCAGCTTTGACGTTTTCTCTACCTTTGGCGGAGATGCGGATCTGATAATGCAAGAAATTCGCCGACTGGTGAAACCAAACACAAAAATGCTCGTGTGCACTCACGTGTCTAACATTTGCAATATAACGCTTCCGGTCAGAGAAATTTCAAAGTTTTGCAGAGATCGCGGCATCGTATGCATTATCGACGCGTCTCAAAGTGCGGGACATTTGTCTATCGACTTTAACGCAATCGGCGCTTCGGCTATATGTATGCCCGGTCACAAGGGACTCTACGGCCCACAAGGCACGGGACTTCTTCTGTCGGCTGACAGACTGCGATATAATACCGTATTCGAGGGCGGCTCGGGTGTCACCTCGGAAGACGAAGGAATGCCTGAGGATCTTCCCGAACGGCTTGAGGCAGGGACCATTGCCGCGCCACTGTGTGCAGGTCTTGCCGAAGGTATAAACTGGGTGAACAAAGTTGGCACAGACGTTATCCACCGACACGAAAGTGAGCTTGCCATGATCCTTAGCGACTACCTTCACGAGCTCGGGTGTGTAACGCAGTACGACGACGTGTTTTCCCAAATCGGCGGGACAGTTCTCTTTAACGTGAAGGGGGTATCGCCGTCAAAGCTTGGAGAGCTTCTTGACAGGGAAGGTATCTGTGTCAGAAGCGGTCTTCACTGTGCGCCTCTTGCCCACAGAACTATGGGTACGGGGGATGACGGAGCGGTGAGAGTAAGCTTCGGTTATTTCAACCATTCAGGTGACGTAAGGGCACTTGTCGACGCACTTTACAGAGTCTCAAAACAAGTTTCCCGAGGAGACTTTGGCAACTTTTAAGAATATCTGCCCGTTTACTTGACAAACGCTCTGATATATAGTAAAATAAACAAAGTAACATCAGAGAAAGATGGTGAAATATATGGCAGATGTAAAAGATTTTGAGACTTTTTCAACGGTAGACGGAAAGTTTCTCATGTATAAAGGTCTTCCCCTTGTAAGAGAGGACAACATGATTTGCTACGGCAGCATGAACGATCCTTACGTTCTTCAGATGATCATCATGTCCAACAAGGAAGTTGACGGAAAGAGCATTCCCGACAAGATCCTTATCCAGATCGTGAAGACAGACAAAACTCTCCCCGACCACGAGAGAATCGTTAAGCAGGATATGAAGAGCGGCTTCTACGACGCCTTCGAGATCGGTCTTATCTGGCTTGAGAGATATCGCACCAGCCACTGAAAACAAAATTAACCACGCCGCCGCAGTTTTGATTTTTTCAAGTTGCGGCGGTTAAGGTTTAAGTCTCATTATTGAGGTAAAATATAGTGAATTTTGTAAAAACACTTGCTTGTGTGCTGCTGTTTACCCTCAGTTTAAGCCTTACTTCCTGCCTCAGAGAAGCAGGCTCACCTGACAGCGGCATGATCCAATCGGAACCCCAACACAGCACATCAGAGACTTCTGACAAATCAACAACTGAGACAGAGGAAGGATCCGAAACGGAAATCGAAAGCTTTGACTACAGCCAAGTAATACATCCCGAAGAGGAAGTCAGCGAGGTGGCAGCTATGTGGATCGACGCACATAAGGGTTCAGATAACGTGATTTTGACACTCGACGAGATTTTTGCGGAAAACGACAGGATAAAAGATGCCTCTCCCACCGTTGTCGATATACTTGATTTCAAGTCTTCTTACACCAAAGAAGAACTGAAGTCTTCCCTTGAAAAATTCGTGCCTTTCAGCGATAAAAGATACGACAGCGACGGCACACCCATAACAAAGGAACATATTGACTCTGTTGTCGCGAACCGGGGTGCAGAGAGTCTTCAGCCTAAGAACAAAGTCCTTCGCGGAATCGTCACCTCAAGGGCAAACTTGAGAGGACTGCCGGACGATAAACCCTACCGTACGGCACCGGATAATCCCTACGACTCAATTCAGCTTACCGAGCTTCACGTTGGAACTCCCCTTTGGGTGCTTCACGAAAGCCTTGACGGGGAATACTTTTTCGTTAAATCCTTCAATTATGAGGGATGGGTAAAGAGTAAAAATATCGCCGTAACAAACGACGAGGAGTTGTGGCAAAGCTTTGCGGATCCCGAGGAGTTTGTCTGCGTTACGGACACAAAGATCACACTTTGTACGGAAGAAGTTGATATGGGCGTCAGACTCCTGCTTGTTGGCATCCGCAACGGAAAATACGAGGTTGTTATGCCAAGACGAGGTATTGACGGCGAGCTTGTTAAACAGGCGGTGTCTGTTGATCCCGCATTCGTCAGCTACGGTTATCTCCCCTATACATACGAAAACTTCATTATTCAGGCTTTCAAATACGAGGGAACTATGTACAGCTGGGGCGGCCTTGATACAGGCGTTGACTGTTCGGGCTTCATATCCAACGTAATGCGTACATTTGGATTTATGTTCCCAAGAGACACGAAGGATCAGGGAAGTGTAGTTGGCTCTTCAGTGAGCATGAGCGGCAAGACCCACGACGAAATCGCGGCATTCCTTGCGGACGTTACCGTTCCCACCGCCGTCTATTACCCCGGTCACGTGCTCTTTTACTTAGGTAGAGACGGAAAGGGAGGGGTACACAACTTCATCCACGCACCGAAAATCGGAGAGGCAGTCTCCGTTACCACTAAAGAGTCTCTTGCAGGTATGACCTTCGCCTGCCCAATAGGATAAAAATGATATGCACCTCAAGCCGTAAGGTCAGAGGTGCATATTTTAATTTAGATAGGGTAATTACTTGCCGCAGTGGCAGGAGGAATTACCGAGAACGAAGGACTCACAGTCTGTGCACTGACAAGCAGTGGGGTTCTTCTCGTGAGTGCCCACCTTGATAGCCTTGAGGGCACAGTACTTGGTGTCATCCGCGTGGTTAGCGCACTGAACTACGGAGCATTCAATAGAGTGGTTAGAAACCTTGTTATCCATTTTAGCAAACCGTCCTTTAGTTGAATTTTGAAATCAAATGATTTCGTAATGTAGTATTGCCAGAGATAGGCGGTAATATGTATGTTGAAAAGGTTTTTATAACGCACACCACATTCGGCAAAATGTACATATCAGCAACTGTTTTTTATTCAAAAATTGTTGACAAAGCCTGGTTTTTGTGCTACAATATAATTGCTACGGAACTATGTAGCTGAACTGATTTTAGAACGTAGCTGAGGCTGCGTTTTTTGCCTTTTAAGGAGGTTGACTTTATGAGAACAACGAGAAGATTATTGCTTGTGACGTTGCTCCTTGCTCTGTTTGTGTGTCTGCTGACGATAACTGCAGGAGCTGCGACACCGGAGGACGATTTTACATATACTGTGTCACTAGATGGGGAAGCCGCTATTGACTGTTATCTTGGCACTGCCTCAGTGGTTGAGGTTCCTGCCACCATTGATGGCTATCCTGTCACAAGTGTTGGCGGATTTGAAGAAAAAGACGTTACGGAAGTAGTGTTGCCGGAAGGTATTAAAAGGATCAGTATTGCTGCGTTCTACGGTTGTACAAATCTTCAAAACATTACGATTCCCTCAAGCGTTAAAAGTATTGAAGAAGAGGTTTTTAATAATTGTACCTCACTCAAAAGCGTAACCTTTGGTTCAGGCAAGCGCTATATTGGTTACAAAGCCTTTTATAACTGTACAGCCCTTGAAGGAGTATATATTACCGATCTCGCCGGATGGTGTGAAACTTCTTTTTGTGACGAAAAATCCAATCCGTTGAATTACGCGGGAAATCTGTATGTAAACGGTGTTCTTGCGACGGATATTACAATAAATGAAGGTACGTCTCGTATCAGCGCTCGGGCATTCTACGGGTGTACAAGCATTACGAGTGTAACAGTTCCAAGCGGCCTTGTAACTATAGAATATTGTGCGTTTAAAAATTGCACGAATCTTAAAAAAGTCACCCTGCTTGATGAGAAAACGGATATTGATAAAACAGCAATTCCCGATTACGTAGAGCTGATTGACAATTCTCCGAGTAGTAAGATCACCGATATATCCTTCGGAGAAGATTCTTCATTTACATATGACGGTACAATTAAAACACCGACTATTGTTGTATATGATTCTGAAGGTAAGTATATTTCACCCGAATACTATACTTTAACTTACCCCTGTGATATGATCGACGCTGGAGAATACATAATTTCGATTGAATTTATGGGTGAATATAAGGGTATTACGAAGACTATAACTTATAAGATAAACCCAATAGACGGTTCCGATTGCGAAGTTAGATTCAAAAAGCCAACTACCACATATAGCGGAAACGTAAAGACACCTGCAGTGGTTGTGACGGGTCCCAACGGAGAAAAACTCTCCGAAAAGGACTATACCGTGAATTACCCGCGAGGAATGAGGGATGCGGGCACTTATAAGGTAAATGTAACACTCAAAGGCAACTACAGTGGTAAGAAGTCCCTGACCTATAAGATCGAACCCATTGATATTTCAAGATGTCAAGTTTCTATAAAGAAAACTCGTGCCGGATATAACGGAAAAGGTCATTTGCCGTATATCACCGTGACGACTCCTAAAGGAAATGAACTTTCCGATTTTTACTATAATGTATCCCATGGTGACATCACAAATGCGGGAACTTACAAAGTCACTGTAACCCTTAAACACAACTACACCGGTACAACTACCTTTAACTATACTGTAGATCCGATTGACGTTTCCAGGTGTACTGTAAAATTCCCCAAACCCACAACTACCTACAATGGTAAAGTGAAGCGTCCGACAGTAGAGGTGTATAGTCCCCATGGAAGCCTTGTTCCCGAGTCCAACTATACGGTAACATATCCTAAGGGTATGAAGAACGTAGGAACCTACGATGTTAAGGTGACAATGAAGGGCAATTATAGTGGGACAAAAACACTAACCTATAGAATTGATCCGATTGATATTTCCAGATGCACGGTCAAATTCAAAAAAGCCACTACCACATATAACGGTAAGGTAAAGACGCCTGCAGTAGTTGTTTATAGCCCCAGTGGTACTGTTCTTTCCGAATCACGTTATACCGTAACGTATCCTTCAAACATGAAGAACGCAGGAACCTACAATGTCAAGGTGACGATGAAGGGTAATTACAAGGGCTCTACCACCATCAAGTATACTATAAATCCGATTGATATTTCAAAATGTGCGGTTGCCTTTAGAAAAGCGACTACCACATACAACGGAACAGTTAAAAGACCTGCTGTAGACGTATATAATCCTAAGGGTAACATTCTTTCCGCATCACGTTACACTATAACGTACCCTGAAAATATGAAAGACGTGGGCACGTATAAGATCAAGGTTACCTTGAAGGGGAACTACGGCGGATCCACGACTCTGACGTATAAAATTCTTCCCACGGAAGTAACAACCGCGACGATTTGTGTCGGAAATACCTATAAGATAGGTGCTAAGAGTAATACTTCGATCACTTATACGACGTCCGACAGCAATATCGCAACCGTAACGGAAAAAGGAACCATTAAGGGAAAATCCGCAGGTACCGCATACGTTACTGTGAAGTCAAACGGTATTTCTCAAAAGATCAAGGTAACGGTAATAGCTCCCGCTGTTACTATTACGAATAAGGAATCCTCAACATTCGTTGGACGTAATATAGTTCTTGATGCTGAAACGTTTCCTAGAGGACTGCCCGTGACATGGTATGTTAGTGATGAAAATGTAGCAGAGATTTTCAATGAATATTCTGTTCGTTTAGTCGGACGTATTGAAGGAACCGTTACAGTAACGGCTGAGGTTTCCTACGGTGGCAAGACTTATAGAGATACATTAGAGGTAAAGGTTACTATAGACTACCCTGATATTGATGTTTATATGACCAAACGCGAAGGAAGTCACAACGATTATTATGTCACGATAACAAATAATAAAACAAATGTAGTGGACTTTCTAAATGTATATGGTCGGGGAAGTATTACAAGCGGTGGAGAAACCGTAGAACTTCGCGGCATAGTGGGAGAGAATCGTGTGTGGGGATCAGCCAATCTTTGGCCTGAAGATAACCATGAATTCCGTCTTGCTCTTTCGGATGTGATAAAATACAGCAATAATGATACGGTATATCTAAACTTCTACATAGAGTTCAGAGGTGAATTCTTCCTCGTTAAATGCAGAAGTGACAGAGCCCCCGGTGATTGTTGCTATAGTATAACACATAGTGAAGATCCTCGCTGATCTTGCTAAAGTCAAAATCCCTCATAACCCAAAAACTCCCGACACTGTCGGGAGTTTTTATATGTCAACTATTTAAGTTAAATTACTGAGCAGCGTCTACGATCTTCGCAAACTTAGCGGGAACGAGAGAAGCACCGCCGATAAGACCGCCGTCAACGTTGACCTTGGAGAGAAGCTCAGCCGCGTTGCCGTCGTTCATGCTTCCACCGTACTGAATAACGGTAGCCTCAGCAACGTCGTCGCCGTAAAGCTTAGCGATAGTTGCGCGGATAACGCCGCAAGTCTCGTCAGCCTGCTCGGGAGTAGCAGTAAGACCTGTACCGATAGCCCAAACAGGCTCGTAAGCGATGATAACGTTCTTCATATCCTCAGCAGAAATGCCCGCAAGGTCAAGCTTAGTCTGCATAGCAACAACCTCATCGGTAATGCCTGCAAGTCTCTCTTCCTTAACCTCACCGAGGCAGAGAAGAACCTTAAGACCTGCCGCAAGAGCAGCCTTTGTTCTGAGGTTTACAGTGGTGTCAGTCTCACCGAAATACTGTCTTCTTTCGCTGTGACCGATGATAACGTACTCAACACCTGTCTCGAGAAGCATAGCAGCGGAGATCTCGCCGGTGTATGCACCCTTAGCCTCGAAGTGAACGTTCTGAGCACCGATCTTAACGTTTGTACCCTTTGCAGCCTCAACAGCGGGGGCGATGTCAACGAAGGGAACGCAGAGAACTACGTCGCAACCATCCTTGCCTGCGGTGAGAGCAGCAGTCTCAGCAACAGCAGCCTTAGCCTCAGAGGGAGTCATGTTCATTTTCCAGTTGCCGGCGATGACAACCTTACGCTTTGATTTATCCATTGTTTTTCTTACCTTTCGAATTAAGTTAATATTAGTTTGCCGAAGATGAAAGGTCATCTCCGGCAAAACCTAAAATCAAATTTTAATTATTTGTCAAGGAGACAAGCGATACCGGGAAGCTCAAGACCCTCGAGGAATTCGAGAGAAGCGCCGCCGCCGGTGGAGATGTGAGTCATCTTGTCAGCATAGCCGAGCTGTTCAACAGCAGCAGCGGAGTCACCGCCACCGATGATAGAAACGGAACCGGACTCAGCAACAGCCTTAGCAACTGCTCTTGTACCGGAAGCAAAATTTTCCCACTCGGAAACGCCCATAGGACCGTTCCAGATTACAGTGCCTGCGCCTGCAACAGCCTTGGAGAAGATCTCAGCAGTCTGAGCACCGATGTCAAGACCCATCCAACCGTCAGGAATAGCATCAGAAGAAACAGACTTGAACTCTGCGTTTTCGCTGTACTCTGTAGCAACGATGTTATCAACGGGAAGCATGAAGTTTACGCCCTTGTCCTTAGCCTTAGCAAGGAGGTCGAGAGCAAGCTGAAGCTTATCTTCTTCACAGATGGAGGTACCGATCTTGTTGCCGAGAGCGCGGAAGAAGGTGTAAGCCATACCGCCGCCGATGATGAGGGTGTCAACCTTGTCGATGAGGTTGTTGATAACACCGATCTTGTCGGAAACCTTGGCGCCGCCGAGGATCGCAACGAAGGGACGCGCGGGATCAGCGAGAGCCTTACCCATGATGGAGATCTCCTTCTGGATGAGGTAACCGCAAACAGCAGGGAGGTAGTCAGCAACACCTGCAGTAGAAGCGTGAGCTCTGTGAGCGGTACCGAAAGCGTCGTTTACGAAAATGTCAGCCATGGAAGCAAGTTCACGAGCGAATGCGGGATCGTTCTTCTCCTCTTCCTTGTGGAAACGAACGTTCTCGATAAGCATAACTTCGCCGTCCTTGAGAGCTGCAGCCTTAGCCTTAGCGTCTTCGCCGATAACGTCAGATGCGAGAGCTACCTCTACGCCGAGCTTCTCGGAGAGTCTTGCAGCAACGGGAGCGAGAGAGTACTTCATGATGAATTCGCCCTTGGGACGACCCATGTGAGAGCAGAGGATAACTTTTGCGCCATGGTCCTTGAGATACTGGATAGTGGGGAGAGCACCAACGATGCGGTTTTCGTCAGTAATAACGCCGTCCTTGAGAGGTACGTTGAAGTCACATCTTACGAGGACTCTTTTGCCGGCAACGTCAATGTCTTCTACGGTTTTCTTATTGTAGGTCATTGGTGTAGATCCTTTCAAATTAGTATTAAATTCCATACGAATATAATATACCATAAATATTATAATTTATCAACTGTTTTTTGCGAAATTTCCTTTGAATGAGTCAAAAATTGTAAACACGAACGGTTTGTCCATAACGAGGAAACAAAAAACGGCCGACACTCGACCGTTTTGTATGATGTCACACACCCGCCTCGGGGGTACCGGTCTCCTCAGGAGTCTCCGTCTCCGGCGCCGCTTCCGTTTCTTTCATGTCAGAAATATCAGCAGGGAACTCAAATGTTCCAATAAATCCCTCTACATCGCTGGAGGAAACGTCTCCTCCCACCACTCTCTTTTTATATACGATCACGTTAGCATAAACCGTGCCGTCGTAGTTCGGATAGTTGGTGATTGCGTATGTATACCTTGTGACCTCCTTGCCCTTGTACTTTGACAGATCAAGCCCCATCTTCTTTTGTAGCTCGTTATAGGTGTTCATCACTTTGTCAAACTCGGCAGGGATCTTCATGGTTACTTCTTCAACTACCGTCCCGTCGGTCTCCCAACCAAACTGTTTTAAGAACGCCACTCTGTCCTCGTTTGAGGAGATCTTGTCAAAACTGTAGTTTGCGGTCTTTTCGGCGATAGCCGCCGTGGTCCTCGGTGTGTACTCGGGAACTAAAATAATAAGCGCCGCGAGAGCAACGACAGCCGCACATATCACCGCCGCAAATTTGATCGTACCTGCTCTTACACTATAGATAAACATATTTTCCTCCGAAATTTTATTTTCTCACTTAATTTATATTTGACCTTGCCGCCGTATATTACAGTAAAATCAAAAATAGTAAATGTGTTAAACAAAGGCGGAAAAACGAGAAAACGCGAGAAAAACACTATATATTTACGCGTAAACGCCCGCGATGAGTTGGGTTTGACTTTCTTTGACTTTGACTTTCTCTGACCAAATGTGTATAATCAAAGCAGAAAGGTCAAAGAAAGTCAAAAGGAGAGCGAAAAATGCTTATTTCTGATTACATAGCGTCAATAATCGAAGAAATGCTGAACGACGGAGACGGAATCACCGAGGTAAGGAGAAACGATCTTGCCGCACGTATCGGATGCGTGCCCAGCCAGATCAACTACGTTATCACGTCTCGATTCACCCCCGAGAGAGGATATACCATTGAAAGCAGAAGGGGTGGCGGCGGATATATCCGAATAGTCCGAGCGCAGATGACGAAGAGCGAGTATCTGATGCACTTTTTCCACGCCATAGGCGACGAGCTCGACGAGCGTAACGCGGCGGTGTTTATATCTAACCTTTACGAGAGGGAAATCATCACCGAAAGGGAAGCTCGCCTTATGAAAGCGTCCCTCTGTGGCTCATCACTTGAAAAAGTTGACCCCACATACAGAAATCGTGTCCGCGCCGACATAATGCGCCATATTATTCTGACACTCATGAATTAAAATGTACTTATGTTTAAAGGAGGAATAAAAAATGCTTTGCGATAAATGTAAGAAAAATGAAGCGGTAGTCTTCTACAGAGAAGTTATAAACTCACAGGAGAAATCAATGAAGCTTTGCGCGTCCTGTGCTGCGGCGGCTGAAAAAACAGGGGAGCTTGGCAAGACTAAGTTTGCGGGTGTGTTTGACGACAAAGGCTACTTTGCAGACGTAGATTCTCTTTTCGGCGGACTTTTCGGACTGCCTGCGTACCAAAAACATAAAGCAGTAGAAACAAAAAAGTGCACACTTTGCGGCTCCACCTTCCCTGAACTTGTAAAGCATGGTAAGGTAGGATGTCCGCAGTGTTACAGCGTTTTCGCGGAAGAGCTGTCGGGTTCCATCTCAAAACTCCACGGAGCAACGTCCCACTGCGGCAGAGCCCCCGGTAAACTGAGAGAAGGTTATGAAAGAAAAGAACAGATCAAAAAGCTTGAGGCAGAACTGAAGTCTGCAATTGAAAGAGAAGAATACGAGACGGCGGCGGAGCTGAGAGACATGCTAAAATCTCTCCGCGAAGCTGATGCAAAGTGAAAGGAGGGATCGGTATGCTTTGGTATGAAATGACGGGTAAGGACCATGACGTTGTGGTCAGCTCCAGAGTGAGACTTGCGCGAAACCTTGTGGACTATCCATTCGGGGACAAGCTGAACGAGCCAAGTGCAAAAGAGATCATTGAAAAAGTAAAAAAAGTGTTCGACGGGTACTCAGATTACACATTTACCAATTTTTCCGCTCTTGATCAGGCTACAAGAACAGCTGAGGCGAACCGCCATAAGGTAAGCCATGAGTTTGCGGCGACAAAGGGGCCCTGCGCTCTTGTAGAGTCGGAAAAAGAACAGGTATACGTGATGATTCTCGAGGAGGATCACATCAGAATTCAGTCTATCAAGCCGGGTTTTGCCCTCGAAGAGGCGTACAAAAGCGCGCTTGCGACAGACGAGCTAATTGATTCGGGATTGAACATCGCCTTTGACGAAAAGCTCGGCTATCTGACTCACTGTCCCACAAATCTCGGTACAGGTATGAGAGCATCCGTTATGATGTTCCTTCCCGCATTGACTTACAGCGGAGGCATAAGACCCCTGCAGAATCAGCTTGGAAAGATTGGACTGACGATAAGAGGAATGGCAGGTGAAGGCTCGGGTGCAGACGGTTGCCTTTATCAGATATCCAATCAGATAACTCTCGGTATGAGCGAATCCGAGATAATCTCGAAGCTTGGCACCATCTGCGAGAAAATATGCGAGCAGGAAAGAAATCTTCGCGAAAGGATGAAGAAAGAAGACGACGGAAGACTTGCGGATAAGGTGATGCGTTCCTACGGCACCATGCTTTATGCTGTGCTTATGGATTCGTCAGAGCTTGCCAAGCTGTATGCTGACGTCAGGCTCGGAGCATCCCTTGGTATCATCGAAGGACTTCCCATACATCTGCTTGACAAAATGCTTGTCTGCGGAATGGCGGGGGTACTGATGAGTGAAAATAAAAACATAAGAACCCCTCACGAGAGAGATCTGGCAAGAGCCGAAATGGTAAGACAGGTACTCTCCGGTGGAAAAACTGCTGAAAATTAACAAGAAGCCGTCTAGGCGGCAGAATGGAGGTAAGTATGAACATAGGATTTACCGGGAAAGCCCAGAATGCCCTCAGTAACGCTCTTTATTATGCCTGCGAAATGGGACATACCTGCGTGGGAAGTGAGCATTTGCTTCTCGGACTCCTTTCCGAGACTGAGGGACTGGCGGCAAAGGTCCTCGGTGAACGAGGAGTGACCTTTGATAAAATCAGAAAAATAATCGAAGACAATTCGGGACTCGGCGAGACGACTAAGCTCAGTGCCGCCGACATGACTCCCAGAGTGAAGAAGATAATCGAAGTATCAGCCCGTGTGGCAAACAGTATGGGGCACAGCTTCGTCGGAACAGAGCATTTGTTACTTGCCATGACGGAGGACTCTGACTCTTATGCCATTAAGATGATCTCGTCCCTTGGACTTACTCCCTCGGAGATCAAGAGGGAGATAATCTCTTCGTTTGGTACACCCGAAACTCCCCCTCACAGAGGAGGCAAAAGCGAAGGGAAGAAGGCTGACTCCATCAAAGGCTGTGCCACACTCTCTTCCTTCGGTCGGGACCTGTGCCAAAGTGCTACTGACGGCAAGATCGACCCCATCATCGGAAGGGACACCGAGACCGAGAGGGTAGTGCAGATACTCTCCCGCCGCACTAAAAACAACCCCTGTCTCATCGGTGAGCCCGGTGTAGGTAAGACCGCTGTAGTTGAGGGTCTTGCTCAGCGTATCGTCGACGGAAACGTACCCGATACACTTACAGGTAAACGTATCGTGACTCTCGACATCTCCGCAATGATAGCGGGAGCTAAATACCGCGGCGAATTCGAGGAAAGAATGAAGAACGTGATGGACGAGGTGAGAGCAAACCCTGACATCATCCTCTTCATCGACGAGATCCACACGATAATCGGCGCAGGTGGTGCCGAGGGAGCCGTAGACGCTGCGAATATCATCAAGCCGGCTTTGGCAAGAGGCGAGATGCAGGTCATCGGTGCAACTACAATTGACGAATACAGAAAGCATATCGAACGGGATGCAGCTCTTGAGCGACGTTTTCAGCCCGTGACGGTGGGTGAACCCACTCCGGAGGAGGCTGAACTGATCCTCTTCGGACTCCGCGAGAAGTACGAGTCTCACCATAAGCTCAAAATATCCGACGATGCGGTAACCGCGGCTGTGAAAATGTCCGTCAGATACATCAGTGACCGTTATCTTCCCGACAAAGCCATTGACCTTATTGACGAGGCGGCATCTAAGAAGAGAATGTCGACGTTTGCTCCGACACCTGACATAAAGGAACTTGAGGATAAGCTTAAAAAGCTCTCCTCCGATAAGGAAAAAGCGATTCTGGCAGAGGACTACGAAAAAGCAGGTAAACTCCGCGATGAAGAGAAAAAACTCGTTTCCGAAATCGAAGAAAAAAAGGGAACCACACGCACAACGGGGGACACGGTAGTTACCGAAGAGGATATTGCTGATGTTGTCAGCCAGTGGACGGGAATTCCCGTCAAAAAGCTTGCAGAAGAGGACAGTCAGCGTCTATTGAAGCTTGAAAGTATCTTAAAAGAAAGAGTGGTCGGGCAGGATACGGCAGTAGAAGCTGTTTCGCGTGCAATCAGACGCGGCAGAATGGGACTCAAAGACCCTCGCCGCCCGATTGGATCCTTTATCTTCCTCGGCCCTACGGGTGTAGGTAAGACTGAGCTTACAAAAGTTCTCTCGGACGTTATGTTCGGTTCCCCCGATGCCATGATCAGACTTGATATGTCCGAATACATGGAGAA
>JAZULS010000115.1:0-7100 GCA_045603205.1 Eubacteriales bacterium | reverse complement strand
GTTGTCGGGAGTTGTAACGTCGTCGTTATCAGTGTTGTTGTCGGGAGTTGTTACATCGTCGTTGTCGGGAGTTGTAACATCATCGTTGTCGGGAGTTGTAACGTCGTCGTTATCAGTGTTGTTGTCGGGAGTTGTTACATCGTCGTTGTCGGGAGTTGTTACATCATCGTTGCCACCCGGCTGGTTGTTGTCGGTTGTGCCGTTGTCGGTTGTGCCGTTGTCGGTTGTACCGTTATCAGTTGTGCCCTCTGTAGTTGTGTCACCAGTGGAAGAACCGCCGGAGATAGCTGTGCTTGTGAGCTTGAATGTAGCGGGGAGGTCACCCTCGTCAAACTGTGCAGCCCAACCGTACTGACCGAGACGTACACCGTATGCATATACGGGCATAACGGTAGTATTGATCATATCCTCAGCGACGAGGGAACCAACACCTGTGTTAAGACCAAGAGAAAGCTTGATAGTAGCGTCAGAAGCGCCTGCAACGAAGTCTCTGCTGAGGTGCTTTACGGGAACCTTCCACTCGAACACGATTGTTGTGCCGGAGATGGAGTAGTCGAAGTCAGTGCCGCCTACAGCATCGTAATTACCTTCGTCGTTCTGACCCTCGTAGGTAGATGTGATGTAGCCCTTACCGTTAGGACCTGCACCGATGCAGTAGTAAAGTCTGGAAAGAGCCTCGTCATTAGAGTTCTCCTCTGCAGAGCTAAGAATGAGACCGGGGCCGTAACCAAAGAAGTTGTCGGGCATTTTGGCTGCTTCGTCTTCAGCGTCCTTTATGCCAAGGTAGTGACCTGCAGCCCACTTCTGTGTGGTAAGGTAGCCACCCATGTCAGACTTAACTGCCATGTTGAAATACTCGCCGTCCCAAGAGAAGTAGATCTCTGTTGTTGTGGGAAGAGCCTGAGCATACATGAGAACGTTTTCGTCGGAAGTAACTGTCTCGTCACCGCACCACCACTGAAGGAGGGATGCAACGTCAGCCTTCTCGTACTCGCCTGCGCTGATTAGACCGTCGATTGTTACGCCGGCTGTCTTCTTAACGTTGATTCTTGTTCTTGCAAGGTTGCCTGTACCGCTCATTTCAACGGCAGAAGCAGCTGTAGCAAGAAGACCAACGAGAAGTGCACACATAACAACGACTGAAAGAATCTTCTTCATTTTCGTATACCTCTAAAAATAAATATTTTCGGTTGTATTTACCGTACATATATTGTAACATCTTTTTCGTGCTGTGTCAAGCGTGTTTATATTTAATTTCTCGTGACAACCGATTCTCGGCGCTTTGCATAATTCAGAAGGAAGTTTTTGTGCAAAATGTATTGTCAGAAAATAAAAAGCAGAATTCCCCCAAGAAAATCCTGCTTTTTCAGTATTATTTTTCCATTTGACGGCACGTCCGCTGAGTATTTTTTGCGGCAAAAATCAGCGAATTTTCTCTACTCTGTCGAAATAACAGCTTCCGTCCTCACGCTTGATAAGCAATGCGCTGTAGGACACGGATTTCTCCCCTGCTCTGCATTCAAAGGTGATGCGGTAGGTATTCTCCGTTTCCAGCGCCGAGGTCAGCACCATATCAACGCTTCCGCTGATGGGAGCCGTCACGGGAACGTACACCTTCTCGGATTCAAGATAAGTGAACAGATCCATGCTCTCGTGGGTGATCTTCACGTTTCCACCGAAGCATCGGTAGAGTTCGTACTCCACTTCCTTCTCGGGGATAGCGGCTATGGCAGAAAGTCCGGGGTGTGCCTCGTTGATCTTATCAAGCTGCTCGGCGTTCCCTGCGTACTTTAAGTAATGCTTGCCGTAGATATAGTTAAGTCCGCTTTCACGGTGAAGTTTAAGGGCAGACTTCATATCAGCAAAACCCTCTATCTCGATAGAGTCAACGGTCAAAGCCCCCAGCATATCCTCAAGCTCCGCCCAGATCTTATCTTCCTCCGTCAGTTCAAGGATCACTTCTTCCGTAAGATATGCCCCACCCGACGAGGAAGAAGAAAAGGCTGTGCAAGAGGTGACGGACAGAAGGATCGCCAGAAGGAGGGGCAATGTCATCCATTTCATAAAAAACTCACTTTCAGCGGTACTCAAGCCGCAAAGTAAAACTTATTTTTCAAAGGAAAGCACGGCGGGAAGGACCTCCGCGTACATATAAAGGGACCCGAGAGCCACCACGGGGACTCCTCGCAAAACTGCCTCGCGCATCGCCGCGTGTACTCCTTCGGGAAGGCTTTCGTGAGACGTAGCGCCTATGCCGAGAGACTCAAACTCTTTTGCAAGGGAAGCAGAATCCATAGCGCGGGGATTGTCCGGAGTCACCGTATGAACGGAAAGTGCAACTTCCGACAGAGCCTCAGTCATAAAGGAGTGGTCCTTATCTGCCATGACGCCAACCAGGAGAACGGGTTTTGTATCTCCGAAGACGAGTCGAATATTCTTTACGGACGCCAAAACGCCCTCGGGATTGTGCGCTCCGTCGTAGATCACCGCAGGCTCTCGGGAGATAAGCTCAAATCTGGCTCTCCAACGGGCAGAGGCAAGACCCGCCTTCACCTTTTCTTCGGGAACAGCCACGCCGCCCTCTCGAAGAACATTTACCGCAGCCAGTACCGCAGCGGCGTTTCTCACCTGGTAGGCACCGAGAAGAGACAGGCTGTATTCTTCCCCGTTTGCCGTAAATCGAGTTCCGCCAAGGGAAAAGCGCTCGTTTTTCACGTTTTCGTAGTTCACGCTGTGAAGGGGAGCGTTTTTTGCCTTTGCCGCCTCTGCGATGACTTCGTAAACGGAAGGCTCAACGGCACCGAGAAGCACGGGACAGCCGTTTTTTATTATTCCCGCTTTTTCGGCGGCTATTTTTTCCACAGTATCACCGAGAACTCCCGTGTGGTCTAGGGAAATTCCCGTGATAACGGAGAGAAGGGAGGATCTTATTACATTCGTCGAGTCAAGTCTGCCTCCGAGTCCTGCTTCAAGCACAACGAAGTCGCACTTTTCTCTTTTAAAATGCTCAAAAGCGATAGCGCTGAGAAGCTCGAACTCCGTAGGAGACTCACTCATCTTATCGGCAAAGCCTTTGACGTACTCGGTGACGGCGGCAAGGGCATCGTCCGGTATATTTTCGCCGCCAATCTGAATTCGCTCATTGAATTCAAGGACGTAGGGGGAGGTAAAAAGTCCCACCTTGTAGCCGCACTCCCTGAGGATCGACGAGAGCATGGAGCAAAAGGAGCCTTTTCCGTTGGTGCCCGCCACGTGGATGACTTTCAGCTCGTCCTGAGGGTCTCCCATGGCGCGGCAAAGCTCCGTTATGCGTCCCAGACCCGGTCTGCTTCCGAGCCAGCTCACGGAATGTATATAATTTACGGCTTCACGTGAAGTCATATCATTTACGTCCTTTCTTCATAATTCTCTGCAGCTCGTCGCAAAGCTTTAAGACTGCGGGGACGAGAACAAAGCACAAGGGCACAAGAACAGCGTACTCGGGCAGGCGGTAGACAAACCATCCGCCGTAAGTTTTACTTCCGTACAGGTCAGCGACCCATTTTGTGTTCACCACAAGTCCAAAGACAAGATTATTCACGAGAGCAGGGACGATAACGTTAGGGAAGAAGCGTATTTTCTTCCATTTAATATATATCCCCCGTCCTCCCTCGGGTGAGTATAGGAAAAGCCCCCATAAAAGGCCCATGAGGACGGCACTTACGGTAAAGCCGGGGTGATAAACTCCGATGGGGAACAGGATCGCGCCTACGAGGTCTCCGATGCCGTACACTACCGCCGCGGTAACAGGTCCGAAAAGTCTTGCGGCGACTATAATAGGTACGAAGGAAAAGCCGATCTTCAGTCCCATTGTGTTAATGGAGCAAAATCTATTCAGAACTATCTCCAGCGCGATAAGAAACGCAGGATACACGATGCGGCTCAGCGAATCCGCACTTTTCTTCATAAAGCAAAAACCTCCCTTTTGAATGAACTAACGGATAAAAACGCAAGAATTCTGCTTCCGCCAAAACATACACGAGAGAAGTTTCGTTTTTGTCACAGCGGGATGCGATGAGAGCACCGCAGCTTTTCCAAAGCTTTCGTCCCACGGACAACTCCCCGTCCCGTGCGGCACTTAACGCGCTCTCATCTACTCTGCATGAGTATTTGTGTTACATTACGTCGGGATCAATACCGCTCATCTGCAAAAGCTTCTTGTTGAATTCCTCTGCGGTATTGTAACCCATCTTTTTCTGTCTGTGGTTCATTGCGGCAATTTCAATGATGACCGCAAGGTTTCGTCCGGGCTTGACGGGCACCACCAGCGAGGGGATCTTGATGCCCATGATCTCGGTATACTCGCTTTCAAGTCCGAAGCGGTCGTACATCTTTCCGTCTTCCCAAGGCTCAAGGTTAATGATAAGGTCCACCTTTTCCGAGGCTTTGACCGAGCCCATACCAAAAATTCGTCTTACGTCAACGATTCCGATGCCGCGAAGCTCAATGTAGTATTTGATAAGGTCGGGGGCGGTTCCAACGATGGTCTTGTCGGAGACTTTTCTCAGCTCAACCGCGTCGTCTGCAATGAAACGGTGACCTCTCTTGATAAGCTCAATAGCGGTCTCGCTCTTACCTACGCCGCTGTCGCCGAGGATAAGAGTACCTTCACCGTATACCTCCACGAAAACTCCGTGACGGGTGATCTGAGGCGCAAGTTGAACGTTAAGGTATCCGATAAGCGCCGCCACGAACTCGCTAGTGTTTCTGCCGGTGTACAAGACGGGTACGCCGAAATATTCCGCCAGCTCTATGGTCATATCATCGGGGCGGTTACCGTGAGCGTAGATTATCGCTACGGGACCCTGCTTCATAAGACCTGTCATACGGGCGCGCTGAGTCTCAGAGTCAAGGGAAGCTAAGAACTGCGCCTCTGCGTGTCCGATTATCTGAACTCTTTTTGCGTCGAAATCCTCAAGGTATCCCGCAAAGGCAAGTCCGGGTCGACCCGTCTCCACGGAAATAATGGCGATGGACTCGGGATGATCGGGAACGTAGGCGATTTCAAGGGAAAACTCTTCTATTACTTTGGCGAGGTTTACTCTCTCTTCCATTTGCAGATACCAAACCCTTCAATTTAATTATATATAGAGACAAAAGTTATCAGTTGTCGTCGTCCTCAGACACCTTCAGCATAATGGCACATTCCATTCGGTGGCGGAACAGCTTACAGCCGTACTCGTACACGCCGCCGATGTCACCTGTCGCGTGATATGCGTTTGCGGCACATCCGCCGGAGCAGTAGAATTTTGCCCAGCATTCAGCGCACTCGGGGTGGGAATAAACGTTGCACTTCTTGAATTTTTCGCAAAGGTCGCGTCTTTTCACTCCGTCAAACACGTTGCCGAGGGAATAGTCGGGGTCGTTTACGAACTGATGGCAGGGGAACAGCTCTCCCGTGGGGGTAACAGCCATATATTCGCTGCCCGAGCCGCATCCTGCGATTCTCTTGTGGATACAGGGACCTCTCTCAAGGTCGATCATGTAGTGGTAGAACGTGATAGGTTTGCCTTCGCGTCTGAGCTTTATCATTTCCTTTGCAAGAAGGTCATACTGCTCGAAAAGCACGGGCAGATCCGCCTCCGTCAGAGCGTAGGGGTCTCCGGGAGGACACACAACAGGCTCCATGCTCAGCTCTCTGAATCCGAGGGAGTTCATATGGAGAACGTCTGCGGCAAAGTCCGTATTGTTGTGAGTGTAGGTGCCTCTCATGTAGTATCCCTCACCGTCGCGGCTGTCCACAAGCTTCTTGAATTTGGGAATGATGCGCTCGTAGCTACCCTCCCCTTTGTAAGTCTTGCGGAATCTGTCGTGGACCTCGGGACGTCCGTCAAGGCTCAGCACCACGTTGTGCATCTCGCGATTGGCAAACTCGATGACCTCGTCGTCAATGAGCATACCGTTGGTGGTGAGAGTGAAGCGGAAGTTCTTCCCTGCCGCCTTCTCGATGCTTCTGGCGTATGCTACGGTGTTCTTCACCACGTCCCAGTTCATCAGAGGCTCGCCGCCGAAGAAGTCAACCTCAAGATTAACGCGATCTCCGGAGTTTTCAACGAGGAAGTCGATGGCACGTCTCGCCACCTCGTCGCTCATAAGAGCTTCTTTGCCGTGGTATTTACCCTGACTTGCAAAACAGTACGTACAGTTAAGGTTACAAGTATGAGCCACGTGAAGGCAGAGAGCTTTGATAACTTCTCCCCCGCGCTCCATGGGCTTCAAGTCTTCAAAGGTATCTTCGGAGAAAAGATTTCCCGCGTCGCGAAGCTCCTTCACGTCGGCGATACACTCGAGTACTTCCTCTTCACTGACGCCGAACTGTGCTGTAATCTTAGAGACGATCTCCTTTTCGGAGTGGTCCTCGAAAAGACCGATAATTTCGTATGCGACCTCGTCTACGCTGTAGACTGAGCCGCTGTTGGGATCGAGCACAATATTGTACCCGTTATTTTTAAAGCGATGGATCATATATACTCCCTGCGCGTGACGCGCAAATTACGGTTTAACACAAAATAACAACGAAAAACCGCTGCCGAGGCGAAATTAACGCACCTGGCAGCGGCCGCTGAATCAGCCTCTCTTGCTCTCGCACTTCTGGTTAGCCACGCCGCAAGATGTCTTGCACGCGGACTGGCAAGATGTCTGGCACTCGCCGCAACCGCCGCACTTAGCGCTGGCCTTCAGGTCACGGGTCTTTACAGTCTTGATTCTCTTCATGACTTTGATCCTTTCGGTAGAGTTATTGATTCTTACCTCAAATTATATCACAAGGCTACAGCTATGTCAATAGAATCTGCCCAAACTTCTCGATTTTGCAAGTCAAAGGTCCCGTCCTCGCAAAAAATAAATTGATTTTTTTGAAATTTGCTATTGACAAACGTATTAAAGCGTGATATTATATTAGGGCGTTAAGTTTAGCGTACGCGGGTGTAGTTCAATGGTAGAATCCCAGCCTTCCAAGCTGGTCGTGTGGGTTCGATTCCCATCACCCGCTCCAGTACCTTTAGCTCAGCCGGATAGAGCAACTGCCTTCTAAGCAGTAGGTCGAGGGTTCGAGTCCCCCA
>JAZULS010000114.1:0-3625 GCA_045603205.1 Eubacteriales bacterium | reverse complement strand
TCCGAGGTGAAGACCGAAGAAGTTTCTGGCGGAAAAGCGGAAGAAAATCCGGGAGAGAAGCCCGAAGACGTGACCGAAAAAGCCGGCAAATCTTCGAAAAAGGCTGCAAAGCGCGGCAAACTTTCAAGAGGAAAGAAGATCGCCCTTTCCGTTATCATCGTTCTTTACGTTCTCGTTATGGTAGCGGTTTCTCTCGTAGTATTCTACAGACCTCAGATCGAGGAAAAACGCAGAGTCTTCGTTGTAACCGAGACCGACGAGTTCGGTAACGTTATTGAAAAAGAATATATAATGAACCGTGAAGAGGGTTCATACAACATCCTTCTTCTCGGCCACGACAGAGCGGCAATGCTCACCGACGTGTTTATGTTAGTCAACATCAACAGCATCACCGATGAGATCACCGTAATTCAGGTGCCCCGTGACACATGGATCGCAGACCACAACGGATATTACGTGAGCACAAACAGGATCAACGCTCTGTTCTCCACCTATTACTACAGCTATTACGGCTCGGGTATGTCTCCTGAGGAGTCTCACGATAAGGCTCTGACCACCGTTGAGACGACCCTTGAGAACAATCTGGGAATTGCTATCGACTACTCCATCATCATGGACCTTGACGGATTCAGAAACATCGTTGATATTCTTGGCGGTGTTGAGGTTTACGTTACACAGCCCATGTATTACGATGATCCGGCTCAGGGACTTCACATTGACATTCCCGCAGGCTGGCAGACTCTTAACGGCGAGATGGCAGAAGGCTTTGTCAGATTCCGTTACGGATACGCTACAGCGGACCTTGGCAGACAGAACGCCCAGAAGCAGTTCCTTATCGGTTTGTTCAATAAAGTAAAGGGCTCTGTTTCCATTGACAATATCGACACTCTTACAAACCTTGCAAACGAAATCTTCGCGAACGTTGACACCACAATGTCCGCTCCCGATATGCTTTATTTTGCAAAGTGCATGCTGGAATGTGATATGTCAAGCATCAACATGATGACTATGCCCGGCAACCTTGCAAGCTCCTACTTTGTAGTGAACCGTGCGGCAATGCGTAACGTTCTCAATGAAAAGTTCAACGTGTTTGAGGAAGAGCTTGCCGATGCGATCTTCGATCCCGCTCAGGTATTCAACTGCTCATGGGACGGTTCAATGAACTACGTATATTATCTGCCTGCAGAGCAGGTTTACGATAACTCCATCTACAACGGAGAAGACATCACCGACGACCCCATCCACATCAACTGACGAACGGTTATTTCGGAGAGAGTCGGATGTAACACTGAAGAAAGGTTTTTGATATTATGACAAATAATGTGAGTCCAAACGGTGGAAACGGTCCGCGTCAGGTCAGTCAGCCAAGCACTAGACAGCAGCTCCGTCAGGGTGGACAGCCGACATCCCACCTGAATCCTCGTGAGAACGGTGGAAATAAGATAAATCGCTCCGTAAAGCGTCGCAAGATCTCAAAGCGTGACAAGATCATAGTTGCGGTGATCCTTGTGTTGTATACCGCTCTCCTTTCGACCATAACCTATTTTATGCTGTATAAGCCTCACACCGCAGGCAAGCAGTTCACCGAGGTAGTAACTGACGAATTCGGTAACGAGATCATCATTACTCACGATTTTAAGGCTGTAGACGGAACTTACAACGTGCTTCTTCTCGGCCACGACAAATCCGCAATGCTTACCGACGTGTTTATGCTTCTCAATATTAACAATAACGACGGAAGCATCCGAGTAATGCAGATTCCCCGTGATACCTACGTGAGAAGCGTTGACGGCGTGGGAATCAACACCTACAAGATCAACGAGCTGTTTGTGGATCACTACTACAGCTATGTTGGGCAGGGCAAGGGCACAGACGAAGCATACGAGCTTGCTCTTGATGAAGTTGAAGTTCTCCTTGAAGATAATCTCTGCATCAGCATTGCTAACTCAGCCATTATGGATCTTACCGGATTCAAGAATATCGTAAACGCCATCGGCGGAGTTCCTATGAACGTTCCCGCGGATATGGAATATTACGACCCCGCGCAGGATCTGACTATCAATATTCCCGCAGGTGAGCAGGTGTTGGACGGTGATATGGCAGAAGGCTTTGTCAGATTCAGAAGCGGCTTCCTGCAGGGTGACTTAGGTCGAGTCAACTCACAAAAGCTGTTCCTTATGGCTTTCTTCAATCAGCTGAAGAGCAGCATCAGCATAACCAACGTGTCAATGATCACAAATCTTGCGGAAGAGGTGCTTAACAACCTTGTTACCGACATTGGCGTGTCCGATGCGGTATACTACGGAAAGAGCGCGCTTTCTCTCGATATGTCGAATATCGTGATGCTCACTCTCCCCGGACAGACCAACAGTACCCACTACGTAATGAATCGTGAGGGAACGCTCTCTGTAATCAACAAATATTTCAACGTATACGACAAGGATATTACAAACGGTATCTTTGATACGAAGGGAATGTTCAATAATCCCGACGATCCCGGCGTTTACGAACTGTATAATGCAGATGCCGAAAACGTATTTGACGACAACGTTTATACCGGTGACGACATAAACGACGGCGCCATAGATATTCCCAGATATTAATATAAAAATTAAGATAATAAAGACAAAACGGAGAAAATAAATGGAAAACAACGAGATCAAAAAGTATGAGACTTCTCTTGAGATCGCTGAGGCGGTAGTTGCTGCAGTTGATGCAAAGAAGGCAAAGGACATAAAGCTTCTTCACGTAGAAGACCGTACCGTTATAGCAGAATATTTCGTGATCTGCACCGGTACCTCCCGTACACAGGTAAGAGCACTTGCAGACGAGGCTGATTATCAGCTTGAGAAGAGTGAGATCCCCTGCCTCAGAACGGAAGGATATGACAGCGGAGTTTGGGTGCTTAAAGACTACGGCGGGGTTATCCTCCACGTGTTCAATGCTACCTCCCGCGATTTCTACAAGCTCGAAAAGCTTTACGACGGCACCACTGACATGGATATTTCCGAGATCATTACAGACTAAAGCATAAATCAACCCATAGGAAAGGCAAACCATATCAAAATGAGACACGATTTTAAGAACATCGAACAGAAATGGCAGGATAAGTGGGACGAGGCAGGTATTTTCAACGCCTCCGACGACTTTGATAAAAAGAAATTTTATGCACTTGTAGAATTCCCCTATCCCAGCGGTGCGGGAATGCACGTAGGCCACGTAAAAGCCTACTCCGGACTTGAAGTTATCTCCAGAAAGAGAAGAATGGAAGGCTTTAACGTGCTTTTCCCCCTCGGATTTGACGCCTTCGGTCTTCCCACCGAAAACTATGCTATCAAGACCGGTATCCACCCTCGCAAAGTAACCGACAACAACATCGCAAAGTTCACCTCTCAGATGAAGAGAGTCGGTTTCTCCTTCGACTGGACCAGAACAGTTGACACCACCGACGAAAACTACTACAAGTGGACTCAGTGGATCTTTCTCAAGATGTTTGAGAATGGACTTGTGTTCCGCGACAAGACTCTCGTAAACTACTGCCCCAGCTGTAAGGTCGTTCTTTCAAACGAGGACTCTCACGGCGGTAAGTGTGACATCTGTCACAGCGACATCGTGCAGGAGTCCA
>JAZULS010000113.1:0-9007 GCA_045603205.1 Eubacteriales bacterium | reverse complement strand
TCACCCCCCGCGGCACGGCTTTTCTTCCCGCAAATGCTGCCGTCCTCGATAACGGCACAGCCATTATCGTCGGATGAAGCTAACGCTTCACATTTGCTCCCGTGGGTGATATTCAGGCGAGATAACATGGGGCGTTTGTCTGTCTTCCCCTTAACGTATTCGTGCCGTTCCTGACGGTAGACGTTCAAAAATGCCTCTGCCCTTCGTTTTGTCTTACCGTGGGCAGGCTTCGCCTGAGAAGGCGAACGGTGGGTTACATCTGTAGGGGCGATTCAAGAATCGCCCGTTTCGTTTGATTACTGGTCGCACCCGCGTGTACGACCGATTGAGCCACACACAAAAAAGCCTTACAACTCACCGTTGCAAGGCTTTTTCTTATTTAAAATTAAACATTCGTCTCAGGCGAATATCGTAGATAACCTCAAACCGCCTCAAAAGAACGTCGTACAAAAGGAACACGATAAGTCCGCCCACGAGACCTATGGGGATAATGTACTTCCCTGCCTCCGAGGGCACGAAAAGGAAAATCGCCGCAATATACGCTCCGCACATCACTTCAGCCGTGACGATCTTCAAAATCCAACTCATACCGGCTGAAAACCTGCCAAACTTTCTGCGAATTATCGGGTACACACCCCCCGCAGAAAAATACAGTACGGCAAGAGTCTTGTCGGGCATAAATATCCCGATCAGAACGGTGCTCACCAACGCCGCAAGAAAAGCGTACTTGCCGCCGCACTCTCGACAGAGTACCGCAGTAATAAGTCCGCAGACCACCACCGCAGACATATCAAGAAGCCCCGTAGCGTAGCCTACCGCCACAACAGCCACGGAAAGGGAGGCACAAAGGGCACTAAGCGTTACGCAAAACGTGGTTTTACCGAATCTTTTTCGTGAATTCATCGGACGCCCCCCATCAGCATCCCGCGCCACAGCAGTCACAGCAAGCGTCCGCGATCATAAAAGTAGCGCAAATACTGCAACAGTCGCTGTCAACGCCCCCACGACGGTAGCCTCCGCCAAAGGAGCCTGCCTGATAGCGAAGCCTGTTCTTTGCATCCTGATATTCCTTGTTGTTGGGATCAAGGTAACAAGCCGTCTCAATGTGTCGCTGAGCATCGTAGTAAAAGCCCCGCTGAGTCAGAAGACAGCCCTTCAGATAGTTCCACTCCGCACCATGGTCGGCAGAGGGGGTAGAGTCAATAATAAGCTCCGCTTCGGAGTATTTCCCCTCGGAAATAAGACGTCTTACTTCCGCAAAGGAGGTGATTCCCGAGTCGGTGTAGGAGGAATAGCGGGAGCCGCCCGAAGATGAGCTCGATCCCTTTGCTCTCTCCTTCTGGATCATGTCGTAGGCCTCGTTGACCTCCTTCATTTTCTCCTCCACCAGATCAGCCAGAGGATTTCCTGCGTAGTTATCGGGGTGATACTTTCGCGCAAGCTCTCTGTATGCCTTTTTTATTTCGTCGTCAGTAGCGTTTCGGCTCACACCGAGGACGGAATAGGGGTCTTTAACCATATTAAATCTTCCTTTAAAGTTTATAATTCGTTATTTGAAAACAGGCTTTCGTTGCCTGTGCGTTTCACGAGTATGTTTTTCAGTATCTCGGGCAGACCGAGGTAGACTATATTGCGACATAGCGAGGCGATGTCACGGTCTCCGCCGTCGCAGAGAAGCTCTAAGGCTCCCTCGCACCGCTTCAACTCAAGAAGGGTCGCCGTATACAGTGACTCTGCAACCGCATCCGTCATATAGACCTTACCATTCCGCTCCTCCGTTGCCGCCTCGCCGTAAAGCTTTGCAATGGGGTTATACTTTCCATGCTTCACGTCGACTGTAAGGTCGTCAGCGGCATCGGCAACGTAGATGAATTTTCCCACGGAAAAGCCGATCTCGTAGAGAATGCGACGGGATCTCTCGGGAAGTCCCGCGGAAAACACATTACCGCAAAGTTGCCCGAAACACTCGGCAACGCTGTCAACTGAGGAAGAGCCCCCCGCCTCAAGGTTCGCAAGGTCCGAAAGGCTTTTCTCGATAGCAAAACGCAAGCTCTCCCCGTCCCGCACCGCTTCAGACGCACTTTTTATCATACCGCCCACAAAGGGTTTGGCAAGGAGCGCGCGAAGTCGCTTTACTCCACCCTCGTCGGCAAGGTCATCGTCAAGCTTTCCGCCCATAAGGTAAGCGGAGGCGGCGGCACAGTAAGTCAGCTCATCGCAAGAGGTGAGAAAATGTCGCTTTTTCACAGGGTGAGCTGCACATCTGCCTGACTTTACTTCGGGAATGTTTTCCGTAGCAAGGAGTCGAAGTGCGGCAAGAAAAGCAAAATCATAACTGAGAGAAAGCCTTGAAAGCTGACCCGTGACCCTGCCCATCTCACGGCAAAGTCCGCAGTAAATGGCGCGGTACAGTTCATATTCTTTCATCCTAAGTTCAGGGGTATACGGTTTTACGTATCCGAACATGGTCTGCCTCCCTCAATAATTCAAAGTAAAAGGGGATCAAAATCTCGCAAGCGTCTGGACACCTCTTGCAAGGGCCGCTTCAAGGGCGTCGATATCTTCTGTAGTGTTCATATAAGAAAGGCTGATTCTGAGAGACGAGTCGATCTCGTCGCGATCACAGCCGAAAGCGGCAAGGGCAGAGCTAAGCTTCTGACTTCTCGCCGAGCAAGCCGAGCCTGCCGAAGCACAGATCCCCTCGCCGGACAGATAGTTGAGCATAGTCTCGCTCTTGATGCGAGGAAGCGTAATATTAACGATCTCGGGAACGCTCTTCACTGGAGTTTTGACGCTTACTCCAAGGGGAGCAAGTCTCTCAAGAGATGCGTCAAGGTACGCTCTCAGCGCCCCTATCTTCGCGTTTCTCTCAGTAAAATTCGCCACTCCGTCTTCGCACGCCGCCGCAAATGCCGCAATACACACGAGATTCTCCGTGCCCGAGCGAAGTCCGCCTTCCTGACCGCCTCCGGGGGTAACTTCGGCAATATCCCTACGTTTCAGTGCGGCCGCCGAGATCCACAATGCACTCGCTCCGCGCGGTGCGTGGATCTTATGGGCGCTCACGGCAAGGGAATCTACGCCCAGCGCACCCACATTAAGTTTAGTTTTCATGAAAGCCTGTACCGCGTCACAATGGACGTGAGCGCCCGGATCAGCAGTGTGAACTGCTGCGGCGGCCCGTTTGACGTCGTACAGAGCTCCCGTTTCGTTATTCACCAGCATAAAAGCGGCGATACACGCAGTGTGAGGCGTTGCCATAGCCTCTCTTATAGCACGAATGTCAAGCTCTCCCCCAACAGTAGGTATGCGAATAAGCCTCCACCCAAGCTCCTCAAGACGGAAGGCAGGCTTTTCGACGGAGGGATGTTCTCCCTCTCCAATAAGGATCAAGGGTCTCTTCCCCTCGCCTACTCTTCGCTTTGCCGCGTTGTAGCCGAGGAGTGCAAGACAGTTTGCCTCAGTACCGGAAGAAGTGAATATAACGCTTCCCCCTACGGATTTCCGAGCACCCAAAGCATTCGCCACCTTCTCGCGACACGCGTCAAGAAGATGCTTTGCCTCAACACCCATCAAGTGAGTGGAAGAAGGGTTTCCGTAGACTCCAAGCGCCGCCATAGCCGCATTTTTCGCTACCTCCGAGGGCTCAGTGGTAGCCGATGAATCAAGATAATGAATTACTTTTTCCATTTCAGTGCAAAAATCAGAATAAGAAGTTGTCAACCATCTTGGTGAAGTCCTCAGCTCCCGCCTCAAACACGTTGGAAGTTGCGCTGTAGGTGATAAGATATACGTTACCGCCGTTGATAGCCGCAACCTGACGGAAGGTGTAGCTGTCCGTGCCGATCTTCGCGGAATAAACGTACTCAACTGCGTGAACACCGTCAATCTCCGTGTTTCCGGAGGAAATTTCCGTGTATTCGTCGAAAGCCGCCTCAAGATCGTGGAGATTTACTTCCCACCAAGTCTCGATGGTGTCTTCTCTGTTTTCAAGCTCGTACGCTGTCACGGACACGGTGGTGCGAACATTTTCGGAGTCATGCGCAGTGGTCACACCCGTCTGCAGATCAACCTTCCAGTCCTCGGGAATATAGAAAACGTAGGGCGCCGCATCGGACGAAGCCTTAATCATTCCATCGGGAGCGTCACTTTCCTTACAGGAAACGAGAAGCATGGCGAGCGTAGCAAGCAAAACTATAATTGACACGATTTTCTTCATAATATTATCCTCCTCACCGCACCTGCGGTAAATATCATTATTTTAAATATAACACGCACAAAAATATGTACACAGAATATTATATCGCACCGAAACTCCACATATCAAGGAACAAATTGTTAATAACCTTTTGCAAATTATATTTTTTACCGCACCACGGCAAAAAGCCCACGGGCAAAGGGCTCTTCTCGCACAAATTCGTTGACACTTTTCCCCAGCCGTGGTATAATTATAATGCAAACAAATACACTTTTGACGTTTTTACGAAGGGAGGCAGGACTGTGAAACATGAAAAAGATTTTTCCGACTTTAAGCTTGATTTCGCGAGCAAACCAAAGCCCTACTCTCCCCCTGTAAAAAAGGATACGGAAACCGTGGAGCTGACCTCCGGAGAAGTGTCCGGGGAAGGCTCCTACAAGATACCCACCGAAGGGCAAAAAAGGCCCACCTCCAACATCCGTACCGCAGATTACAACAAAGGCGGCGCATCCTTCAACAAAAAGTCGGAGCCAGAGAAAACCACCGTCACGGAATACGAAAAAAGCGGCCTCCTTCGCCGCGTGTCCGTGAAGAGCTGGCCCACCTCCTACAGCTTTTATGAAAAATTCGTCCGCGACGCCGTGTACAGCCACTCCAAAAAAGGAACGAAAGTCCCCCACGCCCCCTTCTTTTCCTACATCCCTCAGTACACCCATCTTACGAACGCATCCTGGGCGTACTACCTGTACGTGAAGGAGTCCCTCAAAAACGGAGTGCGACTACCCGACGCGGATTTTTCCTACGTACTTTTGTACGTATATGAGACTATCAACCTTGAAGGCGTCATCTCCCCCGAGGAAGGCGTAAACACCTTGGCGACTATATGGACTCTCTACCGTCCCCTGCACCCTAACCTTGACAAATATATGTCCGAATGGATGGCGGACTATTGCCTCAGCTACCGCCTGCCCCTGCCCGAAAAGCTTCACAAACTTATTCCCGAGGCAGCCGCGAGGAGCACCATAAAGGAGTTTTACGCCGACTACGCCACGGACAACACCGTAATAGGACGGCTTATCCGCATGACCCTTTGCGACTACGACCCCTCCCGAAGCCGATGTGCCGCGGGAATCGAGAATTTCGCCGAGGAAGTCTACGCGGTGTTCGATGCGGTAATAGCAGAATCCCACCGCAGCCAAAGCGGCATCTTCTCGCCAAAGCTCCGCCGAACCGTCACCCTGAAAAGAGACGCCTTTTGCGGCTCTCTCTGCGCCAGCAACGTAAAAAAACAGATCACCTTGGAGCTTGACAGCTTCTTCCGTACCCCCGAAGCCGCCCGTATGGCAACGGAAATCATGAAGGGATGCGAAAACATCGTCAGAGCCCGTCATGGAATAAAAGCAAGACTCAGCGCTCCCACAATAACAGGCTCATCTCCCCTCATTAACGCTAAGACCGAGACTGAGCTTGAGTACCTCAGCTTCTACGACGCGCCAAGCACTCCCCTTTCCGCTTCCCGTGCGGCTGAGATAGAGTCCGCATCATGGCGAAACGCCGAAACTCTCGGAGCAGACGACACCTTCGAAGAAGGCCCTGACTTTTCGGCAGAGCCTGAAGGTGCCTTGTTCAGCGAGTCGGAAGCGGAAGACCTCACTACCAAGGAAATCCCCGCCACCGAAGAGTCTGTTCCTGCCCCCGAAAGCACGACAGAACCCGAGACCTTCGCCGAAGCCATAAAAGCGGAGCCCGAATTGCTGGCAGGTCTTATCCTTGCCGCGAAGGGCGGAGATTTTGCCGCATGGTGCAGAGAACGGCAGATTTTCGCCGACAGTGCTGCCGAGAAGATAAACTCCATAGCCTCCACCTACATCGGAGACGTGGTCCTTGAAAAATCGGGCAACACCTACGTTTTCGTCACAGACTATCTTGACGAGCTTCCCCTTTAAACGGCAAAAAACCAAAACTATAACCCGAACGGAGATAATATATGAAGATTTTGATGGTAACTATGGCAATGGATATCGGCGGTGTTGAGACCCATATCCTTGAGCTGTCCCGCAAACTGCAGAAAAGAGGCCTCGACATCACCGTAGCCTCCAACGGCGGAGCATATGAAGCAGAGCTCCTCGCCTCAGGCATAAAGCACGTGAAAGTCCCCTGCCACAGCAAGGACCCCCGCGCTATGCGACGCTCCTACAAGCTCCTCAAGAAGCTGATCTTCGAGGAAAAGTTCGACGTGGTCCACGCCCACGCAAGAATCCCCGCCTTCATCTGCTCTCTCCTTCACAAAAAATACTCCTTCCGCTTCGTCACCACCGCCCATTGGGTGTTCAACCCCAGCTTCCCCTACAACATCCTCACTCAGTGGGGCGAGAGAAGCCTTGCGGTCAGCGACGACATCAAAAAATACCTGCAGGATAACTACGACGTTCCCCCGCAGCATATCCGAGTCACCATAAACGGCATCGACCTTGATAAGTTCTCGGCGGACACGGACTACTCCGACATAAAGAAGGAATTCTCCCTCACCGACAGCACCCGACGCATCGTGTACGTGAGCCGTATGGACACCGACAGAAGCTACGCCGCTCACAAGCTCATCGAGATCACACCCCGTCTTGCGGAAGAGTTCCCCGACCTTGAAGTCCTCATAGTGGGCGGAGGAAACGATTTTGAAGCAGTTAAGCAGGAAGCTGAAGCCGTAAACAATGCCCTCGGAAGACCTGCCGTGATCCTTGCGGGAAGCCGCACCGACATCAACAAATTCGCCGCATCCGCAGACCTCTTCGTGGGAGTCAGCCGTGCCGCCCTTGAGGGAATGGCTTGCGAAAAGCCTGCCATCATCGCCGGCAACGAAGGATACATCGGTATCTTCGACGAGGACAAGCTGAAAGTCTCCATCGACACCAACTTCTGTTGCCGCGGATGCGAAGAGACCACCGCAGAAAAGCTCTACCACGACGTAAGAGAAGTGCTTGCCGCAGAGGAATCCGAAAGAGAACGCCTCGGCAAGGTATCCCGTGAGACCGTACGCCGTCACTACTCCATGGATACCATGTCTGACGACGCCATAAAGCTCTACACCTCCGTCGTCAAGCGAGTGCCCGTAACAAGCGTGGACTCTGCCGACCCTACCGGACTTGAAGAAGAGCTTAAATATAACCCCCTCTCCCTCAAGAAGAAGCCCTCCGACGTGCTGATCTCGGGATATTACGGCTTCGGCAACATGGGCGACGACAGCATCCTGGAGACCATCGTCGAAAATCTCGTAGCAGAGGCCCCCTCTATCAAAATTTCCGCTCTCACCAATGATCCCAAGAAGGACCGCAGGCACTTCTCCGTCCGTTGCATCAACAGAATGAACCTCTTCAGCATCGCACGAGAACTTCGTCGCGTAAAAGTGCTGATCTCCGGCGGAGGAAGCCTGTTCCAGGACAGCACCAGCAGCAAGAGCCTTAAATATTACGCAGCCATCGTAAACCTCGCCCGACTCTTCGGCGTAAAAACCTACATCTACGCCAACGGCATCGGCACCATCCGCGTGGAGTCCAACAGACGTCTCACAGGAAAGACCGTCAGCCGTGCAGACAGAGTCACCGTCCGCGATATGGACAGCGTAAACGAGCTGATCTCTCTCGGCGTCCCCGCAGAAAAGATCATCCTCAGTGCCGACCCCGCGTTTATGGCAGGCGCACTCAGCCTTGACGAGGGCGAAAAGCTGCTGAAGCAGCAGGGACTTGACGACAAAAAGTTCTTTGCCGTATCCCTGAGGCGCTTCGAGGGAGTACAGAAAAAGTCCTACGACGAAAACGCCCTTCTTGCAAACGTGGTGTCAGCCACGGGAAAGATCGCGGCAAAGCACGGTCTGGTTCCCGTGTTCATTGCAATGCAGCCTATCCTCGACTATTCCCTGTCGAAGACCGCCTGCAACTTAGTCAAGGAAAAGTTTGACGTAGACGCCCTGGTGGTAACACCCAGCGGAGGAAGAGAGCTTCTCTCTCTCCTTGGAGGAGGGGTAAACGGTGCCGCCTTCGTATGCTCCATGAGACTTCATACCCTCATCTACTCTCTCAGAGCGGCAGTTCCCGTTATCGGACTTTCGGCAGACCCCAAGATCGACGCTCTCGTAAAACCTCTTGAGTCCGCGGTTCTTCTGCCGGCTAACGGATTTACGGAAGAAGACCTCGCCTCCGCCATGGAAAAGATGATTGCAGAGGAAGACATCTTCAAAGCCCGCCTCAAGAGCGAGTGCGACCGCCTCGAAACAGTGGCAAGAGAAGATATCAAAGCTGTTTTTGATTTGATGAAATAATCAAATATTGATTCATTATCCATAGGGACGTACCCACTTCGCCACGGGCGAATATAGTGTGTGCGTCCCTTTTGTTTATGTCGTGCCCCATTAAGACCTTCGCATGGGCGTCTCCCCGTGAAATTAGCCTTCTCCAGTTGGAGAAGTTGGATTTTGCGTAGCAAAATACGGATGAGGTGTTTTCGTTGGTTTCGCCTCACGAAATTGGTGTCCGCCGCATATCCAAATCTCGATAGGGGAGGGGCCCCTGTCCTCCCGTTTTTGTTTGATTTTTCGCCGAACGATATTAATACACCGTAGGGTGGGGGCCCCTCCCCCGCCGCTTTCGTTTGATTTAAACCCAGGCGTAATTCATATATACGAATTTTCTTTTATAAAAGAAAATTCACTAAGAAAACCTTCAAGGGCTCCGCCCTAGAAGCTTACCCGTGATCGGCACACAAGACTTCCCCGCGGCTGCAGTAGCCTGCCGCTCTCGTTTTCTTCCTGCAATGAAG
>JAZULS010000112.1:0-2665 GCA_045603205.1 Eubacteriales bacterium | reverse complement strand
AGGTTTACCAGGTTCGTGACGGTCTCTTTGAAGCTATCGTTGACAAGTTCTATGAAGACCCCACCCTTATCGCATACGGTGAAGACAACCGTGACTGGGGCGGCGCATTCGCAGTATACCGCGGTCTTACCGAGGCTCTGCCTTACCACCGCTTCTTCAACGCTCCCATTTCTGAGTCCGCGATCGTTGGTTCTGCTGTAGGTTACGCTATGGCAGGCGGACGCGCTATCGTTGAGCTTATGTACGCTGACTTTATCGGCTGTGCAGGCGACGAGATCTTCAACCAGCTCTCCAAGTGGCAGTCTATGTCCGCAGGAATCCTCAAGATGCCCGTTATCGTTCGTGTTTCCGTTGGTTCCAAGTACGGCGCACAGCACTCTCAGGACTGGACAGCGCTTACCGCTCATATCCCCGGCCTGAAGGTTTGCTTCCCCGCAACACCTTACGATGCTAAGGGTCTTATGAACCAGGCTCTTAACGGTACTGACCCCGTTATCTTCTTCGAGTCTCAGAGAATCTACGACATCGGCGAGCAGTTCCACGAGGGCGGCGTTCCCACAGATTACTATGAGGTTGACTTCGGTGATCCCGACGTAAAGAGAGAGGGTAAGGACGTTACCATCCTCACCATCGGTGCTACTCTCTACCGCGCACTTGAGGCTGCAAAGACTCTTGAGAGCGAGTACGGCATCTCCGCTGAGGTTATCGACACACGTTCAATCGTTCCCTTCAACTATGAGAAGGTTATCGAGTCCGTTAAGAAGACAGGTAAGATCATCATCGTTGGTGACGCAGTAGACCGTAACTCCGTAATGAGAGATATGGCTTCCAACATCACCGAGATGTGCTTCGACTACCTTGATGCTCCGCCGGCAGTATTCGGTTCCAGAAACTGGATCACACCTGCGTTCGAGCTTGAGAAGTACTACTTCCCGCAGGCTGAGGGCATCATCGACGTTATCAGCCAGAAGCTCATGCCCATCAAGGACAGAACTATCACTTATAACGAAAGCGAACTCGAGCACATCGAGAGAAGCAAGAAGGGTCTTTAATTAAACACACACACTCCGTCAATTTTGGCGGAGTGTGATTTTTTATTTCTGCAAAGCAAAAACTCCGCCTACCTTTCGATAAACGGAGTTTATCAATTTATTCCTCGTTAACGTACGCCATCACGGTATCAAAAAGAGCGTCTCCGTTTTCCATATCGTAAATGTTGAAGTAGGAGTCTCGGCTGTTTACCTTGTATTCACAACGCTTTCCGCTGTGCAAGGTGATATGGGAGTAAGCTTTATTTCCGTATTCGTTTAAGAATGACAGGGTAACCCTGGCGTCGTAGGAGCCTTTGCTGGTCATACCCGTGTAGGAGAGGGATATACCGTTCACCATGTCGATTATTTCGGAGATCTCCTTAGGGTCCGTGATCAGATGCTTCTCCTTGTTGTAACAATGGGCGACAGCAATGGATTTTACCGTATCTGAGTCGATTACATCGAAAGCTTTTACTGAGTATTCTGCTTCAACGGGGGCGATTACGGATGTTTTTGTATCGCTTTCGGCATTTTCCGCTGACTCAGCGTTGGGAATCGGGGCAGAGGAGCAACCGCAAAGCAAAAAAATCACAATTCCTGCGGAAATGAGCCCGAGAAAATATTTTGTTTTCATAATTACCCTCCTTTTTCTTTCTCAACTATATACTACGGTTTTAGAGAGAAATATCTCACTTAAACTCGAATTATTTAACAAAAAACGCCCGAGTGAACGTCAAACGAACACTCGGGCAAATATTTATATTTATCTGTGAAGAGGAACGTCGTGCTTACCGCGGGCACTTTCGCCACCGGGAGTGATTTCACCGGCCTTAGTGAGTGCGATCTTTGTAAGAGCGGGACCTACAAGCTCGTAGATAAGGACAGAGAAGAGAATAATGTTTCGGATCACGGTACCGTCAGCACCAAGAGCCTGCTCGGCAATAACGGACATTCCAAGGGCAACTCCTGCCTGAGGGAGAAGGGTTACACCCAGGTATTTTACGATATTGCTGTCGCAGTTCATCATTTTCGCGCTCCAAAGAGAACCGAAATACTTTCCTGCGGAACGGGCGATGATATAAAGGACACCAACGATAATGATGGAAAGGTGACCGATGACACCGAAGTCAAGCTCGGCACCGCTGAACACGAAGAAGAGTACGTACAGGGGAGCCGTCCATCTTTCGGTACGGTTCATAAGCTCCTCGGAAACGTCACAAACGTTGCAGAATACAGTTCCCAGCATCATACAGGAGAGGAGCGAAGAGAATCCGCAGTGGATGGGGCCGAGGTTGAAAGAAAGCTTGGTTATAGCAACGGTGAGAAGCACGAACGTAATAGAGATAGACATACGTTTGCTTCGTGAATGGAACAGCTTCTCGATCTGGTTGAATATGTATCCCATAATGAAACCGAGTCCAAGGGAGAGTGCAACCTCAAGAAGAGGCTCAGCAATTACGGAAAGAATATCGATCTTGCCGCTGGTGAGAGATTTTGCAATACCGAAGGAGATAGCGAAAATAACGAGACCTACGGCGTCGTCGAGAGCAACGATGGGCAGCAGGATGTCTGTAAGGGGGCCCTTTGCCGTATACTGACGAACGACCATAAGTGTTGCCGCGGGAGCAGTAGCA
>JAZULS010000111.1:0-2158 GCA_045603205.1 Eubacteriales bacterium | reverse complement strand
TATCCCATGGACAGACTTGTTTGCGGTGACGTTGGCTACGGCAAGACAGAGGTTGCCCTCCGTGCGGCATTTAAAGCCGTTATGAGCGGCAAACAGGTAGCGCTCCTTGTTCCTACCACCATACTTGCTTATCAGCATTACAAGAACTTTAAAAGCCGTATGAGAGCTTTCCCCGTAAACGTTGATATGATCTCCAGATTCAGATCTACGGGCGAACAGCGTGCGGCGGTTCGAAAACTTAAGAGAGGCGACACCGATATCATCATCGGTACTCACCGTCTCATCTCGAATGACATTGAGTTTTACGATCTTGGTCTTGTTATCATCGACGAAGAGCAACGGTTCGGCGTAGCACAGAAGGAGAAGCTCAAAAAGCTTTCAACGGGAGTCGATGTGCTGACCCTTACTGCAACGCCAATTCCAAGAACTCTTAACATGGCAATGGGCGGCATCGTTGATATGAGCCTTCTTGAGGAAGCACCCGGCATGAGAGCGCCCGTACAGACCTACGTGCTTGAGTATGACGAGAGCATCATCTACGAGGCTATCCGAAGAGAGCTCCGTCGTTCGGGTCAGGTCTTCTATATGTACAACCGTGTGGAAGGTATCTACGGTGTGGCAAGCCGACTTTCGAACGCTATACCTGATGCCAGAATTGCTGTCGCTCACGGTAAAATGGATAAAGAAGAGCTTGAGGAAATATGGGAATCCCTAATTAAAGGTGAAATTGATATTCTCGTTTGTACAACGATTATCGAAACGGGTGTTGATATTCCTAATGCCAATACTCTTATCATCGAAAATGCCGACAATTACGGCCTTTCTCAGCTTCACCAGATCAGAGGCAGAGTCGGTCGTTCCGGCAGACGTGCCTACGCTTATTTCACCTATAAAAAGAACAAAAGTCTAACCGAGGTTTCAGAAAAGAGACTTGCGGCTATTAAAGAATATGCCCAGTTCGGTGCAGGATTCAAGATAGCTCTTCGCGACCTCGAGATCAGAGGTGCAGGAAATCTTCTCGGAGCACAGCAGCACGGTCACATGGAAGCGGTGGGTTATGATCTTTACATGAAACTCCTCAGCGAAGCCGTGATAGAAGAACAGGGAACTGCAGTAAAGCCTAAGCCCGAGTGTGTTATCGACATTCAGGCAGATGCATATCTTGCTAAGAATTACATCCCCTTCGCACCTCAAAGAATGGATCTTTACAAAAAGATTGCAAGAATCACCTGCGAAGAAGATTATGAAGATATGATCGACGAGATGTGTGACCGTTTCGGCGAACCATCTGCACCTGCAGTAAACCTGTGCAGAATAGCTCTTATCAAGGCTTTGGCAGGGGAGGTCGGTTTCAGCAAGGTTACCGAGCGTGACGGACACATCCAGCTCATACCTCTTGAGATCGACCCTGTGGTAATCTCTACGTTAGCAGGAAATATGCCTCAGACGAGAATGAAAGTAACATTGGGCGCAAAACCTGCAATTACTTGCGTGATTCCCAAAGGGCAGCGTAACACCGAGTTCCTTCTGTCACTAATTAAGGAATATTTGAAGCTTAAAACAAAATAAAAGAAAGCCTGCCTTGACCGCATTGTTACGCGTCAAAGCAGGCTTTTAACTTTAAAATTCGTTATAACTTACAATTTCCTCAATGAGCTTTGTCTGATAGTGGAGGGAATTAACTTCCGCATCGTCAGCAGAATATCCCATTACAAGCAGAGCAACGGGATCAAACTCCGCAGGCACGTTGAACTCAAGTACTATCGCTTCGGGATCAAAGTGCATCACCCACGTTGTGCCAACGCCTATGTCTGCTGCAGCCAGCATCATATGCGTTGTTACGATGCTTGCATCGACCACACCGCAGTCGCGACCGTCGTAGCGTCTTTTCCAGCATTCGTCGCGATGATAACAGATCAGCATGGCGCAAGGAGCATTAAAGTGACACTTTGTAGAGCGCTTTAACTTTTCAAGCCCCTCGTCAGAGTCTATCACAAGGATCCTCTGAGGCTGATTATTACATCCCGTGGGAGCAAGATGACCTGCCTCAAGTATTTTTTTGATATCTTCGCTTTTTACTTTTTCATTTTTGAATTTTCTAACAGAAAATCTGTTTCTGATAAGCTCAAAATATTCCATCAATTTACCTCATATATCT
>JAZULS010000110.1:0-1502 GCA_045603205.1 Eubacteriales bacterium | reverse complement strand
ACATCAAGTTCGATGAGAACGCAGCAGTAGTAATTAACGAAGACAAGAACCCCAAGGGAACACGTATTTTTGGACCTGTAGCTCGCGAGCTCCGTGAGAACGAGTTCACAAAGATCCTCTCCCTTGCACCGGAAGTTCTGTAAGACGGAGGTAGACGAAATGAAGAAGCTTCATGTAAAGACGGGCGACACCGTAATCGTAATCTCCGGCGATGACAAGGGCAAGACCGGTAAGGTTCTTGAGGTTTCCCCCAAGGAGGGAAAGGTCATCGTTGAGGGCGTAAATATCGTAAAGAAACACGTTAAGCCCAGACCGCCCCAGGAAAACGGCGGTATCGTTGAGGTCGAGGGCGCTATGTATGCAGATAAGGTCCAGCTTTACTGCGACAAGTGCGGTGCTACAAGAGCAGCTCACAAGATCGACGGCGATAAGAAGATCCGTACTTGCGCAAAGTGCGGCAAGGAACTTTAATTCAGGAGGTAGGATAAAATGGCAAGACTTACAGAGATGTACAAGAATGACGTTGCTCCTGCACTCATGAAGAAGTTCGAGTACAAGAGCGTTATGCAGATCCCCAAGCTCGATAAGGTTGTTATCAACATCGGCGCGGGCGACGCTAAGGAGAATGCTAAGGTTATCGATGCTATCATCACCGACCTTACCGAGATCTCCGGTCAGAAGGCAGTTCCCACATTCGCAAAGAAGTCCGTTGCTAACTTCAAGCTCCGTCAGGGAATGAAGATCGGCGCAAAGGTTACTCTCCGCGGCGAGCGTATGTATGAGTTTGTAGACAAGCTCTTCAACTTCGCTCTTCCCAGAGTACGTGACTTCAAGGGTATCAACCCCGATGCGTTTGACGGCCGCGGTAACTATGCACTCGGTCTCAAGGAACAGCTCATTTTCCCCGAAATCGACTACGAAAAGGTAGACAAGATCCGTGGTATGGACATCTGCTTCGTAACCACAGCTACCACCGACGAAGAAGCAAAAGAGCTCCTTACACTTATGGGCGCTCCCTTTGCGAAATAATTTGGGGAGGAATTAAAAATGGCAAAGAAAGCTATGATCAACAAGCAGCAGAAGGAGCAGAAGTTCTCTACAAGAGAGTACAACCGCTGCAAGATCTGCGGCAGACCTCACGCTTACCTCCGCAAGTACGGCATCTGCCGTATCTGCTTCAGAGAGCTTGCTTACAAGGGCGAGATCCCCGGCGTAAGAAAGGCTTCCTGGTAATAGAGTAAGCTAAACTACCGTGCACATTCCGGGAAACCGGATTTGCAATATCCACTTTCGTCTCCCGTGACACTTTCCGCGGGAGAGCGAAGGTCCCCATCAAAAGGAAACTGAGGCAAGCTACTCAGTTTAACCGTTGATGTGCGGCCGTCTGACTACACTACACTACGCAGGCGGCAGCAAGAATATTTACTTGCATGACAGGAGGAAAAAACAATGCAGATTTCAGACGTAATCGCAGATATGCTGACAAGAATCAGAAATGCGAA
>JAZULS010000109.1:0-5726 GCA_045603205.1 Eubacteriales bacterium | reverse complement strand
GGGCTCCGCTGCTTACGAAAAACGCGGCGTTGCAGTTGACGTTCCCGTATGGCACGCAGAAAACTGTATCCAGTGTAACCAGTGTGCATTCGTATGTCCTCACGCGGCTATCCGTCCCTTCGCTATGACCGAGGAAGAAGCTGCTGCGGCTCCTGAATCCACCAAGTTCGCATCTAAGCCCGTTATCAAGACAAACTACAAGTTTACAATGGCAATCTCTCCCCTTGACTGTATGGGTTGTACCCTCTGCGTTAAGGCTTGTCCCACTAAGGAAGGCAAGAGAGCCCTTGAGATGGTTTCTCAGGAATCTCAGCTTGACCAGCAGGCGGCTTGGGATTACGCGGTATCCAAGGTTGCAGAGAAGCCCGAGATCATCGGCAAGACCGTTAAGGCAAGCCAGTTCAAGCAGCCTCTCCTTGAGTTCTCCGGCTCTTGTGCAGGATGCGCTGAGACCTCTTACGCTCGTCTCGTAACTCAGCTATTCGGTGAGAGAATGTACATCTCCAACGCTACGGGATGCTCCTCCATCTGGGGTGGCTCCGCTCCCGCAACTCCTTACACAGTAAATAAGGAAAGCGGACGCGGTCCCGCATGGGCTAACTCCCTCTTCGAGGACAACGCTGAGCACGGTCTCGGTATGTTCCTCGGTCAGAAGACTATCCGCGAGCGTCTTATCGGCTACGTGAAGTCTCTCGACTACTCCGACTGCCCTGAGGCTCAGGCTAAGGTTGACGCATACCTCGACACCATCGACGACGGTCCGGCTAATGAAGCGGCTACCCGTGAGCTCATTACACTTCTTGAGAGCCGTGTTTGCGGTGACAGCTGCCCCACCTGTGAAACTGAAAGAAAGATCCTCGCTGAGAAGAACTACCTCTCCAAGAAGTCCATCTGGATCTTCGGTGGTGACGGTTGGGCATACGACATCGGTTTCGGCGGTCTCGACCACGTTATCGCTTCCGGTGAGAACGTAAACATCATGGTATTCGATACCGAGGTTTACTCCAACACAGGCGGACAGGCGTCCAAGGCTTCTAACATCGGTCAGGTTGCTCAGTTCGCGGCGGCAGGTAAGGCTATCGGCAAGAAGAACCACGCTGAGATCGCTATGTCCTACGGCTACGTATACGTTGCACAGATCGCAATGGGCGCTGACATGAATCAGACCATGAAGGCTCTCCTTGAGGCTGAGGCTTACGAAGGACCTTCCATCGTAATCGCTTACGCACCTTGTGAAATGCACGGTGTCAAGGGCGGTATGACCAACTGCCAGCTGGAAATGAAGCGCGCCGTTGAGGCAGGCTACTGGCAGATGTTCCGCTACAATCCTGCGGCTAAGGCTGAGGGTAAGAATCCCTTCACTCTTGACTCCAAGGAGCCCACAGGCGACTACATCGAGTTCATCAAGAGCGAAAACCGTTACTCCAGACTTGCGGCGGCTAACCCTGAGAGAGCTGAAAAGCTCTTCAAGCAGGCTGAAGCAAACGCTAAGGCTAAGTACGAAAGACTTACCAAGTACGGCAAGCTTTACGAATAATATCCGAATAGTAAAAGATCCCTCATACGGTTTCGCATGGGGGATCTTCTTTGTGGGGGATGTTTTCGCCTGTTTTGTTTCTATAATTTTGTATGGTTTAAAACTTTCGCCGCAGACGACTGCAAGAATCCGACGTACGATTGTCAACAGAAATCGTACGTCTTGGTTTTCTTATATTATGTACTTCTTAAATCGTCCGCAAGAACCATCTCAGACGCCGAAGTTTCTTCGTGCTCCGCACTTCATCTCCTTGGCTTTTTTCTTTTAAATAATGTTTCATTAATTTAAAAAAATAAATAAGCGAAAACTATTGAAAATTTTCAATAGTTTTCGCTCTTGGTTATTGATTATACGAACCAAACCTCAAAATAAGGGAGCCAAGGAGGAGCCGCAGGCGGAAACTTCGGCGTCTGAGATGGTTCCGTTGTGTAGAATATACATACATATTCTACAACGATTGCATTTTAATCAACGATGACAAAAAACGCAGGATAACAAAAAAGTACTCTTCCTTGCTATTTTCACTTACTCGACTGTAACCGTCCAGCCGAACTTGTCTTCGCTTCTGCCCCACTGAATATCTGTGAGGGTATCGTAAAGATGCTGGGTAACTTCACCGATGCCGCCGTCGCTTACCTGGTACTTAACACCCTTGTAGCAAAGCTCACCGATGGGAGATACAACCGCCGCTGTACCGCATCCCCAAGCCTCTCCAAGAGTTCCGTTTGCCATAGCCGCTCCAAGCCCATCGATGCTGAGAAGACGCTCGGTGATCTTATATCCCTCGCTCTTCAGAACCTCGATAATGGACTTTCTGGTGATACCGGGAAGAATGGAACCGGACAGCATGGGAGTTACTACCTCACCTGCGATCTTGAACATTACGTTCATCGCGCCAACCTCTTCGATATACTTTCTCTCAACGCCGTCGAGCCAAAGTACCTGAGAATAGCCTTTTTTCTCTGCTCTCTCGCCTGCTCTGTTACTTGCCGCGTAGTTACCGCCGCACTTAGCGTAACCTGTACCGCCTCTTACAGCGCGAACGTCCTCGTCCTCGATCATAATGCGAACGGGGTTAATTCCTTCCTTGTAGTAGCTGCCTACGGGAGACGCGATGATTATGAAGGTGGCGTTATGTACTGCGTGAACACCGAGAGTTTCGTCGTTTCCGAACATAAAGGGACGGAGATAAAGAGACGTGCCGGGAGCCGCAGGAGTCCAGTCCTTCTCAAGAGAAACGTAGGTCTTAAGAGCCTCAAGGGTCTCTTCCTCGGGAAGCTGAGGCAGACAGAGACGCTCAGCGGAAACGTTCATACGGCGGATGTTCTCCATAGGTCTGAACAGCTGAACCTCTCCGTCTGCACGGCGGTATGCCTTCAGTCCCTCGAAGATCTCACTTCCGTAGTGAAGCACTGTGGACGCGGGATGAATGGAAAGATTACCGAAGGGAACGATTCTGGCGTCGTGCCAGCCTTCCTCACGGGAATAATCCATCATAAACATATGGTCTGTGAAGATCTTACCGAAGCCAAGTGTGCTGCTGTCAGGCTTTACGGCAGGATTTTCAGTTTTTGTGATCTTAATTTCCATTGTTATATCCTCCTGATATAGGATCAATACTCAGCGCCCAGCTTGAGAGCCTTCTTGTTGATCTCAAACATATCTGCACGCTTTGCGGAAATAACCTTTGCAAGGGTCGCCTCGATGCTCGACTCGGAATAGTCACCGGTCGCCTCGAGGACCTTACCTACCATGATCATATTGGCAAGTGTGGGGAAGCCGTTTTCGCCTGCAAGGGCTGTTGCGGGAATATAGTAGACCTTAACGTCGTCTCTCTTTACCTTTCTCTCGATAAGAGTGCTGTCGAGGAAGATCATACCACCGGGTACTACAGAATCCTCGTACTTGTCAAGAGAAGGAAGGTTCATAGCGATGAGAACGTCGGGATTTGATACGATGGGAGAGCCTACAGCGCCGTCGCTGACGATAACTCCGCAGCTTGCTGTACCTCCGCGCATCTCGGGACCGTAGGAAGGAAGCCAACTTACCTGCTTGCCGCCTGTGAGACCCTTGTATGCGATAAACTTACCGGAGAAAAGGATACCCTGTCCACCGAATCCGGAGAATAAATACTTGGTTGTCATCTTACTTCTCCTCCTTTGCTGCAGATCTGTCCTTGTATACGCCGAGAGGATAGTAGGGGATCATCTTGTCGTCGATCCACTTCAGCGCATCGGTAGGAGTCATACCCCAGTTGGTAGGACAGGTGGAAAGAACCTCAACAAGAGAGAATCCCTTGCCGTTAACCTGATTCTGGAATGCCTTCTTGATAGCCTTCTTAGCGTTCTTGATATTCTTTACGCTGTTTACGGTAACTCTCTCAAGATACTCGGGGCCTTCAAGCTGGCTGAGCATCTCGCAGACCTTTACGGGGTAACCACAATGGTTTACGTCACGTCCGTAGGGTGAAGTCTGTGTTACCTGACCGGGAAGAGACGTAGGAGCCATCTGTCCGCCTGTCATACCGTAGATCGCATTGTTGATGAAGATGATGGTGATATTTTCGTTACGGGCTGCAGCGTGAACGGTCTCTGCCATACCGATGGAGGCAAGGTCGCCGTCACCCTGATAAGTAAACACGATGTGGTTTTCGGGGTCAGCGCGCTTAACGCCGGTTGCAACTGCGGGAGCACGGCCGTGTGCCGCCTCGATCATGTCACAGTTGAAGTAATTGTATGCCATAACGGAGCATCCAACGGGAGCGATACCGATGGTTCTTCCCTCGATACCAAGCTCGTCGATAACCTCGGCTACAAGGCGGTGAACTATACCGTGTGTACAACCGGGGCAATAGTGAAAGGGAGCGTCTGTCAGTGCATGGGGCTTTTCAAATACTACCATTAGTTCGCACCTCCGTTTTCGTTAGCTTTTTTGATTGCTTCGAGCACCTGCTCGGGTGTAGGGATCATACCGCCTGCTCTGTTGCAGAGAGTTACTGGGCGCTTGCAACCTGAAGCAAGCTTTACGTCCTCGATCATCTGACCCATAGAAAGTTCTACGGAGATGAAGGACTTAACCTTGTCTGCAGCTGCCTCAAAGGGTGCCTTGGGGAAGGGCCACAGGGTGATGGGACGGATCATACCTACCTTGATACCCTGGCGTCTTGCCTCGTCAACCGCGTTTCTTGATACGCGAGCAGCGATACCGAATGCGGCGATGCATATCTCAGCGTCATCCATAAGATATTCTTCGTACATCGTCTCGTTTGCTTCGATCTCGGCATATCTTTCGTAACGCGCGAAATTCAACTCCTCAAGCTCCTCGGGAACGAGGGAAAGAGAGTTTGTGATGTTGTGAGGTCTCTGCATCTTTGTGCCGTTGGTTGCCCAAGGCTTCTCAGGAGCAGCCTTAACGTCCAGGGAAAGTTCAACGGGCTCCATCATCTGACCCATAGTACCGTCTGCAAGGATCATGGAGGTCATACGGTACTTGTCAGCAAGCTCAAAGCCCTTAACGGTAAGCTCTGCCATTTCCTGAACGGAAGCAGGAGCGAGAACGATCATACGGAAGTCACCGTGACCGCCTGCCTTTGTTGCCTGGAAGTAGTCGGACTGGCTGGGCTGGATACCGCCGAGACCGGGACCGCCTCTCTGTACGTTAACGATGAGGGAGGGGAGGTCAGAACCTGCAAGATAGGAGAGTCCCTCACCCTTGAGGGAGATTCCGGGGCTGGAGGAGGAGGTCATAACGCGAAGACCCGCGGATGCAACTCCGTATACCATATTGATTGCCGCGATCTCGCTTTCCGCCTGAAGGAAGCATCCGCCGATCTTCGGCATTCTCTTTGCCATATATGCAGCGATCTCTGTCTGAGGAGTGATAGGATAACCGAAGTAGTGACGACATCCTGCGATGATAGCCGCCTCAGCGATCGCTTCGTTTCCTTTCATTAAAACCTTATCTGCCATTTTTATAACCTTTCCGAGCCAAAGTTATGGACTCTTAACTAATTATTTCTCAACAGTAATGATGCAGTCGGGGCACATGGTTGCGCAGAACGCACATCCGATGCAGGCGCCCTGATCGGTGATCTCTGCAGGGTGGTGACCCCTCTTGTTGATCTTATCGGGTGAAAGTGGGAGCTGGAGCTTCGGACATACGTCGATACAAAGTCCGCAGCCCCTGGAAT
>JAZULS010000108.1:0-10884 GCA_045603205.1 Eubacteriales bacterium | reverse complement strand
TCCAGCCTGAGAAGGCCGTTACCCGTGAGCAGGCGGCTAAGTTCGCAATTTCTTACCTCAACTTTATGGAGCTTCCTACGTCCGGTGACACTCAGAAGGAGATCAAGGACCTGAATAAGGTCTCCTCATGGGCAAAGGCTGACGTAGAAGCATGCGTAAGCCTTGGCATTATCAACGGCGACAATAACGGATATTTTAACCCCAAGGGGGACATGACGAGAATCACCGCCGCTGTTATCCTTGCGGCAACGTCCAATATTAAGCCCGCGAAGCCACCCGTTGTAAACACCGACCCCTTTGACCCGAATCCCGATAACATCGGAGAGATAGACTATGGCGACGCAGTTGTTGCAGACGGTATCAAGATCTCTCAGGCAAGCCTCGTAACCGACGGTTCTGCTTTGAATAAGTTCACCGCAACGGCATTTGGTAAGCACGGCTGGGTAGAAAGCCGCGTTGTACGGAATGAAAATGGAACATATATCGTTTTTGCCGATGACGAATATATCAAAAAGGAAGTACCGTATGCAGGCGGAACTGCCGCCGTAGTATACAGCACCTTCGTTCTCGTTAAGGTGACCTCCAATGGGTATACCAAGATCTGTAGCGGTGAATACCCTGTGCATCAGGGTAGCTGTGCTCCTAACGTTCTGGCAGGAAAAGACGGTATGATCTACGTGACCGCCTTTACCTATGACTGGGACTACGGTTTCACCCAGCACAACGGCGAAGCGGCGTTTATGACGGTATACAAGATCGACACTAAAACGGACACCGTCGTTAAATCCGTCAATACCGTTTCGAAATTTAAGCGAAGCGGTGTTTCGGGTTACGGGTACTATCAGCCCATCCTTGATGAAAAGTGCGGAAAACTTTATGCCATATTTTCAGGAGGAGAGGCTCCCGGCTGCTTGTCATGGTTTATCTACGACATAAAGGCCGAAAAGTGGGTGGATCAAAACTATTGGGTAGAGCTTCCCTACAGAGTGAGTTATCATCACGCATACCCTGACGGTAAGGGGGGCATCTACTTTGTAAGCCAGAGAAATGCTCCCTCAGATGCGCTTTCTGCGGCGGTAGGTGTGTCCTTTGAAAATTCCGCTGGTTATCTTTTCGATGCACTGTATCTTTACAGAATTCCCAATATGCGTCAGGAGAAGTGTGTGCTGGTGGACGACATATACGAGCCTCAGTATCAGCGTTTCCAGAAAAATCCGAACGGGACAGTGACCCAGGCAAGCGCGTGTCACTATGCAGGAGGAACCACATATCTTACGTCAAAGGGTCACCTCTACGTTATTTATACCCGAACACAAAGCGGCAGCAGCAGAGGATACTATTGTAATATCTACGACGTTAACAACGATTTCAAGACCGTGAGATCAAACGTGCTGCTTTCTTTTGTGAATCCCGTCGGCAACTATCAGTTTGCCGTTAAGGAGACTGCAAAAGGGGATGTTTATCTTGTTGCGGTGGATGATTATACGGGCAAACTGGAGATCTATACCGTGGATACGGCGGGTACAGGAAAAGCTTTTTTGAAGACACAGATAACCGATGAAAACGGCAACGCTTCCTCCGTTACAGTGACGGTGAAGGGGACGGGAAACGTGCTTTACGGCAACAGACTTTCCTACACGGGTACGAGAAACGCGTCTCTTCAGGATTCGGTGCTGGGGATGGTGACATATAGCGGTACCGCTAAGCGTAAACTTCAGATGAACGGCACGGACGTGACCAAATACAGAAGCTGTATTTACAGTTACGGTATGTCAACGTACAATTACTACTATTACTCAATTGAGTTCCCTGAATGATAAAATTTAACATTTACGTACCCCTTCGTGAGACTTCTTGCGAGGGGTACGGTCTTTTTTATGTAGACCTATGAGTGTTAGGTTTGAAAATGAAGATGGAATCGTTTTTTTACATAATTAACAGCGAAATAACAACAAATAACCGTAAAAACAGCATATGAACAGTTGACAAATCCCCAAAAAAGAGTTAGAATGTAGGTTATAGAAAAAAGAAAGTTTAAAAAGGGAATTAATTATGGAAAAATATCTTATCATAATGACCTTCATCGGCTCTCTTGCCGCCCTTGCTTTTGCTCTTGTTATGGCAAAAAGAGTTCTTGGCTTCTCTGAAGGAACGGAGAAGATGATGAAGATCTCAAAATCTATCAGAAGCGGTGCTAACGCATATCTGAAGCGTCAGTATGCTATCGTTCTCGTTTTCTTTGCGGCTCTGTTTGTAATTCTGTCAGCAATGGCACTGTTTGGTCTGCTTACTCCCTACGTGCCTTTCGCATTTATGACCGGTGGATTCTTCTCCGGACTTTCAGGCTTTGTTGGTATGAAGATAGCCACACTTTCCAATGCGAGAACTGCTAATGCTTGCCGCGAGGGTCTGAACCGTGGACTCCGCGTTGCTTTCTCGGCAGGTTCCGTTATGGGATTCACTGTGGTAGGGCTTGGACTTCTCGATATCGCTATCTGGTTCACTCTTCTGAAGTATGTCTTCGGCTGTACTCCTTCCGAGATCACCGGCGCTATGCTTACCTTCGGTATGGGTGCTTCCTCCATGGCACTTTTTGCACGTGTAGGCGGCGGTATCTTCACCAAGGCTGCTGACGTTGGTGCTGACCTTGTAGGTAAGGTTGAGGCAGGTATTCCCGAAGATGACCCGAGAAACCCTGCTGTTATCTCCGACAACGTAGGCGACAACGTAGGTGACGTTGCGGGTATGGGTGCTGACCTTTACGAGTCTTACGTGGGATCCATCATCTCCGCGTCCGCTCTGGGTGTTGCGGCATTCGCAGGGGACATCAAGGCTATGGCTCTTCCTCTTATTCTTGCAACTATCGGTATTTTCTGCTCTATCCTCGGAACGTTCCTTGTTCGTACAAAAGAGGGAGCAAGCCAGAAGAATCTTCTCACAGCTCTCAGCCGCGGAACAAATTTCTCCGCTATTCTTATCGCGCTTATCGCGTTCCCCGCAGTATATTTTATACTCGGCGCTGAAAACTGGACATTCTATTTCGCGATCCTTGCAGGACTTGTTGCAGGTGTACTTATCGGTCAGTCCACCGAATACTTTACATCCGACACATATAAGCCCACCCAGAAGCTTTCTGCTTCTTCCGAGACAGGAACAGCAACCGTTATGATCAGCGGTCTCTCTCTGGGTATGCTCTCTACTGCACTTCCTATCGTAATCATCGCGATCTGCGTAATTGTTGCTTACTTCGTTTCCGGCGGTGCTGAAAGCGGTGCTATGGGACTTTACGGTATCGCTCTTGCGGCGGTAGGTATGCTCTCTACTCTCGGAATCACTCTCGCTACCGATGCTTACGGTCCCGTTGCGGATAACGCAGGCGGAATCGCACAGATGTCAGGCCTTGATGAGGAAGTTCGTCAGCGTACAGACGCCCTTGACTCCCTCGGAAACACAACAGCTGCAACAGGTAAGGGCTTTGCCATCGGCTCTGCGGCACTTACTGCTCTTGCACTTATGGCTTCTTACATTGAAAAGATCAATACTATTGAGGGCGGAGCGGCGAAGATCGCTGACCTCTCAGTAATGAATCCTACAGTTCTTATCGGACTTTTCGTTGGTGCTTGTCTGCCTTTCGTGTTTGCGGCTCTTACAATGGAGTCCGTAGGTCGTGCGGCACAGAGCGTCGTTAAGGAGGTTCGCCGTCAGTTCAGAGAGATCACCGGTCTCATGGCAGGTGAGGCTGATCCCGATTACGCAAAGTGCGTTGACCTTTGCACACGTTCTTCTCTCCGTGAGATGGTCCTTCCCACAGTGGTTGCTGTCGTTGTTCCCGTTGTTGTAGGTCTCGTTCTCGGTTGCACAGGCGTTGTTGGAATGCTCGCTGGTGCCACCGTTTCCGGATTCCTTCTTGCAGTGTTCATGTCCAACTCCGGCGGAGCGTGGGATAACGCTAAGAAGTACATTGAAAGCGGAACACACGGCGGTAAGGGCTCCGACTGTCACAAGGCGGCAGTTGTAGGAGACACCGTGGGTGACCCCTTCAAGGATACCGCAGGACCTGCTATCAACATTCTGATCAAGCTTCTCTCCATGGTATCTATCGTATTTGCAGCCCTTGTGGTAAACTTCAGCATCCTTTAATCAGATATTTCGAAGCAGTCGTGTTCTTATCGGGCACGACTGTTCTTTTTTTGAAAAAACATCATATAATTATTTCAAAAATATTACAAAACCGTATATATTTACTTGCAAAAAGATACGTATTATGTTATAATCAACTTGGTGTTGTCAGATGCTGTAGCTTATTGTCGTAAAGCATCGTACATACCGAAAAATCGAATAACAACCGTGTGTATCGGCGGTTTTATTGTTCAAAAAAACTAATTACAGATACGGAGGATTTTTTATGTTTTGCGAAAAATGCGGAAAGCAGCTTGCTGACGGCTCAGCATTCTGCGACAACTGCGGTGCGGCTCAGACTCCCGCGGCAGCACAGCCTCAGGCAGAGCCCGTTTATGCGGCTCCTCAGGCGACTCCCGTTTATGCGGCTCCTGTAGCAGCACCCAAGAAGAAGTTTGATTTTTCAAAGCTCACAAAGAAGCAGAAGATGATCGGCGGAGGCATCATCGGCGGTGTTCTTGCTCTCATCGTTATTCTCATCATCATTCTCTGCCAGCCCAAGAGCATCAAGCTTGACAAGTACATGTCTGCTACTGTTACAGGCTACAACAACTACGCAACCATCACTTACGAATTCGACAGTGAAACATTAGTTACTGACGTTCTCGGTAAGAAGGCGGTTGAACAGATCAAGAACGCTCAGTATGGAAGCTGGTCTGACCTTGCAAACGCAGGTGGTAAGATCGCAAAGCTTTGGGCTGACTCTATGGCACTTAGCTCTGCTTATCACGTAGACGTTACTTATCCCGAAGGAAAGACCAACGGCAAGCTTTCCAACGGCGACGAGATCATCTACACTCTCACCTTCGACGAGGGTGTTGCTAAGAAGTACGACATCAAGGCTAAGACCAGAGAATTCAAGTATAAGGTTGAGGGACTTCCCGAGGCTTCCGTTTACAACCTTCTTGACAACTTCAGCATCGAGTTCACCGGTGTTGACGGATACGGAAGAGCACAGCTCAAGTCTTCTGCAGTTGAGAACAAGGCAGGTGACGTAAGCTTCAGAGTAAGCGAAAACGATTACTACGTATACTACGAAGAGTACAGCAACGCTAACGACTACACCGACAGCGGCTCCTTCTACGTATACATCTCCGGTGATACATACAACCTTTCCAACGGCGACGTGCTTACCATCACCGTTGATACATCCAGCACACGTCTTCAGGAATACGGCGTAATTCTCGATGGTCTCACCAAGGAGGTTACCGTTGAAGGCCTCACCGAGCCCGAAGAGTTCGACGTTCTCTCCAACTTTACCGTAAACTTCACAGGTGTTGACGGCGACGGTGACGCGGACGTTGTTGCCGTTGAGGCGAAGACTGTTACCGTAGGCAACATGACCTTCACCTTCAAGGAAGGCGACAACTACGTATACTACGAGTACGTTGACGGAACAGGCTACAACAGCTCCTTCGGTATCTGGGTTGACAACAGCTACAACCTTTCCAACGGCGATACAGTAAATATGTACACCAACTACGATGCTGATTCCTTCACCGACGATGGCGGCGTTGTTCTCACCAACCTCAGCGTTGACGTAACTGTTGAGGGTCTCGGCGAGTATATGACAACTACCGAGGACGCTGACTTTACAGCTATCTCCGAAGCGTACGAAGAGAAGATCTACAACAAGCTTTATGAGGATTGGGAATGGGTAGTTCACGGCAGCTACTACGGTGACTACAAGAATCAGAAGATCAGCGATGACTTCAAGCTCTACAAGGCTGTTCTTACAGTTCCCAAGAACACCAGCAGCTACGACAAGAATACTCTCTGGCTCGTATATTCCGTAACTCTCGACGACTCCGAACTCGAGAAGGCTACAAAGTACTACCTCTTCGTGGATATTGACAACGTTGTTGTAAACGCTGACGGCGAGGTTGAGCCCAAGAGCGGTGACTACGACTACAGCTACTATATCTATAAGGGCTACACATCCTATACTGATCTGTATGAGGATTACATCGAGAACTTCAACCTCACCATCGAGGAAGCAGATCTCGCTGCATAACTTAACATAAAAATACCCGTGTCTTGAAAAAGACACGGGATTTTTTTGCCTTATAAAAAGGTATAGAAAAAGCGAGGTGAAAACCACCTCGCTTTTTAATTGTAGAAAGTCAGATCATCTTGTATCCGAGACCTTCAACTACCTTGCGGATAAGCTCGTCGGAGATCTCTACGGTAGACTCTATCTCAGCACTCTTTGCAGTGTGGCTTGCAGTAACGGCAACCACTCCCTCAAGAGCCTCAAGACCGCGCTTTACGTGAGCTTCGCAGTGGGGACACATCATTCCTTCGATCATTACTGTCTTTTTCATATTGGTTTTCTCCTTTGTGTTTGTTAATTCATTATTATTTTCATTTCCCGGGGCAGGGGACCCTTCGACCTGTTTTAAATTCTTCATTTTGAAGAAATTCAGCCTCAGAGCATTTGTTACTACGCAGAAGCTTGACAGACTCATGGCGGCGGCACCGAACATGGGACTTAATTCCCAACCGAAGAGATTTATAAACGCACCTGCGGCAAGGGGAATGCCGATGACGTTGTAGATGAACGCCCAGAAGAGGTTTTCATGTATTTTCTTGAGGGTAGCACGGCTGAGTTTTATAGCGGAGCATACGTCCGACAGACGACTTTTCATCAGTACAACGTCGGCTGAGTCGATGGCTACGTCAACGCCTGCACCGATGGCGATGCCCGTATCTGCACTGACGAGAGCGGGAGCGTCGTTGACTCCGTCGCCTACCATTGCAACCTTGCCCTCAAGTCGAAGTTTGTTTACTGTGTCAGCCTTACCCTCCGGCATTACACCAGCCACGACCTCGTCGATTCCAGCGGAAGCAGCTACGGCACGGGCGGTGATAGTATTGTCTCCCGTCAGCATGACCACTCGAAGACCCATTTTTCTGAGTTCTGCCACGGCAAGGGTACTGTCTTCCTTGATCTTGTCGGACACGGCGATGATTCCGAGAAGTTTCCCACCCTTTGCGAAATAGAGAGGCGTTTTTCCGTCTTTCGCAAGGTTTTCGGCAAGAGTTATGACATCTTCTTCAAGTGGAGCAAATTCTTTGATGAAATCTGCTTTACCTCCAACAACAAAGGAGCCTTCAACGGTGGCTGAAAGTCCGTTTCCTGAGTGAATCTTGAAGTTTTCGCTGGGCAAAAGGGGAATTTTCCACGCTTCGGCACCCTTCACTATAGCCAAGGCAAGGGGATGCTCGCTTTTTGCTTCAAGTGCGTAGGCGAAGCGGAGAAGTTCGTTTTCTGATACGCCGCGAGAGGGGATAACGTCGCAAATTTCAGGCTTTCCGTAGGTGATGGTGCCTGGTTTATCAAGGACCACGATCTGTGTTCTTCCTGCAGCCTCAAGAGAAGCGGCTGTTTTGAACAAAATTCCGCCTTTTGCGCCGACACCGCTTCCCACCATTACCGCAACGGGTGTAGCAAGACCGAGAGCGCAGGGACAGCTTATGACGAGAACGGAAATGCCTCTTTCAAGAGCGAAACCGATACCCTCGCCAAGTATCAGCCAAACCGCAATGCACAAAAGTGAGATGCCTATCACCACGGGAACGAAGACTCCGGATACCTTGTCGGCTACCTTTGCAATAGGAGCCTTCGTGGAGTTTGCACTGCTGACCATCTCAATTATCTGTGCGATGGTGGTGTCTTCTCCTACGCGGGTGGCACGGCATTTTATATATCCCGACAAATTCACGGTGGAGGCTGAAACCGCTTCTCCTGCCTTTTTGTCTACGGGTATGCTTTCTCCCGTAAGGCTTGACTCGTCAACTGCACATTCTCCCTCAATTATCACGGCATCCACGGGAATTTTGCCTCCCGGACGGACCACGAACACGTCCCCCTTTACCACTTCCTCCACGGGGACTTCCATTTCTTCGCCGCCTCTTATAAGGATCGCCGTCTTAGGTGCGAGGCTCATAAGGCTTTTCAGCGCGTCGGTGGTCTTTCCCTTGGCAAGGGATTCGAGCAGCTTTCCAACGGTGATAAGCGTCAGGATCATAGCGGCAGATTCAAAATAGAATTCGTGGGAGAGGCTGTGAGTGAGCTCAGTGTTGCCCGTGCTTTCAGCTACAGCCATTTTGAAAAGAACGTAGGTACTGTAGACGAAGGACGCTCCCGACCCAAGGGCTACGAGAGTGTCCATATTTGGCGAGCGATTAATGAGTCCTTTGAAGCCGCTTATGAAGAACTTTTGATTTATCACCATTACCACACCGGAAAGGATAAGCTGCAGCAGTCCCATGGCGGTGTGGGAGTCTTCAAGAAATCGGGGGACGGGGAAGGACAGCATCATATGTCCCATTGACACGTACATCAAAAAAAGGAGAAAGCAAAGGGAAGCGATAAGCCTTGTTCTGATACCTTTCGTTTCCGCGTCTGTTTTGTCGCCGCCGGAGTATTTTTGCTTGCCGCCTTTGAGGGTTGCTCCGTAACCTGCGGCGACTACCGCTTCGATAACCTTTTCGGCAGACGCCCCCTCCGTAACCATATCCCCTGTAAGAAGATTCACGGAGCAGGAGGTGATCCCCTCCACGGCATTTACGGCTTTTTCTACCCTTGCGGAGCAAGCGGCACAGGTCATGCCTGTAACAGTAAATCTATCCATATTTATTCTCCTTTACATCATTTTTCGGAGAATGTCAAGAAGCTCGTCAACGATCTTGGGGTCTCCTTCCCGGATGCCCTTCGTGACACAGCTCTTGATATGCTCCCCTAAAAGTTCGCGGCTGAATCCGTCGAGGGCCGCACTTATAGCGGAGGACTGGGTGAGAATGTCCGTGCAGTACACGTCTTCCTCTACCATTTTTCGAAGTCCTCTTACCTGACCTTCGATGCGGCTCAGTCGGTTTATCAGCTTTTTCTTGTATTCATCGTCGCGCAAGGTGCTCTTGCGTGAATCACAACAGTTGCAGTCCATAGGTGTACACCTCCCTAATATACCCCTCGGGGGTATATTCATTATAACACAAAGAAAACAAAAAAACAAGATGCAGAGTTAAATCTTCGCATCTTGTTTTGAAATTATTTTAAAATAGTCCTTCGCAGGAAAGGTATCTTTCTCCCGAGTCGGGGAGAAGAACGACGATGGTTTTGCCGCGGTTTTCTTCTCTTGCCGCTATTTTCTCTGCCGCAACGAGAGCCGCGCCTGAGCTGATTCCCACAAGGTAGCCTTCGCTTTTCGCGATATTTCGGCAAGCTTCGTAGGCTTCGTCGGTGCTGACGGTGATGATCTCGTCGTAGATATCGGTGTCCAGCGTGTCGGGGATAAAGTTAGCTCCGATCCCCTGAAGACCGTGAGGACCTGCCACTCCACCGCTGAGAAGGGGAGAGTCAGAGGGCTCTACAGCGACGATATTAATGTTCGCGTTCTTACTTTTCAGATATTTTCCGCATCCGCTGAGAGTTCCGCCCGTACCGACACCTGCCACGAATATGTCAACGTCACCGTCGGTGTCTTCCCAAATCTCGGGACCCGTAGTCAAAAAGTGAGCATCGGGATTTGAAGGATTTACGAACTGACCGAGGATAACTGCACCCTCATTTTCTGCTTTTATCTCTTCGGCACGACGGATGGCTCCCGTCATTCCTTCTGCGGCGGGGGTCAGAACTATCTCGGCTCCGTACGCCGAAAGAAGTTTTCTGCGTTCTATGCTCATAGTCTCGGGCATGGTGAACACAGCTTTGTACCCCTTGTAGGCGGCTACCGCGGCAAGTCCGATACCCGTGTTTCCGCTGGTAGGCTCGATTATCATAGCGCCGCTTTTTAAAATTCCGGCCGCTTCAGCGTCCTCGATCATTTTCAGGGCTACTCTGTCCTTTACGCTTCCCGCCGGATTGAAATATTCAAGCTTTGCAAGGAGTCTGGCGTGGAGTCCCCGCACTGCGGAGTATTTTTTCAGTTGAGCCAGAGGAGTTTTTCCCACAAGCTGACCGATGTTTTCGTAAATTTTCATTTTTATGTTACCTGAGTAGTGAAATTAGCCGCCTTATTTTTCCGTTTTCGGCAGGATTATCTTAACGGCACTGGGCACCAGCTCAATCTCGGGATTTTTGATGTTGAATATCTCTCCGTCAAGCTGAATGGTGATGGGATGCTCTGCGAACATTCTCACTTTGCGGCCTCTCATATATTTTACCGCAGGCATCTTCTCGATATGCTCGCCTCTTTTATAAATTCCGACGTATTTCAAAAATTCAAAGCGGGAGATGGTATGTATGGTGATGAAATCCATAAGACCGTCGTTTATCTCAGCGTAGGGAGTTGCCTTGAAGCCGCCGCCGTACCAACGTCCGTTGCCGAGAACGCCGAGAGTTACGTATTCGCTTCCAACGTCAACGGGCTCGCCGTCAATGTCGAAAGAGATCTTGTTCTTCATAGCGGTGAGGAAGGATGCGCCGAGAGCCAGCTTGTACGCCGCACTTCCGGAAACGCCGGGCAGACGCTTGAAGGAAGACTGACGCATACCTGTAACCGCGTCAAGTCCCACGGAGATGATGTTTATGCTGTACTTGTCCTCTACACGCATCAGGTCGCAGGGGATCTCCTCTCCGTTTATACAGGCATCAATATCGAGGAATGCTTCCTTTGGGATGCCCTCGAAAGTCTTGATAAAGTCGTTGCCGCTTCCCACGGGAATGGGACACACCGCGGTATACTCGTGAAGCGCTGCGCC
>JAZULS010000107.1:0-4901 GCA_045603205.1 Eubacteriales bacterium | reverse complement strand
TACCTGCTCAAAGCCAAGGAACTTGATAACACCGAGGTTTACGGAAGGATGGAGACGAAGTCCGCCCTTGTAAGGACCGATGGAGTTATTGAACTGTACTCTGAAACCTGTGTTTACCTGGATGTTGCCTGCATCATCAACCCACGGAACGCGGAACATGATCTGGCGGTCAGGCTCAACAAGTCTTTCAAGGATAGCTTCTCTTTCGTAGAGAGCTTCATTCTTCTCGATTACGTCAGCAAGAGACTCAAAAACCTCTGTAACAGCCTGAACGAACTCGGGCTGGTAGGAATACTTCTCTTTGACAGACGCAAGAACTCTTTCAAGATAAGTCATTGGGAAAACCTCTGTTTCTTATAATTTTAAAACATAAGAATTATATCACAACAGTATTTAATGTGCAAGGGGTTATGGAAAAATATTGCTCTATATGGTGAATTTTTATGCACAGTGAAACTGCCTCTTGATTTTCTCTTCTTTTCAATGTAAAATATAAATAACTAACTACTTTCCGCGGAGGAAATCAAACGTGAATCACTTTTTCGCATATATAAACCGAACTAAATATATCAGGCGATGGGGCCTTATGCGTAACGTTGAAACAGAGACCCTCAGCGAGCATTTATACCAGACCGCCGTCCTTGCCCACGCGCTGGCTTTGATCGAAAACAAGCTCTACGGAGGCTCTTTGAATGCTGAAAAAATCGCTCTCACGGCTCTTTATCACGATGCGCCCGAGATCATCACTGGAGACATGCCCACTCCCGTAAAATATTACAACGAGGACATCAAGGGCGCCTACAAAAAGATCGAAGCAGAGACCACGGAGATGCTCCTTTCAAAACTTCCCGAATTTTTGAGAGAGGACTACGAGCCTCTTTTAACGGAAAGCGCCCTGAACGACGGTGAAAGAAAAATTCTAAAGGCGGCAGATACTCTCAGTGCTTATATAAAGTGTCTTGAGGAGAAAAAGGCGGGCAACCGCGACTTTGACAGTGCCGCTGAGTCTACCGAAAAGAAACTGAAGGCTATGTCTCTTCCCTCTCTTGAGTATTTTTTATCGGAGCTTCTTGAAAGCTACAGCTTGACCATCGACGAAATGAAATAATATTAAAAAGCATCGCTCAAACTAAAGCGATGCTTTTGTTTTTATCAGGTTTTTGCAAGAGGAATTATTACCGCGTGGGGCATAAGCTTTGCAAGGACTCTGTAGAACTTGAAGAAGAGGGTGGGGGTATAAACGGCCTTCCCCTTTTTCGCGGCCTTCAAAGCGCTTATAGCTGTCGCATCAACCTTGCAATACGGAAGAGTTTCAAAAGTCTTTGATTTACCCTTAATTCCGCCTTTAGCAAGGAACGGTGTTTCCATTGGTCCGGGACATACGGCACACACATTTATGTTTCTGCCACGGAGTTCATAGCGAAGCCCTCTGCTGAAGGATGTGACGTATGCTTTTGTGGAGCTGTACACAGTCATTCGAGCGTTGGGGCAGAACGATGCAATAGAGGAAACGTTGATTATTGAAGAGTGTTCGTGCATAAACGGAAGCACTGCATGGGTGACCATTGTAAGTGCTCTGACGTTCAGATCAATCATCAGACGCTGTCCGTCTGCATCGACTTCGTCCAAATTACCGAGGAAACCGCAACCCGAATTATTCACGAGAAGTCTGACGTCGGCAGAGGCTGTTTCGAGCTCTGTTTTGAGTTGCTTAATCGAATCGTCCAGAGTCAGGTCGAGGGGAATAATCCTTATTTTCGCATCAGTTTCACCTGCTGCAGCCTCAAGGGCTTCCCTGCTTCTCGAGATTATCCAGTACTCTTCGATATCTGTGTAGTACTTCGGCGCATTTTTAAGGAATTCACGTCCAAGTCCCGAAGACGCGCCTGTGATTATAGCTATTTTCATATTTAGTCCTTTCCTTATCCCACAATATCGCGACACTTTTGAACGATTTCATCGTCGATGTCACTGCTGTCGTTGTATCTCGCATCGACGTAAGAATCAAATAAGACTCCCACGTCATCGTTTTCAATTTTGTTCTCGATTTCAAAAGGAGTTTCGGCATGGGTGTAATCCTTGCCTCTGGTTATCGAGCTGAGAATATACTTGATATACAGCTTTCTTACGGTGTCCGCATTACCTTCGCAATCATCTAAACTGAGTTTTTTAGGTCGGATACGCTTAGCTTTTTTCTTTGGGCGTTCGAATCTGCCCATAAACTCAAACTTACTGCTTCCAACTACAAAACTGCTCTTCTTATGGGCACCGTAGACTATTCTTTTTGAAAGCGGACCAAACAGCTTAACGATAAACCTGCCGATGGCATTTTTGATCTTCTCTTCAGATTTTCTGAAGCGGTCCATAATCATTGAGTATATCGTATAGATAAGCATGACCGCCAATACAGCCTGGGTAAATACAACGATCATGCCAGAGGTCGTGTCTTGATTAAAGAAATCAACGAACACGATCAACAAGCCGTAAATTATCAGCTTTATCTTTTTATTTGATAAAAATTTCATAAATCAATCACCGTAACGGTATTTTTACGTTTAAGCTTAGTTATTTTATCATCAAGTGTCTCGTCGACGTAAGAAGTAAGTATGTATATCTCAGCATCTGTAATATTATCATCTGCACAACTATCCAAAAGAGCAGCAAATGATCCACCAACATTAATTTCAGCTTTCGCCATCTCGCGGAGCAATTCGTCGATATGCTGTACGCCGCTCATTATGGGCAGACTCAGGCTCTGATTTCCGTTGACCATTCGACAGTTTGCTGCAAATCCTACTTTGTAGCCATTCAGTAAGGATTCGTGTACCAAAGTTGCCGCCGCAGAGAAAGCAAACTCCATAAGTTCGGAGTATTCTGAATATGCCATAGTCTCGTCCGGCTGAAATAAATTAAGATAGATCATCAAAATACGGTCAGAGCAATAATCGAACTTATTAACTTTGATATTCGGAATGACTGAGTAACTGCTTTTGGCGGTAGCTTTGAAATTTATTAAGCTGAACGGATCCCCCGGAACGTAGTCTCTGACACCTGCAACGGAAAACGGGTCGTAAACAATTCGTCGAGGTGTGGGACAGTCACCAAATACGTTCCCCCTCGGAAGCGTTTTCGGCATTTCATCAAGAAGTTTGGGATACACGTAAAGTTCAGCTTCGAACTTAAAATTCTTTGTGCGCTCGATCAGAATACTCTTACTGAGCACCGTGGCATTATTCATGGTATAGTATCCGCGGTGGGCACACTTCACCTTATACGTTCGGGTAAGTTTAGTAAACGGCGGAATGTGGAATCTGCTCATGACGAGCTGCATTCCATCGCTTATATCACGTCCCTCGAGGCGGAGGTTTGCGTGAATATATGATTCAACGTCTACAAAGAACACGGGAAGAAAGGTAGGATTGACGATAGTCTCTATTATCTCAACCATGTCTTCTTCAAACACGTTATCAGTACCAAATTCGCGCGTGTATTCGAGACGGTCTATAAGCCGCACCTTGATAAAATAATAAATCTCACGAAGAATGAGAAAAAGTATTATGTAAGGCAGGCAATATAGAAATATAATAAACAGGAGTTTGAGAAATCTCATGTTAAATTACCAATTCCTACTGTGAAGATATAATTACAGTCTGTATTTGTCGAAATCTTCTGTCGGGACGGTAATAAGGGTGAGTATCTCTCTTATCATATCTTCCGAAGCATCTTTTACGGTGCTAAGTGAAGTTTTCAGAACAAGTCTGTGGGCTAATACGGGCACACTGACCTTTTTTATATCATCGGGAATAACGAAATCTCTGCCGTTGAGAGCCGCCATAGCTTTAGAAGCTTTAAGAAGCGCTATACAGCTACGGGTACTTGCTCCGAGAACAACGCCCTGCTTATATCTTGTAAACTCAACGATCGAAGAAATATAAGTATAAAGATCCGGATGTACAAATACAGACTTAACTTCTTCTCTGGCGGCAAAAATATCCTCAGCAGTAGCTACTGCTTTAAGATTTTCAAGAGGACTGTCCTTTTCGAATCGTGACAGAATCGCAATGTTCTCTTCACGGGTGGGATAACCCATTTTGACACGCATAAAGAATCTGTCAAGCTGTGCTTCCGGAAGAGGAAATACACCTGTGCTCTCGATGGGATTCTGAGTTGCGATAACCATAACGGGAGACGGCAGGGGTAAGGTCTCACCGTCGATGGTGATCTGCCTTTCTTCCATACATTCAAGGAGACCTGCCTGTGTCTTTGGTGTACCGCGGTTTATCTCGTCTGCCAAGATAATGTTGGAGAAAGCAGGTCCGGGGATAAATTCAAACTCGGACTTTTTAACGTTAAAATATTTTATGCCGGTAATGTCCGAAGGGAGAAGATCGGGAGTAAACTGAATTCGCTTGAAAGAGCAATCAATAGAAGCCGCAAAAGACTTAGCAAGTACAGTTTTACCGGAACCGGGTACGTCTTGAATGAGAATATGCCCATCCGACAACAAAGCCACAAGCAAAAGATCAATGACATCTTCTTTGCCAATTACCACTTTGCGGATATTTTCTTTGATCTTACTTATAAGTTCAGATGCAATCATTTTGAAGTTTTCTCCAATCAAATATTTTTATGGTTTCGCTCCTAAAGTAATTTTTAACCTTATATCTCGATAAGTTCCTTGGGGCAGTTTGTGAGATTCAGTTTGCCGCCGGGAGTAACAGCGATCATATCTTCAATGCGGCAACCGTAAAGACCTTCAATGTAGATGCCGGGTTCAACAGTAACGACGTTGCCTGGGACGAGCTTTGTGCCGAAGGTACGCACGGACTGATTAGGCAGCTCGTGAATGAGAAGTCCTACGCCGTGACCGAGGCTGTGACCAAATCTTCCCTCGTAGCCGG
>JAZULS010000106.1:0-6130 GCA_045603205.1 Eubacteriales bacterium | reverse complement strand
GGTATCACCATTGCGGAATATTTCAGAGACATGGGTCTCTCTGTAGCAGTTATCGCAGACTCCACCTCACGCTGGGCCGAGGCTCTCCGCGAGATGAGCGGACGTCTCGAAGAAATGCCCGGTGACGAGGGATATCCCGCTTACCTTACCTCCCGTCTTGCCCAGTTCTACGAAAGAGCAGGAAGCGTCGTTTGTCTCGGAAGCGACGAACGCCGCGGTGCTCTTACAGCCATCGGTGCAGTATCGCCTCCCGGAGGAGATATCTCCGAGCCCGTTGCTCAGGCGACACTCCGTATAGTAAAGGTATTCTGGGGACTTGACTCTTCCCTTGCATACAGACGTCACTTCCCCGCTATCAACTGGCTCAATTCCTACTCTCTTTACAAGGACAGACTTGATTCCTGGTACACCGATAATGTAAACAAGAGCTGGACTTCGGTATCCGTTGAGGTATCAAGACTTCTCCAGACTGAGTCTGAGCTTGACGAGATCGTAAAGCTCGTCGGTGTCGATGCCCTCTCTCCCGAGGACAGACTCACACTTGAGGTTGCACGAAGCATCCGCGAGGACTTCCTCCAGCAGAATGCCTTCGAAGAAACAGACTCCTACGCTTCTCTGGACAAGCAGTTTGCTCTTATGGAGCTCATCTTCTACTTCAAGGAGCGCGCCGAAGAAGCAATCAAACGCGGATGCAGTATCGACAAGCTGTCAGAGCTTCCCGTAAGAGAAGTGATCGGACGTGCTAAAGCTACAGCAGAGACCGAATACAAGGCATTTTACGCTGACATCCGCACGCAGATCGACCGCGAGATCAGTACACTCTGAAACAGCGCTAAAGGAAAGGAAACGATTCTATGATTCGTGAATACAGAACTATTGAAGAGGTTGCAGGACCTCTGATGCTCGTGCGCAAGGTTGATGGAGTAAAGTATGACGAGCTTGGAGAGATCGAGCTTCCGAACGGGGAGCTGAGACGTTGCCGTGTCCTTGAAGTCAACGGTTCAAACGTGCTGGTACAGCTTTTCGGGTCTTCGGCAGGTATCAACCTCGCTTACTCAAAGGTACGTTTATCAGGCCATGGCGTCGAGCTTTCCGTTTCCGAGAATATGCTTGGACTCGTATTCTCAAGTATGGTCACACCCATCGACGGCGGTCCGAAGATCATTCCCAAGGCTTCGCTTGATATTAACGGTACTCCCATAAATCCCGCAGCACGTAATTACCCCAATGAGTTTATCCAGACAGGTGTCTCCACCATCGACGGTCTTAATACTCTTGTCCGCGGTCAGAAGCTCCCCATCTTCTCGGGCTCAGGTCTTCCCCACGCCAATCTTGCAGCTCAGATCGCACGACAGGCAAGCGTTCGAAGTGACAACGGTGACAGCAAGTTTGCCGTAGTCTTTGCCGCTGTAGGTATCACCTTCGAGGAAGCAGACTTCTTCATCAGCGACTTCAAGAGAACAGGTGCCATAGACCGTACCGTGCTCTTTATAAACCTTGCCTCCGACCCTGCCATCGAGCGTATCTCTACGCCCCGTATGGCACTTACTGCCGCTGAATATCTTGCTTTTGAGTGCGATATGCACGTACTCGTTATCATGACCGACATAACAAACTACGCAGAGGCTCTCCGTGAGGTATCCGCCGCACGCAAGGAGGTTCCCGGCCGCCGCGGATATCCCGGTTATCTCTACACCGACCTCGCAACCATGTACGAGCGCGCGGGACGTAAGATGGGAAGCGAAGGATCTATTACCATGATCCCCATCCTCACTATGCCCGAGGATGATAAGACTCACCCCATACCCGACCTTACAGGTTACATCACAGAGGGACAGATCATTCTCTCACGCGAGATGTTCCGCAAGGGTTACAATCCTCCCGTTGACGTGCTCCCCTCCCTTTCCCGTCTTAAGGACAAGGGTATCGGCGAAGGCAAGACCCGCGAGGATCACTCGGGTACAATGAACCAGCTCTTCTCAAGCTACGCGAGAGGACGCGAGGCAAAGGAGCTTATGGTAGTTCTTGGCGAAGCGGCGCTCACTCCCGTTGACAGACTTTATGCAAAGTTCTCCGACGAGTTTGAAAAGCGTTACATCAACCAGGGCTTCAACGAGAACCGTTCCATCGAAGAAACTCTCGACCTTGGCTGGGAGCTTCTCAGAATACTCCCGAGAAGCGAAATGAAGCGTATCTCTCCGAAGATACTTGATAAATACTGGCCCCGCGACGAAGTGCAGTCGTGACCGCTTATCTTGAAATAAGAAAGGAAAGGTCATAAAATGGCTGAGATAAGAGTCAATCCGACGCGCATGGAGCTAAAGAAGCTGAAGGGAAAGCTGACAACTGCGAGACGGGGACACAAGCTCTTAAAGGACAAGTGCGATGAACTGATGAAGCAGTTTCTCGATATGATCCGCGATGCTAAGGTGAGACGAGAAAAGCTGACGGAACGCCTTTCGGGAGTCACCGACGAGTTCCGCCTTGCCGCCGCTGACACAGATCCGCGAATGATGGCAGAAGCTCTCATGCTTCCAACCGTGGAAAGCGATATCACCGTGGGAGAGCGGAACATAATGAGCGTTCTCGTGCCTACCTTTGAGGTAAAGACCTCTGCCGATGCCGCCGAGAACGGTGGCGCAGGATACGGATACGCTTTCACCACGGGGGCTATGGACCGTGCCGCAGAGGCAGTTTCCTCGGCAGCTCTCGAGCTTGTGGAGCTTGCACAGCTTGAAAAATCAGCACAGCTTCTCTGCCGTGAGATCGAGCGGACCCGCCGCCGCGTAAACGCACTTGAGTATATTATGATCCCGCAGTACGAGGAAGCGATAAACCGAATCTCCATGAAGCTTGACGAAAACGAGCGAAGTAATCTGACAAGACTTATGAAGGTCAAGGATATGATGCTCAAGGAAAAGCTCGCGAAGGAAGAAGACGAATAAAGTAAGGCAACCCGCCGAGAGTAAACGCTACTCTCGGCGGTATTTTTACTATGTGATGAGTTTTAATAGTATTGCAGTCTTTTACCAAACGCATAAACCATCTGACACGGCAACAATTAAACCATTGGTTTAATTGATTAGAATTATATCTAAATACTATTGACACAAAGTGATTAGATATATATAATATAAGTGCGATCACGTGATACTATACCTCTTATTAAAGGAGAACAAGGATGACTTATTTGGAAATTGATAAAGCACTGTACGATATAGTAGACGAGAAACACAAAGAATGTCAGAGCAGACTTGATGCTATTCCGTTAGAAAACAAAAATGAACGCAAGGCATTGATTATTGAAAGAGAAATGTACGGTCTGTGTAACCGCGCGGGAATTATCGTTTACAGCTCAGGAAATCGTGAAAATGTCCTTTCTATGAGACAGCGCGTAATGGGACAGATCTTGCCGAAGTACCCTAAACTTAATGAAGTATTTTCAAAACTTAACGAAGAAGAAAAAAAGCACTTCATCGCCGCACTTCAAGCAGAGATTTTTATGCGCGACAACATAGTTAATTCCTATTACGCTGAACTTGAAGCCGCCAAAGCATCTGCGGACAGCAAAAAAATTTTCGAGCTTCAAATTAAGATCGGCGGATGTGAGAATGTGTTTAAGGCGTGGGAGAAATGGCGTAAGGCAAATAACGTTTATCCACGTTTGATAGAGGAGATGTACCATGAGTGAATATTCGATCAGTATTGAAGACGGCAAAGTTACAAGTGACTCAACATTTTATCTTTTAGCTGATACCGCTCTCAACAAGGAATGTGAGCGTCTTATTTCATTTACCGATGCTCTTGATAAAGACTCCCCAAGGAAGAAAGAATGTATCGTAGATTACAAATGTGCGAAATACCGATATGCCACAGTATCACTTATCCATAGCTTAGTTCGCAATAATAATCGTCTCAGAAAATCCCATAATCTTGAAGCATCTTTTTATCTTATGGAAACATTCAATGAGATACTTGCAGGACACGCGGAATACTTTGAACTGTACAAATCAGCCCCCGCTAACGAAAAGCCGGATTTCAGCATGTATTACGGTATCCTTGCTTTTATAGAAAAGGAGCTTTCTATCCTTGAAAACGATCTACATAATGCAAACGACTTTGAAAAGATCAAGCTCGAAGAACGGCTTGATGGGCTGAAATTCGCAACAGTTTGTCTTGACGAAGCGTGGAAAAGACGAGGAGAAGTGATAAAGTGAACGAAAAGCTAAAGTTACTTAAAACTCTTGCAGACGAAACACGTCTCGAAATTCTCAACCTTCTCTTGAAGGAAGATTCTTACGTTGAAAAGATCGCCTGCGAGCTGTCTCTCACACCTGCAACCATCTGTTATCACCTCAAAAAAATGGAGTCCGTAGGCATTGTCAACTGTTCAAGGTCGCAGTTCTACATCATCTATTCGCTGAACAGAGAAATTTTCGACAAACCTCTCTACGAGCTGATAAAGAAGGACACTCCGGCAATCGATAAAGAGGAAAAATACAAAAAAGAGGTCATATCAAACTTTTTCAAATACGGCAAACTGACACAGATACCAACCCAGAGAAAAAAGCGCGAGATAGTACTTGCCGAGATAATAAACGAGTTCGATTTTGACCGCGACTATGATGAAAAAGAAGTAAACGAAATCATCTCACGCTACCACGAAGATTTTTGTACTATAAGGCGCGAAATGATCGCCTTTGGAATGATGATCCGCCATCATGAAACGTATAAAAGAGTAAAATGAAAAACAATATCCGCATAGGCGAGTGCATATTAAACTACCGAAAGGAGCGCGGGATTTCTCAGGGGGAGTTCGGAGAGCTGCTCGGCGTGAGTGCCTTTGCCGTATCAAAATGGGAAAGAGAGCTTTGCTACCCAGATATATTCCTTCTGCCAGATATATCAGATCTTATCGGCATTTCAATAGACGAAATGATGGGAAATAATCATTCTGATTCATAACAGCAACCGCCGAGAGTAGCTTTACTCTCGGCGGTTTCATTTTTTACTTTTCTACGCTCATCCAACAACCTTCTGCACCAATTCCGTCCTGGGGAGGTGTTAATACGCCTTTTTCGATAAGACATTCAACAACTGCGTCAAGAATCGGCATACTCGCAAGGTTATTCGCCAATCTCCATTCTCCGAGAAGATAATCGGGAACAGATTTTTTGATAAGTTCTGCAACCTTCGCTGCAACAGTTTCAGCATCGGCATCGAAATATCCATTCTGCAAAGCATTACTGATATCAAATAGTCTGTTTCTATCAGAAAGCGCATTTACAAGAATTTTGGTATAAAGCATATCTCCGTCGAGATACAAATAGCCGCACTCAATAGCTTTTGCAGCGTGCTCCTTTTCTTTTTCGGAAAGCAGTGTAATATCAAGACCATCAATGGCACGGAGCGCAAGTTGAATCTGTGGGTCTTTAGACACATTTAGTCCGCAGCTAAAGTGTTTTTTAATACGTGTGATGTAGATATTATCAAGATGAACGTTAGAGAATCCGCACACGTTTTGCGCGTCAACGCCATCCCAACCACCGCCATAATACTTACCGTTATCTACATATCCAAACACACTAAACGGACGATCTGTTTTTTCAACATCCGCAAAATGATTTTTCTTCAAAGCACACTCAACACAATACGAGAAGGCATCAGCAATATGGAATACCTGCTGCCAAAGAATAAGATTCATATCAACTTTCTTGTTCAAATACGGGAAAGCAAGGTACTCTGCTTTATGTTCCTCAATATAGTTTGATATGGTTTCGCAGATCTTTGGCAACTGCTCTGTATAAATTGCATTTGCTTTTTCAAACACATCCTTATCAAGCAAAATGAAATTAAGCGCATATTTGCCGTTTTCCAAGCGACGAAGAAAACCGTACTTTCCATTTTCACCTTTACGGAGGATTTCAAGTTCTTCTTCAACGTAAATGGTGGGTACATTCAGTTCCTCTGCAATTTCAGAAGCACTCATCGGCTTCTTATGGCAAAGCCAAACGATATGATTTGAGAACATTCTCGTGCATACGTTACGAGGATCTCCCCATGCAGGACTACCTGTTCCCCAAATCACGTAATCAATTTTATCAAGCGCCACCGGCTTATTATAAGTTTC
>JAZULS010000105.1:0-2412 GCA_045603205.1 Eubacteriales bacterium | reverse complement strand
TCTGTCTTTAGCAACTTCGCGGAGAAGCTCCATAACCTGCACGCTGGTCTCACTGTCAAGAGCACCGGTAGGTTCGTCTGCAAGAAGGATACTGGGGTTGTTGATGAGTGCACGTGCGATCGCGACTCTCTGCATCTGTCCGCCGGACATCTGGTTAGGCTTTTTATGAAGCTGATCCCCAAGTCCAACCTGCCGGAGAGCCTCTGCGGCACGTCTGCGTCTTTCTTTTCTTCCGACGCCTGAGATGGTCAGCGCAAGCTCTACGTTTGAAAGGATCGACTGATGAGGAATAAGGTTATAACTCTGAAAAACGAATCCGATGGTATGGTTGCGGTATGAATCCCAGTCACGATCCTTATATTTTTTCGTTGAAATACCGTTGATGACAAGGTCACCGTCATCGTATCGGTCAAGTCCGCCTATCATATTAAGAAGGGTGGTCTTTCCCGAGCCGGAGGGGCCGAGGATCGCCACAAATTCGTTGTCACGCAGATTCAGCGAAACTCCGTCAAGGGCGGTCTGAGTAAGCTCTCCGGTGACAAACTTTTTGCTTATATTTTTTAACTGAAGCATGTGTTTTACTCCTGATCATATATTCGTAATCTATATTTTACACCATTTCTTAGGAGTTAAGATTAACTCTTAATGGGTCTTTTTTGAATAATTTGTAAATTGGGTTAAATTTACAGTTTCCAAAGGTAAGATTGGACTCTCGGAGTTTGGTTTATGCAGGTTAGGCGGTAAAAAAAAGGGACAAAAAAAGCCTTGACAGATTTTGCATCTGTCAAAGCTTTTTCAATTATTTTCTGACTTCTCTTATTCCCTCAAGAATGTGAGCTTTTGCCTTTACCGCTTCGCTATGCGGCAGAGCCTTCATTCCTTCAAGAGGATATTTGATGCCAAGCTCCTCATACTTGGACTCTCCCATAGTATGATACGGAAGCACGTCAAGAGCCCTCACGTTGCTGAGTCCTCCCACGAATCTGCCGAGGCGTCTAAGATCCCCAGCGTCATCGGTGATCCCCTCAACGACCACGTGTCTGATCCACACTGAGATTTTTTTTGTCTCAAGATATTTTGCAAAGGCAAGAATGTTCCCATTGCCGACGGAGGTCAGCTTCCTGTGCTTTTCGGCATCGATATGCTTGATGTCAAGCATAACAAGGTCGGTGTATTTCATCAGCTCGTCAAGCTTCTCTATATATGCAGAGTTTGCCTCGTTATAGGTTATGCCCGACGTGTCGATACAGGTATGAATATTACCAAGCTTCGCAAGTTTAAAAAGCTCTATGAGAAAGTCTACCTGAAGAAGGGGCTCTCCGCCTGTTACGGTTATTCCACCGTTACTGTAGAACTCCTTGTTTTTACGGTACTCCGCCATCACCTCTTCCGGTGTTACAAGAGTTCCTCCGTCAAGAGCCCAAGTGTCGGGATTGTGACAGAACCGGCATCTCATAGGACAGCCCTGCATAAAAAGGACGTATCTGATGCCCGGTCCGTCTACCGTACCAAAGCTTTCTTTCGAGTGTATTCTACCGACCACTGCCATCGCCCTTAGATCTGGTCGTGGAATGTTCTGGAAATTACCTCATCCTGCTGTTCCTTGGTGAGCTTGATGAAGTTAACTGCGTATCCGCTAACTCTTACTGTGAGCTGGGGATACTTCTCGGGATGTGCCTGAGCGTCGAGAAGAGTCTCCTTGGTAAATACGTTAACGTTGAGGTGGTGACCACCCTTCTTAACATAACCGTCGAGCATATTGACGAGGTTATCGATCTGGTTCTGTGTAGCTGCCATTTGTAATTACCTTCCTTTACTAAAATGGGATCCTTCCCTTCCGCGTGAGTCAGAGCTCATACGGAAGGAAGGCTTCAGTTGAATTACTGTTCGTCTGTGTCGAGTCCCTCGAAGAGTGTGGGACCGCCGCAGCAAGCTCCGTCTGCACAACCGAGGTCAACCTCGATGTCGCCGGCGAAGATCTGATCATCCTTACCGAGAGCGCCGGGGATGATAGAGAATGTGTTGGAGATACCGTCCTGAGCGTCGATGAAGGGAAGCTTAGCAACGGATGCGAGAGATGCTACAGCACCGTGAGTGTCACGTCTGTGCATGGGGTTAGCTCCCGGGGCAAATGCCACACCCTTCTTACGTCCGTCGGGAGTAGCACCGGTGTTCTTACCATATACTACGTTGGATGTGATAGTAAGGATAGAAGTAGTGGGGATACCGCCTCTGTAGGTGTGGTTCTTTCTGATGTGCTCCATGAAGCGGTGTACAACGTCGTATGCAAGAGACTCAACTCTGTCGTCGTCGTTACCGTACTTGGGGAAGTCGCCTACTACTTCGTAGTCTACTGCAAGACCTGCCCCGTTACGGATGACCTTTACCTTCGCGTACTTGATAGCGGAGAGA
>JAZULS010000104.1:0-12921 GCA_045603205.1 Eubacteriales bacterium | reverse complement strand
CGATCGCCGTAGCGACGACCCGAAGGGGACTCGAACCCCTGACCTCTAGCGTGACAGGCTAGCGTTCTAACCAACTGAACTACCGGGCCAAAAAACGAAAGGCTTTGGATTTCAAACGGCTTCCCGTTCGGCCGCGCGGCCTTCCGCGCTGGAAACAATAGGGCTCGAACCTATGACCCTCTGCTTGTAAGGCAGATGCTCTCCCAACTGAGCTATGCTTCCATCTTGCCACTTTGGACTTCCGTCCTTAGCGACGGGTGTTATTATATCACATCGTTTTTGCGTTGTCAATACCTTTTTTGAAGTTTTTTCGAGATTTTTTCAGAGGACAGATTTTTATCCAAATCGAAGTACCAACCCCTCTGCCACACGGCAACTTTAATCGACAAAAAACAAAAAAAGCACTGCATCTGCAGTGCTTTGGAGCGGATTACGGGGCTCGAACCCGCCACCTCGACCTTGGCAAGGTCGCGCTCTACCAAATGAGCTAAATCCGCATATGCCTCCGGTCGGAATCGAACCAACGACACGAGGATTTTCAGTCCTCTGCTCTACCAACTGAGCTACAAAGGCATCTCGTGCCACAGCGATCGCCGTAGCGACGACCCGAAGGGGACTCGAACCCCTGACCTCTAGCGTGACAGGCTAGCGTTCTAACCAACTGAACTACCGGGCCAAAAAACGAAAGGCTTTGGATTTCAAACGGTTTCCCGCTCGGCCGCGCGGCCTTCCGCGCTGGAAACAATAGGGCTCGAACCTATGACCCTCTGCTTGTAAGGCAGATGCTCTCCCAACTGAGCTATGCTTCCATCTTGCTCGTCAATGGATTCCTCAGACGAGCCTTAGTATTATATCACGGCAAAACGTGTTTGTCAACACCTTTTTTGCAATATTTTTATACTTTTTGCTTTATTTTCACTTTTTCGCTCTCGCCACAATGTGCCAGCGTTCCGTGCTCTCCGAAGGCTCGTCAAAGCTCATGGCTTCAAACACGCCGAGGACCTCAAAGCCTGCCTTCTCCAGCATCTCCGTCAGCTCATCGCGACCGTAGCACATCTCACTCTGGACGCTGTCGCGGCGGCGGTATCTGCCGTCTCGCTCACGCTCAAAGGTGGTAAGGTGGAAGTCGCACTGTCTGCCGTCGTCGTGAAGTCTGTTCCTCCACACGCAGACCGCACCGTCCTCCTCAAGGGCGTAGTCGTTGTCCCCGTACACGTGCTTGAACTTGTAGGGAGTGTTCACGTCGAAAACGAAAAGTCCGTCGGGATCAAGATAGTTATGTACGAGGCCGAAGCACTTCCGCACGTCTTCCTCGCTTGTCAGGTGATTTATTCCGTCAAGGCAACACACAACAGCCCCTACCGTGCCGTAAAGCTCGAAATCCGTCATGTCCCCCTCGAGGAACAGAATACCGAACTTGCCCGCGTTGGCAGCCGCCGTGTACGCCATGGACAGCATCTCGGGGGAGATGTCAAGCCCCGTCATATCATAACCGCGATCTGCCAGCTTCAGTGTCACCGTACCCGTGCCGCATCCCAGATCCAACACCAGCTCCGGCTTCTCCCTCAGATATTTTCCGAAGCACTTTTCAATATAGTCAACCAAAGCCTCATAGTCGAAGCTTTTGTTAAGTCTGTCGTAAACCCCCGCAAGGGACGTGTATCCGCCTGCCATAGTCTATCACCGCCTGCAAAAAATCTTTCTCCCTTAGTATATATCATGGAGCAGTTTTTTTCAAGTCCAAAGGGGAAGACTGAACAGCAAATTTACAAAGGCACATAAAGCACATCCCACCCCGGTGGGAACAAGCACTGAAAGAAGTGTCCATTTTACGCTGTGTGTCTCCTTATACACGGTGATCACCGCAGTCGAGCAGGGCCAATGAAAAAGGGTAAATATCATGGCGCACAGCAGATTAACCGCACTAAGGCCTGCGAAAGCCTCCGTTGACATCGCCGAAGACAAGACCACGTCCCCCGAGGCTGAGTATCCCATGAGCATCAGCGGAACGGTCAGCTCCGCCGCGGGAAGGGCAAGAACAAAGGCACTCAGCATCACGCCGTCCATGCCCAAAATCTTCCCTATTGGGTCAAGCAACGACGTCAGGTGCTCCATAAGGCTGACTCCTCCGTAGCTACAGCTCACAAGAGTCCAGATCACAAGTCCCGCGGGAGCAGCAACCGCCACCGCTCTGCCAAGGACAAACACCGTTCTGTCGAGAGCCGATCGGACAAATACGTCCCGCAGTTTCGGGAGTCTGTAGGGCACCAGCTCCAAGGTAAAGGAGGATGCCTCCCCACGAAGGAGAGTTGATGAAAGAAAGGCAGAGACACCGAAGGTAGCAAAGACTCCCATGGACAGAAAAAGGCACATGGCAACCGTCTCAAACATATCTCCCGCCCCGATCATAGTCCCGAGACAGGCAGCAAAGGCGGCAAGAACTGGCAACCTGCCGTTACAGGGCATAAAACTGTTCGTAAGTATTGCGATCATCCTCTCTCTGGGGGAGTCGATTATCCTGCATCCCGTGACCCCGGCCGCGTTACATCCCAGCCCCATCATCATACTGAGAGACTGCTTTCCGCAAGCTCCGCACCGCTTAAACGTGTCGTCGAAATTATACGCCACTCTCGGCAGATAGCCCACGTCCTCGATAAGGGTAAACAGAGGGAAAAATATCGCCATGGGAGGAAGCATCACAGCCACCACACGAAACATAGTGGCTAAAATTCCGTCGCACAGGGCTGACACGATCCACGTGGGCAGTTTAACATTCAGTAGAACCGCTTCGGTCCAAAAGATCAGTCTTGTAAAAAGCCATTGAAGTCCGTCGCTGAGAGGCGTTGCTCCCTTAAGGGTTATGAAAAAGACGATAGCAATAAGAAGGATCATCACGGGATAAGCGGTGTATTTTCCCGTGAGTATACAGTCAAGGCGTTTCTCTCTTTCGCCGGAGTTTCCATCTGTTCTGACACATTGACGTGAAACCCTCTCTGCACGGCATGAAACCGACTCGATATCCTCCGTCACGGCAGGCTTTTCCTCTGCATACCTGGCAAGGGCAACCGCCTCGCGGCACAGCACGTCAAGCCCTTCTCCCCTTCTTGCCGCACAAGGAACCGCAGGTACACCAAGAAGCCTTGACAGTTTTTCCGTATCCACAGATATTCCGCGGCGTCTTGCCTCATCAACAAGATTTATACACAAAACCGTGGGAATACCCGTATTGATAACCTGCAGGGCAAATATGAGACATCTTTCAAGGCAACAGGCGTCACAGACAACGATCACCGCCTCCGCTCTGCCAATGTCTCCCCCTCCCGCGATCATTTCTGCCGCCGCCGCCTCGTCGGGGGAACGGGGATCAAGAGAATACGCCCCCGGAACGTCCACAAGTCTCAGCGACCCTTCCGGTATGTCGCGATACCCCACGGCACAGGAGACCGTCTTTCCCGTCCAGTTACCCGTATGCTGACGAAGCCCCGTCAGGGCGTTGAACACCGTACTCTTGCCAACGTTTGGGTTCCCTGCAAGGGCTACCGTATATGTTGTTTTATTTTCCATCACCGTTTTCTTCAGTCGAAGAAGGAAGAACTTCAAGGATCACCGAGGAGGCATCCTCCCGTCTGAGCGCTATCACGCTCCCCCGAAGCTTATATGCCGACATCCCGCCGCCCGGATTCCGTCCTACACATTCAACGGCAACTCCGCGGGAAAACCCAAGCTCTCTCAGCCTCGGAGTGATTTCTGTTTCAAGGAAACCCGCAACCGTACCTCTGCCGTCCACAGGAAGGGCCGACAGCGGAAAAATCCCCTCTCCGTCTGTCATACATCTACCTCTCATGTTATATAATGCAATATCCGGGCTTTTGCCCGTCACTAAAATTATATGACAACGGAAGATTTATGCTACAAATCACGTACGACTTATCGACAGTTGCATATTCAAAAAAACCGTCAAACTGTCAAAAGTCAGCAAAAGGTGGAAAATCCGCGGGAAATATTCAGTCAAACCATCGTGTATACTTCATTTTTAAAGTATTATCTTGCACTTTGCACAAAACACCCGATGTTTCCCCCGTCAGGCAAAAAACGGGCTGTATTTTTCCGAGTTTTCAACAGGTTTTTTCAACACCCTGTTTGAAAAGTAACATAATTCTCAGTATTTATTGGGTTTTTATCTTGGGTTTTCCCTGTTTTCAACACTTTTGGGTGTTGAAAAGTCTCAAAACTTTCGCCGTTTTTTCCCCTTTTTCCATATTGGGGCTCTGCCTAAATGGAGAATTATCTGACAGTTTTCCTGTGAATTTGCAGAGATTTTATACAATACGACGGCAAATGACCGCTTTTTATTCACGGGACATTTCCCACCGTTTTGTTCAATTTCGGGCAAAATTATGTAAAATAACGCCATATTTTCTATATTTCGGAGCCTCCTCGGTGAATCTGCTCGATACCCCGAGGGACTCCGACCCTTTTGCGCCCCGGCGTGGTCAACGCATCAGTCAGTAATATTTTACACAAGCCTACGCCTTATTATGCATGAGTCTAAGAAATACCGTCTCTCTCCTTTTCAGGAAAAAGTTACCCTGCCAATTTCCGACTTTTTTCTCAAAATCTATAGACACGCCCACGCTACTTATGTTAAAATGAAATTCAGTGATAAATCTTCCCGATATTCCCTCGGGACACCCGAAAGGTTACATATTATTAATGAAGATCAAACTTCTCGCAATTTCATTGATGCTTGCTATGCTCCTGCCCCTTTTCTCATTAGGAACCCTCGGAGCTACGGAAAGCGTCGAAGACATCGTATACAAATTTCTCACTACGGAGCTTGACTTAAATCCTGCCGCTGCCGCGGGTATCATGGGTAACATTGCCATTGAGTGCAGATTTGACCCAACCTGCGAGGTTATGGATACCAACGACAAATTAAGCTTCGGTCTCATGATGTGGAACGGCCCCCGCTACGAGACTCTAAAGAAGTGGTGCGCCGCTAACGGGTACAAGCATACCGATCCCAGAGGACAGCTTGGCTACTTGAAGTGGGAGCTGACAAACACCGAGATCGCCGCTTACGTTGCACTGAAGAACGTACCCAACACCATCGAGGGTGCATGTCAGGCAACCATTCTATGGGCGGAAAAGTTCGAGAGATGTACCAGAACATCCTTCGGTCTTCGCATTTGCGAAACTCTCAACACCTACTGGCCTGAGTACGCTGACGGCTCTCTTTCCAAGACCCCCGGCATCTACGGATATTACTACAACGTACCTATTAACTTAAAGTACGGCGAGGCTCTCACCCTCTACGGTGCAGTTGTCTCTTATTCCTCCGCACTTAAATCCGTCACCGTTGGCGTTTACACCGAGGACGGACAGCTTGTAACGGGCAAGACCCTTGAAAGCTCCACCGTGGCAAAGAACATCGCGGAGCTTGACCGCTACGTCGTATTCAACAAGATCCCCAAGGGAAATTACTACTACACAATTACTGCGGTAAACAAGAGCGGCTCTTACGTAGTGGAGAAATTCAGCTTCACCGTCAGCAACAAGGAGACCACCACCACGAGAATCAACGAGTCCGAGGGCGGCATCATCTGTGATTACGGCTCCTACTGCCCTCAGCTTGAGTTTTCCGACGTGGTTCCCGCTGTTCACTGGTCTCACGAGGACATCGACTTCGTTCTGAGCCTCGGACTTATGAAGGGTCTCGGTAACGGCAAGTTCGCTCCCACCGAGAAGATGAACCGCGCCATGTTCGTGACGCTTCTTTCCAATATTGTAAACCACTACGAGCTTGACATCGAATCAAGCCTTCCCATGGACACCACTCCCTCCATCCCCTGGGGCGATGAGGGTTACGTCCCCGGCACTCACGTCAGCACAAATACGTCTGACAGACTCTTCACCGACGTTAAGAGCGGTTCATGGTACGAGCAGTACGTTACCTGGGCGGCTAACATGAAGCTTGTTTCCGGTAAGGGTAACGGAAAATTCGATCCCGAAGGAAACATCACCCGTGCGGAGGTTGCGGTGTTGTTCTACCGACTTGCCGGCAGATGCGGAATCGACACTACGGCGAGAGCAAAGCTCAGCGACTTTGCGGACGGAAAGAAAGTTCCCTCCTGGGCAACGGACGCTGTTTCCTGGGCTGTTGCATCCGGACTTCTGGCAGGTTCAAAGGAGAACGGCAAGACTTATCTGAATCCGGGTGACTCCACCACCCGCGAGCAGGTTGCGGCAATAGTCCACAGATTCACCTCTCTCATTGAGAATTATTAAGCCTGAAAAATTTGCAAAAGGCAAATTTCATAAAAAGAGAAGGCTCTCAGGCCTTCTCTTTTTTTATCAAAATTCACCCTCGCAGAAAATATCGCCACGCGATTGACTTTCATCCTCTTATGCGATATAATCATTATATAGAAATCTAAGTCTCTTTTTGGCGGAAGGGAGTATGAATCATGGCTAAGAGTGCAAACGCCCCTATTGGAGTTTTCGACTCGGGTGTGGGAGGGATCTCCGTCCTTCGTGTGCTTAAAGAAGTCTTGCCAAACGAAAATTTTATATATTACGGCGATTCTGCCAACGCTCCCTACGGCGAAAAAAGCACCGAAGAGGTAACTGCGGCCGCTGAAGAAGTGCTGAATCAACTTGTAAACCTCGGCGCTAAGGCTATCGTTATCGCTTGTAACACTGCTACCGCCGCTGCCGCCGCTTATCTGCGAGAAAAATACTCTTTCCTGCCCATCATCGGTATGGAGCCTGCCATAAAACCTGCATCCTTATCGGGAGAGCATCCCACGGTGCTTGTTATGGCAACTCCTCTCACCATCAGAGAGAACAAGCTCCGCCGTCTCTTGAACGCTTATGACGACAAGGCAGATTTTATACTCGTACCCTGTCACGGTCTCGTTGAAATGATCGAAAAAGGCATCACCGACGGCGATGAAATGGACTCCTATCTTGAAGATCTCTTGGGAGAGGTGATCCGAGACAAAAAGATCGACGCCGCCGTCCTCGGTTGCACCCATTATATCCACGCAAAATCCGCTATTTCGAAGAAGTTAGGCGAGAGTGTGAAAATTTTCGACGGCGCTCTCGGAACTGCAAAAGAAACTGAGCACAGGCTTGTAGCCGCGGGACTGAAGAATCCTTCGGAGGAGCCGGGGCAAGTCAAGATAATGAATTCTTCGGAGGACGCTGCCCTGCTGTGCCTTTCAGAAGAGCTTTTCAGCAGATGAAAGAGGATTATCTTCATACAAAAAACCTTGTTCAAATGAGCAGGGTTGCTAAGGACAGTTATGTTTTATAGGAACGCTGAGCATTGCGAAAGGCAAGAGAATAGAGAGAAGTTTCGGCTTCTCTCTTTTTTCTTGCCTTTTTTCTTGCCTTTTTTCTGTTTATAGCGGTACATTCGACTATTAAACCGCCTTTGAGTACAATTATGGTAGAAAATCAAATGGAGTGGGTTGCTCGGATGAATAATATTCGCAGCAGAGCTACCTAAATTGTAAATCACGATATAATTTATAACTAACCGAAGCACGACGGCAGGGAGATTAACGCTCTCTGCCGTCTTTTTTATTTGGTGTTTTATTGTCTTTTTGATTTTTTCATTTTCAATCTTTCTTCAATGTAACTATGTATAATGATGTATCGTAGGATGAAATTCCGAGAAAGGAAAATGATTATGTACATTATAAAAAATGCTTTAAGATGTATTGGCAGATCAAAAGGGCGTAATGTTTTAATCAGCATTATTGCACTTGTAATTGCTGTTTCTGCCTGTCTTGGTTTGTCTATTAGACAAGCCGCTGAAAGTGTTAAAGAAAGCACGCTTGCTGAACTGAGTATTACGGCAACAATATCGTATGACAGAAGTTCTATGATGAACGATATGATGGGCGGAGGAGCCCCGGGCGGTGGCGGTTTTGACCGTGACCAATTTAAAGATATGATGGGTAGCGCTTCTGAGCTTACTCTCGAAGAATATCAAAAATACGCAGATGCTGAATCCGTTCAGGATTTTTATTATACGCTCACCGCCGCTTTTAACGGCAATGACGATTTGTTGCCTGTAACAGATGAAACCGAGGATGAAGAAAGCGATTCGAGTTCCGGTCAAGGTAGCTTCGGCGGTGGAATGGGATTCCCCGGCGGAAGCTTCGGCGGTGGTAAAGGGATGTTCAGCTCGTCTGACTTCTCTGTTATCGGTTACAGCAGCGACAGTTCCATGACCGCTTTTATTGACGGAACGGCTTCCGTTTTGGAAGGCGGTACGATGTTCGAAGAAGGGACAACCGAGAAAGAGTGTGTCATTTCCGAAGAACTTGCTATATACAATGATTTAGCCGTAGGCGATACGATTATCCTTACAAATCCGTCGGTTGAAACCGAAACCTATGAACTCAAAATCGTAGGACTTTATACAAGCAGTGCGAACAACGACTTTTCTATGTCAATGTTCGGCAAGAGCCAAGATCCTGCCAACCAAATTTATATGAGCGCTGCCGCATTGCAGACCATCCTTGATGCTTCGGACGAGGTTTCCACAACCGTTACCGATGAGAACACGGGAAGAGAAAGTGATAGTGCTGTTACCGGTTCTATCTCGGCAACCTATGTGTTTGCTAATACCGATAAGTATTATGCATTTGAGGAAGAAGTGCGCACACTCGGTCTTGATGATTCTTACACCGTATCTTCTGCAGACCTTACTGCTTTTGAGAATAGCTTGACTCCGCTTAACACACTCAGCACAATGGCGGGTTGGTTCCTTGTAGTTATCCTTATTATCGGTGCGATCATCCTTGTTGTTCTCAATATCTTTAACGTGCGTGAGCGCAAATACGAGGTTGGCGTGCTGACTGCAATGGGTATGAAGAAATGGAAGGTTGCCGCACAGTTTATGTGTGAAATTCTTGTTGTGACTATGATTGCCGTTATTATCGGCGCAGGTATCGGTGCGGTAAGCTCTGTCCCGGTTACCAATGCACTTTTGGCAGGTCAGGTAGAAAGCCAAAATTCACAGCAGACACAGATGGATGAAAACTTTGGACGTCCCGGTAATTTCGGCGGCGGAATGCCCGGAATGCCCGGCGGAGATATGCCTGCGGATGTTCCCGATAATATCGGCGGCGGTAACAATCCCTTTGAAAATATGTTTGGCGGTGCTGTAGATTATGTTACAGAGGTAAACTCCGCTATGAATCTGACCGTTGTACTTCAAATGCTCGGTGTGGGATTGCTTCTGACGCTCGTGGCAAGTATGGCATCGGTATCGTTCATTATGCGATACGATCCGCTAAAAATTCTTGCAAATAGAGATTAATAAAGGAGAAAAAGTATGTCTATATTATCACTTCAAAATATCTGCTTTTCGTATGACAGAACACCTGTATTGCAGAATATATCATACGAGTTTGAAAAAGGAAAAATGTACTGCATTATAGGCAAATCGGGTGCCGGTAAAACCACACTTTTATCGCTCCTTTCCGGTCTCACATCGCCCAGCAGCGGTGAGATCATCTATGACAATAAAAACGTTGCTAAAATTGATAAATACACCTTCCGATCCAAATACATCGGCGTTGTATTTCAAAGCTTTAATCTGATTACCAAATACACAGCCCTTGAAAATGTCATTCTTTCAATGGATGTTGCGGGATATAAGACTAAGAATAAAAAGCAAAGAGCCATCGAACTGCTCCACAGCGTTGGGCTTGACGAGGATGAAGCAAACCGCCGTGTGCTTAAATTATCAGGCGGTCAGCAACAGCGTGTCGCCATCGCCCGTGCTCTTTCCTATGATCCGGATATCATCCTTGCGGATGAGCCGACAGGAAACCTCGATACCGAAACGCAAAATGAAATTATGAATATCTTCCGTGAACTTACCAATCAAGGAAAATGCGTTATTTTGGTAAGCCACTCGCCCGATGTTGCGGCGATGTGCGATGAACGGTATGAACTGACAAAGCTCGGCCGCACTAAAAAATAGTTTTAAAAATCGACAGTGAATATCGCTGTCGATTTTTAATTTTTCAATGATTTTTCAATCTTTTATGGTATAATGGTTGTATGTGGAGGTGTCCCTATGAGGATTTTACTCGTTGAAGATGAAAAAAGAATGGCGCAGGCGCTTTGCGAAATCCTGCGTCTTGAAAAATATGAAGTTGATCATTATGCCAATGGTCTTGATGGTTTAGCCGCAATTGAAAGCAATATTTATGACATTGTTATTCTTGACGTTATGCTCCCCGGTATGAACGGTTATGAGATTGCTAGGCGTGTTCGTATCCAAGGAATTACTACACCGATCTTAATGCTCACTGCAAAAGCAGAACTTGACGATAAGGTAACAGGACTTGACAGCGGTGCAGATGATTACTTAACAAAGCCATTTATGACCAAGGAACTTCTTGCACGTCTTCGTGCGCTCGGCAGACGAACTCTTGGTACTGCCGATGGTATTTTGTCCTTCGGAGATATAACGCTGGATACAAGCACACTTACCTTATCCTGCACAACGAATGGTCAGAGTGTAAGGCTCAGCGAAAAAGAATATCGTATCCTTGAATATTTGATTGCAAACAGCGGTCAGATTCTCACCCGTGAGCAGTTGGCGGTAAAGATTTGGGGCTTTGAGAGTGAAGCCGAATACAACAACGTGGAAGTGTATATGTCCTTTACTCGTAAAAAACTTGCCTTTGTAGAAACAAAAACCGAAATCAAAGCGGTGCGTGGTATCGGATACGAACTGAGGTGTGACGATGTTTAAAAAATCGAGAAGAAAAATCGTTGCCGCCATTATGTCGATCCTTGTGCTTTTGTGGGTGGGAACGCTTGGTATTATTTACGCATCAAGCTATTTTGAAATGAAAAGCCGGAACGAACAGTTGCTTAAGTTTCACGCTGATATGTATACATTGTCCGGCTCGTTTGACGGAATGAAACCGCCAAACAGACCTTTCCCCGGAGGAAATCCCGGATTTGATGCCGGCTTTGCCGAGTCACCAATGTTTCAGTTATCCACCTTTTACACGGTTGCTGTTTCATACGAGGGAGATATTCTCGAAATTGAAAATGAACCGCCGACGGTACATACCGATGACGATCTTGAAAGATTAGCACGAAGTATTATAAAAGGCGGTAGAGATAATGGTACGGAAAACAATCTTGCGTTTTATAAGACCGATAAAGAAGGATATACTCTCGTTACGTTTATGGATAATACTATCGTAAACGAAAACGCTATGACTCTTTTCCGTTATACACTGATTTTCGGCGGCGTTGCCCTTGTTTTGTTTTTCTTTCTGTCGGTATTCCTTGCGAGAAAGATCGTTAATCCCCTTGAAGAAAGCTACCAAAAGCAGAAACAGTTCATCTCCGATGCAGGACACGAATTGAAAACCCCGGTTTCTGTTGTAAGTGCCAATGCTGAACTGCTGTCCCGTGAGATTGGTGACAACGGGTGGCTTCAAAATATTCAGTACGAAAACGAGCGTATGGGTATGTTAGTTGCTCAGCTCCTTGACCTTGCCCGAACTGAGAATGTAGCACCACAAATGGAGCAGGTTGATTTCAGCCGTCTTGTTGCCGGAGAAGCTCTCCCGTTTGAAAGTGTTGCCTTTGAAAAAGGACTTGTTCTTAATAGTAACATTGCAAACGGTATTGGTGTTGTTGGCAACACCACGCAGTTAAAACAAATTGTTTCCATACTCCTTGATAACGCTATTCATCATAGCAAAGAACGAGGTGAAGTGTGGATAACTTTAACTAAAGAACACGGATTTGCAAAACTCTCGGTAATCAATAAAGGCGACGAGATTCCCGAAGAACAACGGTCAAAGATCTTCGAACGTTTTTATCGTGTGGATACTGCCCGTAACGGTGAGGACAAGCACTACGGTCTGGGGCTTGCTATTGCTAAAGCAATCGCAACTTCTCATAAAGGTTATATCGAAGTTTGGTGCTTTGATGGATTTGTGGAATTCAAAGTGCAAATCCCAACAATCTAAAAAATTAAAGAAATTCAATAAAACTTCAATCTTCCTCCTGCACAATGATAGCATCAAAGTACAGGAGGCTTTTTTGTGCAAAAGTTAAATGAGAAAGGAGTGAAAAGATGAAGTACCGACACGAATGGAAGCACGAAATCAGCTACGGCGATATGCTTGTTCTTCGTCCGCTTGGCTTGCGATGGGAATCAGTATAGTAGTTCTCGCATTAGGACTTGTATTTGCATTCACTTTTAAAAGATGAAAATAAAATTTGTCCTGTTGGGAGTGCATTGATTTTTGCATTCCCAACAGGACTTTTGTTTTTGTGTCATTTATAAATCATAGTTTGAAATTAAGTATTGAAAAGAACTTTTATTTTCTCCTTTGCAACACGCTCATTGCAATACACAAAGTTAAACTCGCCGCTGATCTGCATATCAGCAACTGTAAAGGTGGCAAGGTCGTCACGGCATCGGGAGATAGGTTCATAGGCAAAGGTAATCGCACCGTTGTTTGCCACAATGTCGCAAATCACGGAAAAATTACTGACAGAGATACAACGCTTAAAGTTGTCAAGGGAAAAACCTCGGTCTGTAATTGCATTATGCAATAATGTTCTCGTTCCCGAATACGGCTCTCTGACCACAATGTTCTTTGAAAAAATATCTTCAAGAGTCACGGTCTTATTGGCAAAAGGATGGCTTTTTGCACAGACCCCTACAAACGCTTCTTTTTTGTAAAGGTGGTAGCCATATTTGGAATTGTCAAATACTCCCTCTATAATAGCAAAATCGATCTCTGCCTTTTCAAGCATATGTAAAAGAACTTCGGTGTTATCAACGATCAAATCGAGCGTATGGTTTGGCTCTTGCAGAAAGGAACGAATCTCCGGCACGATAACAAATTCGCCAAT
>JAZULS010000103.1:0-18686 GCA_045603205.1 Eubacteriales bacterium | reverse complement strand
TGCTTCATCATCGGCGTCAGCGCCATAGTACATCCCTCGCAATTCCATGTAATCTTTTTTGCCCCTCGGGGGCATTACTGCTTGTTTTACAAACAGCTTTCGATGTTTGTACCGCTAACAAATTAACGGTAATCTTATCATCGTTAGAAAAAATCATCTCAAACGCCGAAGTTTTCTCGGCTTACGCCTCACATCCTTGGCTAATTCTTATCTTTTGCTTCGCAAAAGATAAGAGAAGAAAAACTTACAGCGAGAATGTAACGGAAACCTTGACATCCGGACTTGATATACGACTTTGGGAGACGTGATACAGTTTCCCGTCATCTAAAAAATCAACTTTTCCTCCTCTGCTTTCGCAGAGGAAGAAAAACTTCACATTTTCACGTCCGTGTGAAAATATTTCACCTGCGCCAAGCGTAAATTTCACGTTCGTCTTTTATCAAAAAACGAATATTTCACTTTTTAACTGATTTCAATGAGAAACCGGTTAAAAAATTAGTGGCAACCGCCGCAAGAGGAGCAGTCGTGTGCGCAGGGACGCTCGCCGGTGATGCCGAACTGGATCTCGCCTACAACCTCAGCGTAAAGAGCGTCGAAAGCGTTCTTTGCTTCGTTATAAGCTACGTAAACGGGGTGATTTACCACGTTGTTGTAGAGCTCGTTCATTCTCTCGCTGAGCTTTTCGCGAACGGACTCGTCAGCCTTTGCTGCCTCTGCGGAATTCATCATGACCTCCTGATGAGCGTTGTACTCACCGATGAGAGCCATGAGCTCCTCGCTTCTCTCGTAATCCTCCATAGCGGCATCAAGTGCCACAGTTACGGGATCGTTCTTGATAAGGTCTCCAAGGGCGTGAGCCGCCTTCATGATTGCTTCTGTCATTTTTTCATTCTTCCTTTCGGTTTGTTTTAAATTTATATCAGATGATCTTCGCCGTAAGTGAGTACGGCGCGACCTCAGTTATCTCTGCTTCGACGAAGGTGCCGATGAGGCTTTCGTCGCCTTTAAAGTGTACGGGACGTGCCATGTCCCCCCTGCCCGTAAGCATTCCCTCGTCGCTTCGGCTGACACCTTCAACGAAAAGTTTAACCCGTCTTCCAAGATACCTCTCGCTTCTCTCAAGACCGATTCTGTCCTGCAGGGCAAGAAGCCTTGACATACGTTCCGTTGATACTTCGTGGGGGATCATATCGTCCATCTCTGCCGCAGGTGTGCCCACTCTGGGAGAATAGATGAAAGAGAACACCATATCGTAGCCAACGTACTCCATAAGGTCAAGGGTCGCCCCAAAATCCTCCTCAGTCTCACCGGGGAAGCCTACGATTATGTCTGAGGTGATGGTCACGTCGGGGTTTCTTTCCTTCATGCGGTCGATGATGCCCTTGTAGTGCTCCGCGGTATACTTGCGGTTCATTCTCTCAAGGATGCGGTCTGAGCCTGACTGAACGGGCAGATGCAAATGCTTTACCACTTTGGGTTCAAAGGCAACCACGTCTAAAAGCTCGTCGGAGGCGTCCTTCGGGTGGCTGGTCATAAATCTGACGCGGAAGTCTCCCTCTATAGCGCAAATTTTGCGGATAAGGCTTGCGATGTTGTCTTCGCATCCCTCAAGTCCTCTGCCGTAGGAGTTTACGTTCTGCCCCAGAAGGGTGATCTCCTTTGCCCCCGCCGCCACAACCTCGCGGACTTCCTTTAAGATGTCCTCGGGAAGTCGGCTTCTCTCACGTCCCCTGACGTAGGGCACGATGCAGTAGGAACAGAAATTGTTGCATCCGTTCATAACGGAGATCCACGCGGAATGTGACGTCTCACGCTCCGTGGGCAACCCTTCGGCAATTTTAAAATCCTCACTCAGCACAAAGCTTCTCTTTTTCTGCTTCACGAATTTCGCCACAAGGGCAGGAACTTCGTGGATCGCTCCCGTGTCAAAGGTAAAGCTGACGTAGGGGTTGCTGTTTTTCAGCTTTTCCGCCCGGTGAGCCTGAGTCACCATACAACCGCCCACGCCTATGATAAGGTTTTTATTCTTCGCTTTGATGTGCTTGTACTCGCCAATAATGGAAAGTGCCTTTTTTTCCGCATGCTCACGGACGGCACAGGTGTTGACAAGGATCAGATCCGCCTCCTCGGGGGAGTTTACCTTACGGTATCCCATAAGACGGGCAAGGCCCGCAAGGCGCTCGCTGTCCGCCTCGTTCTGCTGGCATCCGAAGGTCTGCACGAAGTATCCGGGGGCCGCATCTCCCACTCTGCCCTCTGCGGCAAAGCTCTCGGCGATCTCACGGGCGATATTCAGTCTATCGTCCACCTCGGAATTTGGTATATGTCTTTTACTTTTGATCATCTTTCTCCAAAATCGGTCACTTAACCGAATAGTTTTCCGACACCGCCTCAAAAACTCCGTCTTTAAGTCCGTCTGTCAGTATTATTTCACCGTTTTCGCTTATCATTACCGCTTCAAAGGCAATCTTTTGCTGGCTGTAGAAGGAAAGCGCCTTTTCTTCGCCCATCACCAGAAGGGCGGTGGAAAGAGCGTCCGCTACGGACCCGTTACTTGCCCACACGGCTACGCTGACAAGTCCGCTGTCGGCAGGTCTGCCCGTTTCGGGGTCGATTATGCCGTGGCACTTCACGCCGTCAACAACTCTCTCCTCGTGATAGGTGGCGCAAACGGAGACGAATCCGCTGTCGATATGTAAGTACCCGATGCTGCTTTGTCTGTCGGCAGGGTCAGATACACCCACCTTGAAGGGATCCCCCGTGGGTTTTGTGCCGAAAACGCCCACCGTCTCCCCAAGGGAAACAAGTCCGAAGGCAAGTCCCGCACCGTCAAGTCGCTCCACCAGCTTTTGCACGGTGTATCCGTTGACGATTCCGTCAAGGTCGATCTTCACTTTGGCGTCGCTTTTCTCGATAACACGCTTTTTTATCTTGAGAGAGTCTGCACCAATATGCTTTTTCGCCGTCTCGATCTTCTTATCCGTAGGCAGAGAATCACGGCTCCACGCTTCAGTCAGCGCTCCTATAGTGTGCAGGTACGCGCCTCCCGTAAGCTCTGACAAGTCCTCCGCAAGGGTCAGCACGGAATACAGCGTTTCGCTGGGTGACATTATCATATTCACCTTGTTGTTCAGGGCGTAAACGTGGGAGTTTTCATTATGGGAAGACAAAATTCCGTCGTGCTCCGACGTGATTCTTGCGCAATCTTCCGCAAGTCTGTCAAAGTCAGCCTCACTCACCGCCGTCCCCGAAGCATAAGTGTTCGCCATACGCAGGGTGATAAAATCCTCTCTGCCGCCGAGGACTCGATCCGTGTACTCGGTTCCACCGCAGGAGCAAAGAAGAGTCGAGAGTAAAACAAGGGTCAAAAGAAGGACCGCAACTGTTTTCTTCATAGGAATATCACATTCCTTTCCGTAGATATGTATATAATTTATGGTTTTGCCATTTAGTATATTTTACTTCCGGAATCACGGCAAATTTCTCGCCGTCACAGAGCGTGATCGCATTTCGAGAGGCTGATTTTGACAGGCTCTCAAAAATAACAACACTACCCTATTGTATCTATACTATTATACACCAAAGCCGCACTCAAGTCAACAAAAAGAGGTGCAAAACGAGGTTTTTGAGGTGTTTTTATATGAGGAAGGGGCGTGAGAATAGGGGATGCCGTCGCACCAAACACAAAAAGAGCCACGCAGCAAAGGCGTGACTCTCTTTTTCATATTTATCTTGCAACTTCTTCCATGATGAAGGCTTCGAGAATGTCGCCTTCCTTGATGTCGGTGCACTTCTCAAGTCCAACACCACACTCGTAACCCTGTGCAACCTCGCGGACGTCGTCCTTGAAGCGGCGGAGAGATGTGATCTTGTCCTCAAAGATAACGATACCGTCGCGGACTACGCGGATCTGAGCGTTTCTCTGGATCTTACCGTCCTGAACGTAAGAACCTGCGATGATTCCGACGCCGGGAACACGGATGGTCTGACGAACCTCGATATGTCCGAGGAGAACTTCCTTGAAGGTGGGCGCCAGCATACCCTTCATTGCCGCCTCGACCTCTTCGATGCACTCGTAGATGACTCTGTAGGTACGGATGTCGACCTTGTGACGCTCTGCGGAGTCGAGAGCGCTTCTGTCGGGACGTACGTTGAAGCCAACAACGATAGCGTTGGATGCGGTAGCAAGCATAACGTCACCTTCGGTGATACCACCTACTGCGCTGTGGATAACTCTTACCTTAACCTCATCGTTGGAGAGCTTCTCAAGGGAAGCCTTAACTGCCTCAGCGGAGCCGCCAACGTCAGCCTTAACGATGATGGAAAGCTCCTTAGTACCCTCGGAGATCTGAGAGAACAGGTCGTCAAGGTTGACCTTGGAGTTCAGCTTGAACTGCTCCTCCTTAGCCTTTTCACGACGCTGATCTGCCAGCTCACGAGCCATTCTTTCGTCTTCAACGGCGTTGAACTCGTCACCTGCCATGGGAACCTCGGAAAGACCTGTGATCTCAACGGGAACGGAGGGTCCTGCAGCCTTGACCTCTTCGCCACGGTCGTTGAGCATTGCTCTTACGTGACCGACGGAGGTGCCTGCGATGACCGTGTCACCTGCATGGAGCGTACCGTTCTGTACGAGGACTGTAGCAACGGGACCGCGGCCGCGATCAAGCTTCGCCTCAATAACGAGACCCTTAGCGCGGCGTGCGGGATTAGCCTTCAGCTCCTTCATTTCAGCAACGAGAAGCACGCTCTCGAGAAGGTCGTCGATACCCTGACGGGTAAGTGCAGACACGGGAACGCAGATAACGTCGCCGCCCCACTCCTCAGGAACAAGCTCGTACTTGGTAAGCTCGCTCTTTACGTTGTCGGGGTTAGCTGTAGGCTTATCCATCTTGTTGATAGCAACGACGATGTCGATGCCTGCAGACTTAGCGTGGTTGATAGCCTCAACTGTCTGAGGCATGATACCGTCGTCAGCCGCAACAACGAGGATAGCGATATCTGTGGACTTAGCACCTCTTGCACGCATTGCGGTGAAGGCTTCGTGTCCGGGAGTGTCAAGGAAGGTGATCTCGCGACCGTCAAGGTCAACTCTGTACGCACCGATGTGCTGAGTGATACCGCCGGCTTCTCCTGCGGTAACTCTTGCGTTTCTGATAGCGTCAAGGAGAGAGGTCTTACCGTGGTCAACGTGTCCCATTACGCATACGTCAGGTGCTCTGGGCTCAAGATTTTCGTCTGCGTCAACCTCTTCTATACCGATGAGCTTCTCTTCGATGGTGACCTGAACCTCACGGGTGACCTCAGCGCCAAGCTCGTCTGCTACGAGGTAAGCTGTGTCATAGTCGATGACCTGGTTTACCGTTGCGAGAACGCCCATCATCATAAGGCGCTTGATAACCTCGGATGCGGTAACCTTCAGTCTTGAAGCAAGCTCGCCAACGGAGATCTCGTCAGGAATCATCACCTTGAGAGGCATCTTCTTTGCCTTCTCAATGTTAGCGCGGTGGAGCTTCTCCATCGCCTGACGCTCCTTGTCGTTCTTCTTGCCGCCGAACTTGTCTCTTGTGTTCTGCTTCTTCAGCTTCTGCTTGCTGGTATGGCTGTCGGAGGTCTCTCCTGCGAAGCTGTCAAGTCTTTCGTCATACTTGGAAAGGTTAACGGATGTAGTTCTGGTGTCGACTACGCGGACGTTACCTGTCTTCTTCTTTTCAACGCCGGTCTCAACCTGAGGCTTGGGCTGGGGCTTGAGCGGTACCCTGTCAAGGCCGTAGCCCTTTTCCTTCTGGGGCTTGCCTGCGTTCTTGTCAAATCTGTTATCGTTTCTGCGATCACCCAGTCTGTCATCACGGCGGTCGCCTCTGTTGTCGTCGCGGTTGCCACTGAATCTTCTGTCCTGCTGTCCGCCGTCTTTCTGCTGGAAGCCGCCGCCCTGCTGAGGAGTTCTTTGACGGTCAAAGCCTCCCTCTTTTGCGGGAGCTCTGTTGTCGCGGCGATCATCGTTTCTGCGGTCACCCTGACGGTCACCGTTTCTGTTGTCGCGTCTTTCGAATCTGTTGTCGTTTCTACGATCATCGCGGCGCTCTCCCTGACGGGATTCGTTATTGCTGTTCTGCTGACGTGCTTCTCTTTCAGCTGCCGCTGCCTTTTCAGCCGCTGCCTTTTCTGCCGCTGCCTTCTCTGCCGCTGCCTCCTCTGCTGCCGCCTTCTCTGCTGCTGCCTTCTCTGCTGCCAACTCTTCGGGAGTCTTGATAACGGTCTTACCCTTCAGGTAGCCGTCCATATCCTTGATCTGATTGTTTGAGGTGATAAACTCGAAAAATTTGTTGAATTCTTCGGGCTCAAGAGAAGCAGAGGTAGTCTTACCCGCAACTCCTGCTTTTTCAACAGAGGAGCAAAGGTCCTTAGTCTTCATGCCGAAGTCCTTCGCCATCTGGTTTATTTTAAACATAGGTGCTGTTTTTGCCATATAGTCACCCGTACCTTTCAGTTATTCGTTAATGTCCGAGTCTCTCTGCTCTTTCGACTCTTTTGCAAGTCGGATCACGGAGTCCGCCGGACCGCGTCCCGTGAGAGCATAGACAGAAAGCGAAGCCGTGATTCCGAGAGCGCGTCCTATGTCGTACTGATCGGCGTCTAAGACGTATAGCTCGATTCCGGCACTCTTTGCCTTGTCTTTTATCTGCTTTGTCGTTCTTTCGGAGGCACTGCTTGAAAGAAAAATCGCTTTTGGAAAATCCTTCCCACCTCGCTTTACGGCTCCAAGCACCGCGCCTGATCCGGGGATCACTCCGCCGGCTCTTCTGCAAAGTCCCGAAAGAGAAAGTATCTTTGAATCTTTATCCGTCATGTCAGCACTCCGATGCCTGAGACTCGGAAAGCGCTACCTCACGCTCGAGAAGCTCGTAAAGCTCCTCTGAGATCTCAACCTCAAGGCTGCGTGCGATACGTCCCTGCTTACGCGCCTTCTTGAAGCAAGCGCTTTTAGGGCAAATATATGCTCCTCTGCCGGATTTCTTGCCGGTAAAATCTACCGTAACCTCGCCCTCAGGGGTGCGTACCACTCGGATAAGCTCCTTCTTAGGAAAGCTTTCTCCGCATCCCGTGCACCGCCTTTCAGGCACTTTTTTTATCTTTTGAGCGTTAGTTTTCATACTACTCAGATCTTCACGCCCTTAATGTCTATCTTATAGCCCGTAAGCTTTGCGGCAAGACGAACGTTCTGTCCTTCTTTACCGATAGCAAGAGAGAGCTGGTCGCCGTCAACGATGACCTTTGCACTTCTCTCACCGTCAAATTCAACGATTCTTGTGCTTGCGGGGGAAAGCGCGGATGCGATGTACTCCTCAGCATTCTCGGAATACTGAACTACGTCGATCTTTTCTCCGTTAAGCTCGTTTACTATCTCGGAGATTCTCATTCCGCGGTTACCGATACATGCGCCCACTGCATCTACGTTTTCGTCTCTTGACTCAACAGCGATCTTTGTTCTGGAGCCTGCCTCACGGGAGATTCCCTTTACGAGGACGATGCCGTCGCGGATCTCGGGAATGTCAGACTCGAACATACGCTTGACCATTGCGGGATGAGTTCTTGAAAGAGTTACCATGGGGCCCTTCTCGTCAGCCTTACCGACCTCGGAGATGAATACCTTTACGCGGTCGCCGACGTACAGCTCCTCGCCGGGGATCTGCTCGCTCTTGGGAAGGAGAGCGTTGCTTGTGCCGGTGTCGACCACAACGTCGCCGGTTGCCTCTTCACGCTTGATAACGACAGCGGTGATGACCTCTTCGCGCTTCTTCTCATAGTCTCTGAGAATGTTGCTCTTTTCAGCCTCTCTGATACCCTGAACGATAACCTGCTTTGCGGTCTGGGCACTGATTCTACCGAAGTTCTTTGTCTTAACCTCGTCCTCAACGGAGCTGCCGAGAACGTAGCGGCGGGAGATCTTCTGTGCATCCTCAAGAGATATCTCACTCTTGGGATCCATAACCTCTTCAACAACGGTTCTTACTCTGTAGAGCTTGAGCTGATGCTTTTCACGGTTGATGGCTACGCGGACGGAGGTGCTTCCCTCCTCCTTCTTGTATGCGGAAACGAGAGCCGCTTCCACCTTTTCAAGCATATAATCTACGGGGATTCCTTTTGTTTTTTCGAGAAGCTCAAGAGCTTCAAAAAGTTCTGCGCTCATTTTTTGTACTTTCTCCTAATCTATATCAATTTTATTTTTACCATTCAAATACGGTGGTGACCTTCGCAACCGCCTTTTCTTCAAGTCTTACTTCCTCTTCGCCAACGTTTAGGACGATAACGCCGTCTTCCTTGCCTACGAGTACGCCGCGGAGGGACTTTGCTCCGTCCATGGGGCGGTAGAGCTTTACCTCAACCTCCACGCCTGCCATAAGAGCGAAATGCTCGTCGGTGGTGAGAACTCTCTCTACTCCGGGTGAGGACACCTCAAGGTAGTAGGAGCCTTCAATGGGGTCCGCCTCGTCGAGAACGGGGTCAATGGCACGAGTCATGCGCTCGCAGTCCTCGATACCGATTCCCTCATCCGCGTCGATGGTCACTCTCAGGTACATATCCGCACCCTCTCTGACGTATTCTACGTTCCAGAGTCTGTAGCCGAGCTGTTCTGCGTAAGGCTCGATCAGATCCCAGACGTTTCCCGCAATATTCTTCTTGCCGTAAGGATTCACTGCAAACTTTCCTCGTTTCGTAAAATTTGAGACATCATAAACAAGAGAGTGGACTTTTTTGCCCACTCTCCAGCTTAACCATAATCTAACTGTAATTATTCTACCACATAAAAATCGAAAATGCAAGAGTTTTTCAAAAAAATTTTCTTCACACCTCGCCGCCCATGTATCTTTCCATATAGAAAAGGTACTGTTGAGCAACCCCCGCATACTTGCCGAATTTTCCATGGTCAAGGCCCTCAGGGAAATGTCGTGCGGCAACTTTCTTCATCCAGGTGTCCACGGGGAACGCTTCGCTTTTGCCGAAACCAAAGAGCAGAGCGCAAGCCGCCACCTTGGGACCAACGCCACGAATCTTCATCAGCTCCGCCTCCGCTTCCGCATAGGTCTCCTTTGCCGCCACCGCATCAAGGTCAATTTCTCCCGAAGCCACTTTCCGTGCCGCGTCAACTATATACCCCGCACGAAAACCCGTTTTCAGGGCGAAAATCCTCTCTTCCCCTGCATCAGCCAAGGCTTTTGCCGTGGGAAAAGCGTATCCACCATTAATTTTTTCGCCAAAATTTTCACAAAGTGCGGAAATTATCTTTTTTATGCGCGGAATGTTGTTGTTTTGTGATATAATAAAGGAGCAGAGGGTTTCCCAGCTCTCCTGCCTTAAAATTCTGATACCGCGGGACACCTCAAGCGCCCGTTTCATCACCGCCGAGCCTTTTTCATCCAGAGCACTCGTCACCACACGATCTATCTCATCGTAGTCCACGTCAAGGGAGAGGTAGCTTTTCCAAATGTTTTCGAAATCACAGGCATCTGAGCCGAAGACGGTCAAAACTCCGTTTTCCTCACGAAATCTTACGTGCCGTCCGAAGGCTACGCCCGAAACCTCGTAAGCACCCTCCACGGCTCCGAGAGAAAACTCAGGTGTCGGGTCAAAGCGGAAGCACTGTCCGCAGTCGAAGCTTTTGAAGACGGAGAAGTTCCCGACACCGCCCACCTTTACAAAGGGAGTACCGTCAAGTGTCCCTTCGTCAAGAATATATACGTTATCCATTTGCGCCTCCGCAAAGTAAGTTTGTCGATTTTACTTATTATATCACGAAAAACACCGAAAGTCAAAAATCATATCGAAAGGTTTATATATTTATGGAACAGATCTACACTATACCCGTCAACGAAGCTTTTGAAGAGTCCGCCGCGAAAAGTAAAGAGGGAGAGCACGTTTGTCCCTTCTGCCGCCTTTACAAAAAGCTTGAAAACGACGAGACCGAGCTGATTCTGGGTGCCTCCATGATGGAGCCGGACATCCGCATCAAGACAAATCAGATGGGCTTTTGCAAGACTCACCTTGAAAAACTCTTCACCATGGGCAAGAGACTGCCCTTAGCGCTGATGCTTGAGAGTCACCTTGAGCATCTGGCGGACACCGCTAAGATCGGGGCTTTCCCTGCGAAGTCGGGCGCATCCGCCGCAAAGAATCTCAAAGCCATCTCGGGAGACTGCTATATCTGCAACCGCATCGACCACAATTTCTCCCTCATGATCGAGACCGCCGCTCTTCTGTGGCAGTGCGACTTTGCCTTCCGCGATAAGTGCGACGCACAGCATCACTTCTGCCTTGAGCACTACGCAAAATTCCTTGCCGCAGCACAGGCAAGACTTTCAAAAAGAGAGTTCGTGGAATTCTGCAAGTCTGTGGGAGTAAAGGAAGCGGAGTATATCGAGTCTCTGAAGGAAGACGTAAGCCGATTCTGCAAGAAGTTCGACTACAGATACGCTGACGAGCCTTGGGAGGGTGCAAAGGACGCCCCCGAACGTGCTTCAAGCTTCCTTTGCGGAGACAAGGTTCCCGAGAAGACCGTTAAAAAGGGATAAAACCCACTAATAAATAAGCTTCGCCGAGATACTAAAGCGGTATCTCGGCGAATTTTCTATATATTATATATGTCTTACAGCTTGCTCATGGTATACTCAATACCGCGGAGGATGTACTTGTCCCACCATCCCCAGGAGTGATCTCCCTCACTTCTCTCGAAAAGGTGCTCGATTCCCGTTTCAATAAGGACCTCCTCCATTTTGTCGCTGGACGCCTTTATAAAGTCCTCGTTTCCGCACCACATGTACATTGCAGGAAGCTTTACGCCTGACTTTGCCGCCTCTCGTGCAAGGTGGAACACGTCGTGGCGGGTACCGTAGATCGCTTCGGGACTCTCTGCGTCAAAAATGTACTTCCATTCGTCGGGCACGAGATATTTTGCCATATAGGGAATGTCAAAGGCACCTGACAGGGCGATGCATCCGAAATATCTGTCGGGATAAGTAAGGCATGCCTTCAGTGCTCCATATCCGCCCATGGAAAGTCCGCCGATGAAGTTGTCTTCTCTCTTGTCGCTCATTCCGTGGAACATACTGCGACAGATTCGGGGAAGCTCCTCGGTAACGAAGGTGAAATATTTTGCACCGTAGAGAGTGTCCGTGTACCAGCTTCTGTCCACGCAAGGCATAACTACCGCAAATCCGCGGTCCGCGGCGTATCTCTCGATAGAGGTACGTCTGAGCCAAGCGGTGTGGTCGTCCGACAAGCCGTGAAGAAGGTACAGAGTCTTATAAGCCGCATCAGCATTACCTGCAAAACCGATGATGGTCTCAGCCTGCTGAGGGATTATCACGTTTACGCTGACTCCGTGTCCGAGGGAGTCGGAGTGGATCTTCATTTCAAGGAATGCCATTATGTTTGTCTCGCTTTCTGTATTTTTGTTTGATCAAAACTTTCCGCCGGGAAGTGCGTCGCAATAGAAAAACTCCTTCCACTGATCTGCAAGAGTGCCGCCCAGAGCACCCAGTCCTGCTTTAATAAGTCCCATATCTGAAACTCCTTTCGTTTTTACGGTATTTGTACCTATGTTTGACTGCCGATCCCGAAATCGCCTACAACCGAGACCGGCGGTTAATTATAATTAAGCTTATGTTAATATTATAACATAAACCCGCATAGCTTTCCATATTTTTTTTGCAAATATATACTTCCTCGGTGTTTACATTTTACTAAATAAAAGGTATAATATCCTTACCGAAATTGATTTTCCCAAAAAGGAGGATGCGCAGATGAAAAAGCAAAAGCTTATGCTGTTTTTATGCCTTGGCATCGCACTTGCCACCATCCTTTTTGCCCTTATTATCGGCTTATCCGACGCCCCGCTGCCTTGGGTCAGCGTGGGAATGTTCGGAAATGATCCCGAAGCCCCCGAGGGCGTGACCGTGCCTATTCTTATGTTTCACGAAGTGCGGCAGGTGGAGGGAGGCACGTGGGCAATATCCGAAGAAAATTTCCGCGGCACCCTTGAACTTCTGCTTGAAAATGGATACACCCCCGTCACATTCGAAAGTCTCGTAGATTATGCGGACGGAAAGGGGTCTTTGCCCGAAAAGCCTGTTTGCATCACCTTGGATGACGGATACTACAGCGTCTACTCCACCGTCATGCCCATCGTCGAAGAGTTGAAGGTTCCCGTCACGGTATTCATGAACGGCAAGACCGTGCGCAAGGCAGGCAAGTCCCCCTCGAAAAACGCGAACGTTGTTTCAAAAATGAACGCAGAGGAGCTTGAAGCAGTTGAGGCATCCCCTTATATCAGTGTACAGTCTCACAGCTACGGTCTCCATAGTGAGAACAGAACCTACAGCAAAGAAAAAAGAGACAACGCCATGCCTCTTGATACCGAAAGCAAATCAGATTATAAAGATATTTTCCACCGCGACTGTGCCGACTCGGAAGCCTTTCTTGAAGGTGTAGGAGTGAGGGAAAATCTCGTTTTCTCCTATCCCGGCGGAAAGCATCACAAGTGGGCAGAGGAGGTTCTTCGCGAAAGGGGATACCGCGTAAGTCTGACTACCGACTACAGCCGCAGAAATTTTGTGGTCCGTGGAGAGCCTGAAAGCCTATATCTCCTGGGAAGAATGAACGTCAACGACGAAACTACAACGGAACAGCTCCTGCGGTATCTTGAACGGGAGTGAAGATAATTTTCTTTTTTCGCGGAAGGAGAGATAGGGTCTTCGACCACTGTCGTTTTATAGTCGACTCCCTCCCTCGTAAAAACTCAGGCGTGACTCTCCTTAAAACTCCACTCGCTTTTGTTCGCTTCATCCGCCACCGGCGGCGCTCACAACCGCTCCCTCTCTTGCCGGTTCCCGTCGCTCGATTCAAATCTTTCATTCAACAAAAAAAATAAAAGGCACCCTATTGGATGCCTTTTATTTTTCGCGGAAGGAGAGATTTGAACTCTCGCGCCGGTTAACCCGACCTACACCCTTAGCAGGGGCGCCTCTTCGGCCTCTTGAGTACTTCCGCACAATACAAGCACAGACCGTCTCAGATATGCTTGCCAAGATATTATATTATACCACAGTCCTTTTGTCAAGCCTTTTTTGAAACTTTTTTATGTCAGTAAAAAAGACCCGCCTCGTGGCAGGTCTCTGTTTTCACTTCAGAATTTCAGCCTTGCAGCTACTGCAAATAAATTTGTCCTTTATCGCTTCGAGATCACTGTCGGAATTACAAACACAACAGGTCGGACATGCCTTCGTAACAAGAACTCCGTCCCCCACTATCTCAAAGTGCATAGGCGTCTTAGACTCAAAACCAAGTGCGCGGCGTACGTGTCTGGGAATAACGACACGTCCAAGTTCGTCGATTCTTCTCTCCATGAGATCCTCCGATTCAGCTTGTTGTTATAATTTAACATCGCGGGTACGTCCGGAATACAGATTTCGCGCGGTATAGCAATTATAATGCATAAAGCGACCCGTGTCAAGAGAAAAAACGATTTTTCACCTCTAAAAATCCCAATAAATAAAGGCGTTTTCAGATAGCCATTCCTTTCGAGACTCCGCGCAAGTCCACATACGCAATTTCTCTGGCTCAGAGTTTTCCGCCGCGGTCAAGTATCACAAGCAGCCTCATCATCAGGTAGGAAAGTTCAAGCTCGCCTCGACTGTTGCCCGACAAAAGACCCCGTTTCACCAGTTTTTTCACCGTAGGTGCCGCCCAACTCGGCAGGTTGGCATCAACATAGTTCCACTTTATCGCCGCGTTTTTGTAAACGCCGTATTTTTCGTACTTCGCAAGAGTCTCTTTCAGCGTCTTAACCTCCGCCTTGAGGCTCTCAAACTCTTTCTGCTCAGTCTTTGTCATAGGAAAATCCTCCATTCCGTAGTATTCAGCCAGCGCATCAGCCTCAGCCTGCGCCAGTTTTTCAAGGTTTTTCTCGTCAAGGAGCCATTCCGCCGCATAAGGGTTGGTGTGGAAGCTGTGCTCGATGATAACGGCAGGCACGCCAACGCTTTTTGCACCGAAAAGAACGCCGTACCACTCGTCGTTCAGCTTTCCGTCGCCGTCACGGTCAAAATCGCACTTTTTCACGTGGTACTGACTGGCGGAGACTCCCATCACCGAGGGAATCACCCGTCCGAGAGCCACCGCCACCCTGAGAGACTCCTCATCCAGCGTCACGTCTCCGTCCTCTCCAAGGTGAATGAGCCACGGAGCGTCCGCCGACTCGAAAGCCGCGGAGTTGGAATGGAGAGACAGGAAAAGGTCGTACCCCACAGCCCGTCTTCCCCTCTCCGTCAGCTCAGGATCTTCGTCGATACTCTTTCGGGTCAGCCCCACCTCAAATCCCCTCTCTTCTAAAGCCGCCTTCAGCTTCATAGCAAGACTCCACGTCATTTTAGATTCACAATACGCAGGTACCGCGGGAGACCTGTTATAAAACTCCCCCGCGTGTCCCGGGTCAAGCATTATCTTCGTCATCCGTTTCACCACTTTTACTTTGCAAAATTTCTATGGCATCTGCCACTACTCTCGGGATCGGCAGACCGATAGCTCCGGCGTTTTCTATCACCGACAACAGCTCGTTAGCGCAGAAGCCGATACAGACCGCGTCCTTTAGGTAAGCCGTACCGAGAGCAATATCCAGTCTCGCCCCCACCAGCACGAATAGCATTATCATGCACTTTTTCACAAGGCCCGTAAATCCCACCTTGCTTGAGAGTCCGCCACCCTCGGTTTTGTTCGAGGACTTGAACACACCCGCACAAATGACACCCGACAAAAAGTCAACAGTCATAAACACGACAAGCGTGGTCATAGCCTGAGTCCAGCCGCCAAACAAACTTGCGATAAATCCTCCGACCAGTGTAACCCCTCCTATTAAAAGCTTTTTCAACTGTTCCCTCCTCTCCCGCCCCCAAACTTCGGGAGCGAATTTTAAATTTTTGTCTCTGCAAAACCGCAAAGGTTCTCGTTCGAGCGGGTATCGGTGATCATGTCCTCTTCTATCTCCTCAAGATCCTCATCCTCTTCGCTAAGGTCAACGTAGCCGAGGATCAAATCATGAGTGGAGGCACTTCGTCTGGGCAGGATTCCATCGTCATCATCCTCATATACCATTACAGACATCACGCCCTTCAAGCTCTCGAGTCTCAGAGCCACAGTATAATGGTGTCCCGACTCAAGCTCGAAGAAAACCGGCAGATCAAGCTTCGCCATGTATCCGTTTATCCACGCGATACCGCCGAGGACCCCGATCTCAAGCCCTTGTCTGACGTAGACCTTAAACTCGCCCACCTCTTTATTTACGATACCGTTCTTTATGAAAGAGGCGAACATACCCGCCATAAACTCAGCGGTCAGCGCCTTATCTCCCTTCGGGAAGCCGTTCTCGTTGGACACGACCTTTGTGGACGGGAAGGGACCGCCCGAAATTTCTTTTGTTTCAATAATTCCCATATATTCCTCCTGTAGATCAGGTCAAGAGACTAAACGCCTCTTCCATCTTCATTTCCGTAAGGCTTATCGGATCGTTTCCGAAATAGACCCTCGTCATTCTGTGTCCGCCCTCGGTGACCTCGCATATCTCCGTGAGTCGCGCCTTATAGTACTGCCCGTTTGACAGCTCCACCTCACAAAGATCGCCCAGATCGTAAAACATTCCCGAATAATAGTCTCCGCCCACAAGATCCGCAGAAACTTTCACGCTCAGCTCTCTGAAAGACAGCTTTTCAGCTCCCCTGGCGTTCAGTTTTTCCTTGTATTCCGCATCCGTGGCACAATGTTCGGGATAAATATCCTTTGCGGACACATAGATCTCGCGTCTGAGAACTCCCTCAATGTTGTAGGGATATCTGACGTAGGTTCCGTCAGCTCCTTCAACGTAAGCTACGTTGGCAAAACCGTTCTCGTTGTAATCCACGGTAACGTTTTCCACGTTTCCGAGTCTTTCCGAAAAGATCACGGGACGAAGGTTGCTCTGATCTCTGGTTCTGTCAGCTCCTCTCTCAATAGAAAGACGTAACGTTTTCGCCGACGTGTCGAGAGTCACCCGATAAGCGGCCCCAAAGGGGCGAAGGACAGTATACGACCAATCGGAAAGATTCTTCCACGAAGCATCGGAAACCACCTTCTCGGTGAAAGCGTCCGCAAGACTAACCTGCAAATAGGGGATCCCACGATTCAGAATGGCGTTGTTTTTCACCGCATCAAAAACGCAGGTGTCTACCCTTCCGTCATAGAGGCACTCCCCCTTGATTATGCGTCTTTCGAGAAGAGCTTCAAGCATACGTCCCGAAACCTCTACGGAACCGTCCTCAAGCCTCTCTTTCCGCTCGATCAACGCACAGTAGAAGTTCACGCTCACGCAGTAAACGTAGTACGCTTCTCCGGGAAGTACGGTATGGGGCGGAAATTTCACGCGGATACTTCCGGGAGAGAAGAATTTTCTCCTTACCTCAATCCGCACCGCCTGATCCATCACCGCCACAATATCAAAATCTCTGTTCATCAAAAATATCTGCATTATATCCCATTCCTCCGTCAAGCTCCAAGATACTGAGGGGTATACTTCAAGGTCGCATCGAAGTTCACAGGACCGTCAGAGGAGTTCACCATAAGTCGGTTTTCCCCTGCCTGAAGCTCGAAAAAGTCCGAGTTTCGCGGTATTGCGTAAGTGTAGTTCCCGTTCAGCAGCACCTTTTTCTGTCCGTATCGAGTGTCGAACACAAGCTTGCTGCCTTGGTAGAGAGTGCCCGAGTACATAAGAGTTTTGCTGCCAAGCTGAATTTGAGGATTACGCACGTCCCCCTCAACCGCTTCGAATGTCATCTCAAAGCCCACGGGAACGTCTCCCTCGTTGATGACGGTGTGCCACGCCGAATCAGACCTGAAGGACACAACCGTACCCGCACTGCTCATCAGACTTACGGGAAAGGACAGCACCGCCGACTCCATGGGGAAAGTGACGGTTTTCTCTTCGCCCTCGATGAAGAAGGGTTCTTCTGATGCAAAACTCAGCTTAACTCTCGGGTATTCCCCTCCGTGAGAAGCAGAAAACTCGGGAGCCTTTGCGGGGAACGCTTTGATGAGTCTGCGTTTTCCGTAAAGATTCACTTTTATCTCCAAAGCCTCCGCAGGATTCATGAGCCTTTGTACTTTTGAACGTACTTCCGGGAAAACTGCTCTGTCTCTGACCTCAAAGGTAACGCTCAAAAATCTTGAGCCTACTCTGTGTCTTGTGACGTGACTTCCGCTGTGGAAGGCGTTTTCCGTAAATCTAACGTCAAGCTCGGGACAGTCAAAGCCCTCAAGCCCGCCTTCCGTTATTCTGCAGGTCCCCCCGTGGGAGAGTCTCAGTCTGTCTCTGTCCGAGCAAATATTCACCGTCACTCTGCTCTCCGCGCCCTCGCAGACAGCGTACCGCGCGATAAATTTCGCCGCATATACCGCCATCGCCTGCTCCGCGGAGGATTCCTTTACCCTAACAGGTGAGAATTCAGTTACTCTGACCCCATGAGCCTCTCCCGAAAGTCTAACCGCCGAAAGCAGTCTCTCAAGGGTCTCCGCCGCCTTCAATCTGTCTTCGGCAGAGGCGACAGGACACCTGATCAAAAGCGTGAATTCGCCGTCAAAGCTTCCTTCGGAAAGCCCCGACGTCACTTTACTCCCGTTGCCGGTTGGCTCGATCCATATCCACGGCATATCCCGTGAGTCCTCCGCATCAAAGGGCATTACCCGGGAAGGACTCGCTCCCGTGGAGTTAAACAGTTCACAAAGCCTCTCCGCCACGGAAGTGTGACTTAAATTTTCAGTCATATTAATTACCATGCCTTTCTTAGTTTTGTGATGTTTTCTCTCCGCCGACCTTAAATGACCGACGGAGAGAACCACCTCACTTCAGGGTGAGAACGGTGTGGTGCATTCTGCGGGAGCCGACAGCTTTGCGCGTGACCGACGCCACCTTCAAGAAGTCTCCCTCGGGGGTCTCACCCTTCACGCCGAAGTTTTCTTCCGCAGGCTCCCCGAGGACCACAAGTGTCCCCGGTTCAATATTCGGCAAAGATGCCTTTTCCCCGTCGCAGGTAATGTTTATCTCCCCGTCGAAGAGGTAGACTTTCCCACGCTCGCCGAGAATGTTGTCCGCCAGATCGAAAATTCCGCCCTCCACCACGTAACGCCGTCTCAGCACCTTATATCCCTCATGCCCCACGGGAACGAAAAGGCAAAATTTCAGTTTTTCCATTCACGCCCACCTCGTAAGGAGTCCGCAGGCAACCAGCGCCGCCAGAGCCTCGGGACAGACCTCGTTACCGAGAAGCGATACTTTACCGAGACTCGACGCCTCGGAGTAAGACACGGAATAATCCCCAAGGGATTCGCTTTTGACGCCTGAAATACCTCGGTGAGAGTCGGCAGTATAGTCCGTCTGGAGGCAGAGAGCCCTGAGGGTGGCGGAGTCCTCGGTGTCGGACACGTCAAAACCCACGAGAAGAGCCACAATATCCTTCGCTACGGCAGAAGCCTTTTCGAATTCCGCCTCACCGAGCTCACCGCCGAAGCTTTCGTTATAGTATGTGTAATCAAATCCTGCCAAAATTTCACCCCCGAATCAAACGCCCGACCTTTTAACCCATGTATCTGCAGGCAAGCTCAGGATA
>JAZULS010000102.1:0-29377 GCA_045603205.1 Eubacteriales bacterium | reverse complement strand
TAGGCACGGGCGGAAAGATTCATCTTCTTGAAGGAAGACTCCATTATCTTGAGGCACCCCTCATCAAGCTCGCAGAATCTGCGAATGTCGTCGGTGTTCATCTTCGCGTTACTGAGCTGAGCAAAATCGTCTCTCCCTGCCGCCTTGAATCTTTCACGAGACAGCTCACGGGCGGCTTCAACCCGTTTTCTGATGTCGGCAGAGCATTCTCCCGCCTCCACCGTGGACAGCTCCGCAAAATCAAGCTCGGGCATCTCCACCTGAATGTCGATTCTGTCAAGCATAGGTCCGCTGAGCTTTGAAAGATAATTCTTCACGTCCCCCTTGGAGCAGGTACAAGTGCCTCTTTTACTTCCGAAATAGCCGCATCGGCAGGGGTTCATGGCGCATACAAGCATAAATTCCGAGGGGAAGGTTACTCTGCCTGCCGCTCGGGTGATGGTAACCTTGCCGTCCTCAAGGGGAGCTCGGAGCGCCTCAAGGGCACCTTTGTTGAACTCAGGGAACTCGTCAAGGAACAAAACTCCGTTGTGTGCAAGAGAGATCTCTCCGGGCGCGGGGATCTTGCCGCCTCCCACCAGCGCCGCCGTTGACATTGAATGGTGGGGCGAGCGGAAGGGTCTGTGTCTGACGATACCCGTGTCGGAATCCACAAGCCCCGAAACCGAATGAACCTTTGTTGATTCTATCGCCTCGGCGTAGGTCAGGTCCGGGAGAATGGTGGGGATTCGCTTGGCAATCATGGATTTTCCGCTTCCCGGAGGACCCACCAGCAATATGTTATGTCCTCCCGCTGCGGCGATCTCTACCGCTCTGCGTGCCCTCTGCTGACCCTTTATCTGCGAAAAGTCGCCGTACACCGCTCGAATGTCCGTCTCCACCGCTGTAGGTGGCTCGGTGACAGCGGAAATCTCGCCCTCTCCTCTGAGGTGAGACACAAGATGACCCACGGACTTGACTCCGTAAATCTTCACCCCGTCCACAGCCGCCGCTGACGCCTCAAGAAGATTTCCGTAGGGCACGTAGATCTCCTTAAATCCTGCCGCCTTCGCGCCAAGTGCCATATTCAGAACGCCTCTGATCTGTCTGACCTCTCCCGTGAAGGAAAGCTCACCAATAAAGCACATTTTAGAGATATCGCGGTCACCGGGAACGATTCCGCAGGTAGCGCAGATTGACGTGAGTATCGCCAAGTCAAGGGCAGAGCCTTCCTTGCGTATGTCCGCCGGAGCAAGGTTGATGCTGATCTCCATATCGGGCAGGTTCAAGCCTGAGCTGGCGGCGGCAGTGAGAATTCTCTGTTTCGACTCCTTGACAGCCATGTCGGGAAGTCCCACTATCTCAAAATCCGGCAGGCTTTTCGTGGCGTTGCACTCAACGGTGACCGTGAAGGCGTCAATTCCGTAGAGGGCGGAGGTATATGTTACAGCGAGCATTGTTTTTCTCCTGTTTCGGGTTTATTTTTGCCGCTTTTCCCTGTGCTCTGTGGAAAAAGCGGCTTCATTTTTCAAAGCTTTTCTCTGACGATGGAAGCAAATCTGTCGCCGCGTACCTCGAAATTGGGGAAGGCGTCGAAGCTTGCGCAGGCGGGGGATAGCAGCACGGATTCACCCGCGTTTGCCATATTTGCCGCTAAAAGCACGGCGCTGTCAAAGTCCGCTTCAACTTTCACTTCAAAGTCTCCGCTTCTCGTCTTGAGAGCAGGGTCTTTTTCGATAGCTTCAAGAATTTTCTCTCTTGTAGCACCTGTGAGGACCACTTTTTTGATATTCTTACACTTCAGAAGCGCCTGGGCAAGGGGCTCGAAGGGGATATTCTTGTCGTATCCGCCGCAGATAATAACGATGTTTCTCTCGGGGGAGCTTTCGGAAAGTCCCTCGATTGCCGCCGCTGTTCTTGTGGGAGAGGAGTCGATGGAGCTGTTGTAATAGCGTACGCCGCCCTTCTCCGCAATGAACTGCAGTCTGTGACGCACCCCGGCAAAGGTGGACGCCACCTCTCTGATGCGCTCTATGGAGGTGTAACCCCATGACGCGCCTGCCGCCGCCATGTAGTTAGCGATATTGTGAAGTCCCGGCAGGACCACATCAGCTCTGGTAAACAGCTCTTCCGTCTTACCCTTGGCTGATGTGAATACGCGATCTCCCTCAAGCCAGAGAATACGTTCTGTTCCCTCTGCATCAGCGTCGCTGATGGGGCTGAGGGAGAACCACACCACGGGGGTCTTGCCTTCAGCAATAAGCTTTTTGCCTATCTCACGGGTCACGTCGTTGTCAAGGTTCAACACCGCTCTGCCCGTGTTTCCAAGGATACGGCACTTTGCCTCGATGTACTCCTCCATTCCCGTATGCCAGTTCAGGTGGTTGGGGGTGACGTTGGTGATTACCGCTGAGCGGACCTTGCCGTCCATATTCATCAGCTGGAAGCTGGAAAGTTCAACCGCCGCCGCATCAAGGGGAGTCATATCGCAGACCTTCTGGAAAAGGGGCTCTCCGATGTTTCCGCCGAGATATGCCTTGCCCTCGGGAAGCAGAAGCTTTGAAAGAATAGTCGTTGTAGTGGATTTTCCGTCGCTACCAGTCACAGCGAACACGGGACAGGGTGCGCTCTCCACGAAAAGCTCCATCTCGCAGACGATTCGGGCTCCGCGGGCGCGGCACGCTTCAAACTCCGGGATGTCGGGGCGAATTCCGGGGGAACGGATGATAATGTCTTCGTCCATATCCGCAAGGTACCCCTCTCCGCAGATAAGCTCAGCTCCGAGGCGGACTATTTCATCGGCTCTCCCGCCAAGTTCAGAAGCGGTCTTCTTCTCACGAAGGGTCACCACGCCGCCGTGCTCCTTGATGAAGGCGATAAGGGGCATATTGGACACACCTGCTCCGATAAGAGCGACCTTTTTGCCTTTAAAATCTATCTTCAAATTATCCCGATTCATATTTGTCTCCAAAGTTAAATTTTGTTTATCTTTATCATTATACGCACCGCGCTCTGAAGCGTAATCAGCAAAACTTCCCACGAAAATACCGGCAGGCGGCGGAGCGGAAGAACCGTATGCCTTCCATCACCGCGCAGCCATGCCGGTCCGTATATTTTACCTGGATCTTACTTCTTGCTGTCCTTTTCAAGAACGCCTTCCATCAGCACGCCGCCGTCGTAGGACGCCCATGTGTCGTAGGGACAAACGAACTCGCCGCCAACGCTCATCGCGATTCTGGAGCCTGCTACGCCGTTGGAAAGACCTGTTGTACCGGAAGTACCAACAGCGTCACCCTTCTTTACGGTGTCGCCGACGTTCACCTTAGTTTCGCCAAGGCAACCGTACCACGTCATAAGTCCGAGACCGTGGTCAACTACTACAAGCTTACCGGTGTATGCTGCCTCGCCTGCGTATACAACCTTACCTGCGTTCTGGGCGGTAATGTCGCTTCCTGCCGCCAGCATATAGTCTACGCCGTAGTTCATAAAGGATTTTGCAGGATCGTAGTTGATAACCAGCTCACGATTGTATCCGCGAACGAGAACACCGCCGCCGGGAGCCTCAATGAAGTCTCCATCGAAGAGTCGCTTGTCGGAGGGAGTTTTTGTGAGCTCTGCAACAAGGTCGTCAAACTCCTTAATTGCCGCTTCGGTGTATGCGGAAGCTAAAACAGCCTCCTCGATCTCGATATTGGCAGGGGTACGGGGGTTGTCCGTAATCTTCAGTGTGACCTTCTGTGTAGTTCCTCCGTAGGAAAGCGTGAGTTCGTAGTCTCCTGCCTTCGTCTCGACGGGAACTGCGAAAAGTCCGTGTACGTAATCACCTTCAGTGAAGAAGGTAGGTGTAAAGCCGATCTCAGGCTCACTCTTGAAGGTGATCTTTGAGGGATCGGTTACGCGTGTAGCGGAGATTGCGATAAACTGACCGGGGTTAAGCTCGGTCTTCTGAACGAAGAACGCCGCGGGAGGTGTGAGGGTCGCCTCAAAAGTGTAGCTTGCCTCGCCGTAGTACTCACTTGTGGAATCCTTATTCCACTTTGCGCTGGCGGTCACCTGAACGGTGGTCACTTCGTCGATCTTCAGATTCACAAGGTCTGTATATTCGTCGTCGAACACGGTAAACCCGTCGGCATCCACTGCCTTTACGTTGCAATGATTGGGTGCGATGTCGAAATTGATTCCAAGTCCGCCGCTGAGCTCAAAGCTCTGCTTGTCAGAGGAAACAAGACTTGTGTTGTCCGCCTCAATAAACGTGTCGCCGTACGCCTTGTAGCTCCACTTGACATCGGTGGGATTTACCACATGCTCACCGCTGAGAGTAAGTGTAGGACGGGTCGCTCCTTCGTAAAGGCTTTCGGCATACTTTGACTCAAGGAACTTTGCCGCGTCCGCCTCGGCAAGCTGATATGTACGGCCCTGAGTAGGGTCAACCAAATAGCAAAGCTGAGGGTTGGTGGAAAGATAATACTGGTAGCTTACCTCCTTGACGGGGGTAGAGATGGCTACGCGGAAGCACTTCTGTGTGGAAACGGAATCGGGGAGAGCCGCGATCTTCACCGCTTTGGCGCTCGTGCCGACAAAATAATCCACAAGGCGTGTCAGCTCCGCGGCATTTTCCTCTCTCGTAAGAGTGTAGGACTTGCCGTTAACGTCGTCGATGGTCACGCTGATGGCATTTTTTGAGTTGGCAGGCGCGTTCTGAGCGTCATAATAACTCTTAACAGCGATGATCGACGGTACGATCAATGCCACTATTATGATAAAATAGATAAGCTTCTTCATAATATCTCCGATCCGCCGCCACTTGGCAGCAAAACTAAATTACTTACGGGGACTCACCGAGGTTCATGCTGGAGATACACGTTCAAAAGTCAGCCTCGGCAGTCGTGACAAAACACTATCGCCACTTTAATATATTTTAGCACAAATCACCGCAAAAAGTCAATAGTGTGGCGGTTTTTTGTAGAACTGCCGCAGTTTCCGCAGGTGGGGCTGATGTTAAAATAACTATTGCAATTCTTATCCCTGCCGTGTTATAATTTATATGGAATGTCTATCGGCGAAAAGCGCCAAACAAGACGGAATTTTATTTGATTTGGTGTGCTCTTATGGGAACTATATTTAATATTCAAAAATTCTGCATACACGACGGTGACGGCATCCGCACCACGGTGTTTCTGAAGGGTTGTCCCCTCAAATGTATCTGGTGCCACAATCCCGAGGGACTAAGCCGTGAAGTTTGCCTGTCTTTCTTCGCGTCAAAGTGCACCTCCTGCGGCAGATGCATCGGCCAGTGCCCTGCAAGACACCGCGACGAGACAGGAAAAGTTGTCTTAGACCGAGAGAAATGCGACCTTTGCGGAAAATGCGAGACTATCTGCTTCGCTCACGCCAACGAGCTTTTGGGATATGAGTCCACCCCCGAGGAGGCCTTCGCGGAGGTCCTTCGCGACAAGATGTTCTATGAGGGAAGCGGAGGCGGTATGACCGTGTCCGGAGGCGAGCCTTCTTACCAGCCCGAGTTTACCTTGGAGCTTCTGCGTCTTGCGAAGGAGGCGGGAATCGGCCGCGCCATCGAGACCTGCGGCATCGGCACGAGAGATTTTTACACTAAAGCCGCAGATTTAGGAACAACCTTCCTTTTCGACCTGAAATGTATGAACTCTGAAAAGCACAAACGCCTTACCGGAGTTCCAAACGAACATATCATCGACAATTTACTTTACCTTTTCGACCGCGGTGCTGACGTGAGACTGAGGCTTCCTATGATCCCCACCTGCAACGACAGCCCCGAGGACATCGCCGCTCTTTGCGATTTCCTGAAGGCTCACGAGGGAAAATACCGTTACGCCGAGATCATGCCCTATCACGCGTTGGGTGTAGGAAAAGCTGAGCGAATCGGCGGTGTAGCTGAGTTCAAAGCAGAAAACGCTACAGACGCGGACATCGACGGATGGGTAGATGCTTTTGCTGCCCACGGTGTCAGCGTAAAAGTTTCAAAATAATCACCATATTTAACAGGAGGAAAATAATCATGTCAAAGCTTTCTTATCTCGATCCTATATCCTGGGCATTTCATAAGAATCCCGACCTTGAGCTGGGCGAGCGTGTGGGCGTTGCTCTGAAAGAGGCGGCTCGTTACGTTTCGATTGAATTTGATCGCAATTTTTTGCCTAAGGTAAGACTTTCCGCTGAGAAGTACGGCGGCGCCTTCCACTTTTCAAACGGTCTCACCTACAACGGCGGTGTTATCGGATGGGTGCGTACCTTTGCTCCCGAGGAGGAGGAAAACCTTCTTGCCGTCCTCGAAACCTTCGATTCCTTCCAAGAGGAATCTGCTGTTTTCCGTTCCATGCAGCACGAGCGCGTTTCCGGCTCCGGTGCAGAGTGGGGCGGCGGCTGGGGCGGTCACGCCAACCCCGATTTCGGTAAGATCATCAACATCGGTACCAACGGGATTCGCCGTATTATAAACGAATATAAGGAAAAGAACACCTACGACGCTGACTGGTTCTATCGCGGCTGTGAGGCTGCTATGGACGCCATCGATATCCTGGGCGACAGATTTAGGGATCTGGCTCTGGAAATGGCTGACAAGGCTGAAAACGACGAGGACCGTGAAAAACTTCTGGCGGCGGCTCGCACCTTCGAGATTTGCCCCCGTGAGCCCGCGCCCGATTTCGTATCTGCTATCATCATGTTCTGGCTCATCTTCACCTTCGACGGCGGAGACTCCCCCGGAAGATTTGACCAGTACATGTACCGCACATATCAGCTGACTGAGGATCCTGAGGTTCGTTACGGTATGCTTGAGCGTCTGTGGGAGGCTTTCCACGATCTGCGCGCTTGGAACCTGTGCCTCAGCGGCTCCGACGAAAACTGGTGCGACGAGACCAATCCTCTCACCTACGACATTCTGAAGGTCGCACGTGAGAAGAAGTTCCAAACCCCCAACATCACCCTCCGCGTTCACAGAAATACTCCGGCGGAGCTTTGGAGTGCTATCGCCGATACTCTCGCTACGGGAATCGGCATGCCCGCTCTCTACAACGACGAGGTTGTATGCCCCGCCCTTGAAAAGATCGGTATTCCTCCCTGCGACAGCCACGACTACTGCATGAACGGCTGTAACCAGATCGATATCATGGGTAAGAGCCATATGGGCCTTGAGGACGGCGAGGTTATTTTTTCCAAGTGTCTTGAGTTCGCCCTCCACAACGGTGTCAACGATATGACCGGCGAGTTTACCACCATCCACACAGGTGATCCCACTAAGTTTGAGACCTACGAGCAGTTTGAGCGCGCCTACATGCGTCAGATGGAGTATGTGACCCGTCTGTCCTGTACAGCGGCTAACAATGCCCAGCACGCCCGCGCTATCATGGAGCCCAATCCCTTCCGTTCCTGCCTTATCGACGGCTGTCTTGAGAAGGGTATCGACTACCGTAACGGCGGTCCTCTCTACAACCACGGTCAGATCCTTGCGGAAGGCATCGCGGATACGGGAGACTCCCTCTGGGCTATCAAGAAGCTCATCTTCGACGAAAAGAAGTACACTATGGCAGAGCTGATCGAGGCTCTGAAGGCAAATTACGAGGGATACGACCAGCTGTACCACGATTTCGCAAGCTGTGAAAAGTTCGGTAACGATATTGACGCGGTTGACGAGATCACAGCCCGTATCCTCAACCGATTCTTCGTGGTTCTCAAACGTAACCACACCTACAGAGGAGGCATATTCACCGGCGGATGCAGTACCTTCAGCCGTGCGGCAGGTTACGGCAGATCATGCGCGGCTCTCCCCAACGGAAAGCGCCGTGGCGAGCCCCTTCTCGCAGACTCCATTGCCGCTACTCCCGGACGTGACGTTAAGGGCCCCACAGCCAGCATGAAGTCTGTACTCAGATACAACCACTCAGATGCGGGAAGCGGATTCGTCTTCCAGATCAAGTTCGACAAGAAGCTCTTTGATACCGAAAAGGGCAAAGCTACCTTCATCAACATGGCTAAGGCTTTCTTTGCGGGCGGCGGACAGCAGTACACCGTTACCGTAGTTTCTCCCGAGGACCTTCTTGACGCCAAAGTACATCCGGAATGTCATCGTGATCTCATCGTTCGCGTCGGCGGCTACAGCGACTATTTTGTAAATCTTGAAGAGGGTCTTCAGGACAACATCATTGAGAGAACCTTTATTGAAGTATAATTTCAAATTCGAAGCTCCCCATAAAAAATAGCGGAATTTGAGCCTTTGGCATATACGTTCCTCAAAAACGAAGGACTTGAAATAGCGGAGCGGATCGGCGGTGTAGCTGAGTTCAAAGCAGAAAACGCTACGGACACGGACATCGACGGCTGGGTCAGAGACTTTGCTGACCGGGGTATCAGCGTAAAAGTTTCAAAATAATCACCATACTTTACAGGAGGAAAATAATCATGTCAAAGCTTTCTCACCTTGATCCCATTTCCTGGTCTTTTTGGGAAAACGAAGACCTTGAGTTAGCTGAAAGAGTCGGAGCTGCGCTGAAGCACGCCGCAAATTACATACCGATCCGATTCGATCGCAATTTCTTGCCTCTTGTCACTGTATCCGCTGAGCATCACGGCGGAAACCTCACATTCCATGACGGTCTCGGATACAACGGCGGTGTAATCGGCTGGGTCCGCACTATAGCACCTGAAGAAGAAGAAAATCTCATTTCCATCCGAGAAAAGTTCGAGCGCCATTTTGAAGCATGTGCAACCCCGCACTCCCGACAGCACGAGATTTTTTTAGACGCCAAAGCTGAATGGGCCGGCAGTTGGGGAGGTCACTCTAACCCCGACTTCGGTAAAATCGTTAACATCGGCACCAACGGAATCCGCAAGATCATAAACGAATACAAGGTGAAGAACACCGATGACTGCGATTGGTTCTACAGAGCTTGCGAGAATGCCCTTGATGCCATCGACATTCTCGGCGACCGTTTCAGAGCTCTCGCATTAGATTTGGCTGAAAAGGCCGAGGATCCCGCAGAAAAGGAAAAGCTCCTTGTTGCTGCACGCACCTTCGAAGTCTGCCCCCGCGAGCCTGCTGAGGATTTCGTGTCCGCAGTTCACGTTTTCTGGCTCCTTTATACCTTCGACGGAATCGATTCTCCCGGAAGATTCGATCAATATATGTACCGCACGTATAAGCTGACTGAGGATAAGGCGGCTCGCGACGATATTCTCGACAGACTGTGGGAATCCTTCAACGATGTGCGCGCGTGGAATCTCTGTCTCAGCGGCTCCGACGAAAACTGGTGCGACGAGACCAACGAGCTGACTTACGACATACTGAAGATCGTTCGCGAGAAGAAGTTTAATGCTCCCAACATCACTCTGAGAGTACACCGCAACACCCCCGATGAGCTTTGGAGTGCCATCGCCGATACTCTCGCTACGGGAATCGGTATGCCCGCTCTCTACAACGACGAGGTGGTGTGCCCCGCCCTTGAAAAAATAGGAATTCCCCCCTGCGACAGCCACGACTATTGTATGAACGGCTGTAACCAGATCGACATCATGGGCAAGAGCCATATGGGTCTTGAGGACGGCGAGGTAAACCTTAGTAAGTGCCTTGAATATGCACTTCACACCGGTGACAACGATATGACAAAGGCAAAAGAGTCCATCGCTACGGGAGATCCTGTTAAATTTGAGACCTACGAAGAGCTTGAGCGCGCCTTTATGCGTCAGATGGAGTACGTAACAAGAATTTGCTGTACGTCCGCTAACGTTTCACAGCAGACGAGAGCTATGATGTCCCCCCACCCCTTCCGCTCCTGCCTTATCGAAGGCTGTATCGAAAAGGGAATCGACTATCGCAACGGCGGTCCCCTTTACAATCACGGACAGATCCTTGCGGAGGGCATTGCCGACACGGGAGACTCTCTGTGGGCGATTAAAAAGCTGGTTTTCATCGAGAAAAAGTACACTATGGCGGAGCTTATCGAGGCTCTGAAGGCGAATTTCGAGGGATACGAACAGCTTTATCATGATTTCTCAAGTTGTGAGAAATTCGGCAACGATATCGACGAAGTTGACGAGATTACTGCCAGAATTCTGAACCGCTTCCTTACAGTTTTGAAGCGCCACCGTACCTACAAAGGCGGCGTATTCACCGGCGGATGCAGTACCTTCAACCGCGCGGCAAGTTACGGCAGAGCATGCGCGGCTCTTCCCAACGGAAAGCGCTGTGGCGAGCCCCTTCTCGCAGACTCCATTGCCGCTACTCCCGGACGTGACGTATGCGGTCCCACTGCTAACATCAAATCCGTGTTGAAATACAACCACAAAGATGCGGGAAGCGGATTTGTCTTCCAAATCAAGTTCGACAAGAAGCTGTTTGACACCGAAAAGGGCAAGGAAACCTTTATCGGCTTGGCAAAAACCTTCTTCGCAGGAGGCGGTCAGCAGTATACCGTCAACGTACTCTCCCCCGAGGAGCTTCTTGATGCGAAAGTGCATCCCGAATGTCACCGCGACCTCATCGTTCGCGTCGGCGGCTACAGCGACTATTTTGTAAATCTTGAAAGCGGACTTCAGGACAACATCATTGAGAGAACCTTTATTGAAGTATAATTTCAAATTCGGAGGTCCCCATGGAAAGAATAGCGAAAATTGAACCTTTGGCATATACGTTCCTTAAAAACGAAGGACTTGAAATAGCGGAGCGAATCGGCCTTGCCCTCGCGGAGCACGCGAAGTTTGGGGATCTCGGGTTTGACAAATTCCATCTGCCTCGTTTCGGATTCGGCGGACGCCTTGCTGCTTTTACATTCGGAGACAGCTTTTCCTACAGTTACGGCGGACTCGACAGCCTTATCGCGGAGTATCCCGACCTGGAAGCTCAGTTTCGCGAAGCTCGTGAAAAGCTCCTCGTGCTGATTGACGCAAGACGTTGTTACCGCGACGAGAGAATAAAGGCTTATGACAAATCCAAGACCCTTTGGGGCGGAGGCTGGGGCGGTCACTCCAATCCCGATTTCGGTCGCATCGTAAATCTTGGAACGGACGGCATCCGTGAGATCATAAACGAAAGCCGAAAGAAGGGGAATCCCGACTCCGACTGGTTTTATCTGGCTTGTGAGTATACCCTTGATGCCCTTGACACTATCGGCGCAAGATATCACGACATCGCTGTGAAAAAGGCGGCTGAAGAAAGCGACCCTAAAATCAAGAAATACTATGACGATGCGGCGCGTGCCTTTGAAGTAGTGCCAAAGAAGCCTGCCTATGACTTTACCTCTGCTGTTCACGCGTTCTGGATGATATTCACCGGCGACGGCTACGACTCTCCCGGCCGCTTTGACCAGTATATGTACAGAGCATGGAAGATCACCGAAAACAAGGACGAAGCCAGAGATATTCTCGAACGTCTGTGGGACAGCTTCCACGACACGAGAAGTTGGAACCTGTGTCTTTCGGGAAGCGACGAAAACTGGTGCGATGAGTCCAATGAGCTGACTTATGAAATCCTCCGCATTGCGAGAGAGAAAAAATATCAGACTCCAAACCTTACCCTCCGCGTACACAGAAACACTCCCGAGAAGCTTTGGGACGCTGTCACGGAGACTCTTGCCACGGGAATCGGCATGCCTGCCCTCTACAACGACGAGGTGGTGTGCCCTGCCCTTGAAAAGATAGGAGTTCTCCCCTCCGACAGCCACGACTACTGCATGAACGGATGCAATCAGATCGACATTATGGGCAAGAGCCACATGGGTCTTGAAGACGGAGAGGTAAACTTCGCAAAATGTCTTGAATATGCACTTTATAACGGTGTAAACCCCATGAACGGCAATGAAGAAAGCTTCAAAACCGGTGACATGAGGAAAGCTGAGACCTATGAAGAAGTGGAAACCGCATTCTTCAGACAGCTTGAGCATATGATCTACACTGCGTGCAATACGGCAAACAGCGATCAGCACTCCAAAGCCCTGTACAGCCCCAATCCTCTTCGTTCTTGCCTTACTGAGGGATGTCTTGAAAAGGGACGTGACTTTAAAAACGGCGGACCTCTCTACAACCACGGTCAGATCCTTGCGGAAACTGCCCCCGACACGGGTGACAGCCTCTGGGCGATCAAAAAACTTGTGTTTACAGAGAAAAAGTACACTATGTCTGAGCTCATAGACGCCCTTGACGCAAATTTCGAGGGGTATGAAGAGCTTCACCGTGATTTTTCATCGTGTGAAAAGTTCGGCAACGATATTCCTGAGGTTGATGAGATCACAGCGAAGATCACCAACCGATTCCTCACCGTATTAAAGCGTCACCACACTTATCGCGGCGGCGTATACACCGGCGGATGCAGCACCTATGACCGTGCGGCAGACTACGGTGAGAGCATTGGAGCACTTCCTAACGGAAAGAAAAAAGGCGAAAAGATCGTTGCGGATTCTATCGCGGCAACTCCCGGGCGCGACACCCACGGACCTACCGCACTGATAAATTCTGCTCTGAAATACGCCCATGACGAAGCGGGAAGCGGATTCGTATTCCAAAACAAATTCGACAAGAAGCTGTTTGACACAAAAAAAGGACGCGAATCATTCAAAGCCCTTGCAAAAGCGTACTTCGCAGGAGGCGGACAGCAGTACACCGTCACCGTAGTTTCACCAGAGGACCTTCTTGACGCTAAAGTACATCCGGAATGTCATCGTGATCTCATTGTTCGAGTCGGCGGATACAGCGACTACTTCGTTGAGCTTGATGCTGATCTGCAGGACAACATTATTAATCGTACATTTATCGATATGAACTGAATTTAAAATTAAATAATACCGCCTGAGTTGCCGTAGACGTGCAACCCCGGCGGTATTTTAAATTTGAAGATAATTTTATAAACAAAATCGCCCAAGTGCCTGATGTGACACTTGGGCGAAAATATTTTGGACTTAGCCCGTGATACCGGAACGCTCGATACCCTGAACAATGTACTTCTGTCCGAAGAGGTACATAATGATCAGAGGAATGATGATGAGCAGTGCACTGGTATTCTTGATCGCTGCGGTATACAGAGTCGATGTAGCTTCTGCCGCATCCTGAAGGGATCCGGGAATTCTTGAACCGATCTTTGACAGCAGTGACGGTCCTGTCTGCGTGTAAAGCAGGTTGGAGTAGAATGTATCTGTCCACTGCCAGCAGAAGGAGAACATGAATACTGTGATCATCATGGTTACGGAAAGAGGGATAATGATGGAGAAGAATGTCTTGTATACACCTGAACCGTCAAGGTATGCAGACTCTTCGAGCTCGTCGGGAATTCCACGGTAGAACTGACGCATAAGGAAGATAAACAGACCGTTCTTGTATGCAAGACCTGTTGCGGAGAGGATCCACAGAGGCCAGTTTGTATCAAGCATAGCGATACCGGGTTTCTCTACTACGCCAAACTTATGCAGAAGTCCGAAGATACCGAAAATGTCGAATTCCTTGAAGTTAAGGAACATAGAAAGCTTCAGTGTGGTGTGGGGAACGACCATTGTAAACATTACAAGGAGGAAGAGGATTCCGTTACCCTTGAACTTGAACTTTGCAAATCCGTATCCGATGAAGCAGCAGACGAAAGTCTGAAGCACACCGCAGATGAGCGAAAGAACTAATGTGTTACCGAACGCCGTGAAGTATCCGTTTTCCGTAATAATTGCTTCGTATGTAGCAAGTGTGGGTGCCTTGGGGATAAGTCTTACCGTTACGTCAACAAAGTCAGATGCGCTCATGAAAGAGGAAGAGATCTTTGAGAAGAACGGGAAGAGGATGATGTAGGATACACCGATCAGAAGGAGAAGTCTGAAAAGATACCATGCTGCCTTCTGTACAGTGAATACGTTAAGGAATCTCGCTTTAAGTCGATCAATAAGAGGGGTACGATCGAACTCAACACGAATTTTGTTCTTAGATTCTTTTTTGATCTTAGGAGCCTGTGCAGTGTTCATTTATTTCATACCTCCTTCTTAGTCTCTTCTCTGGTAGAATACGAACGCACCAAGGATACCTGATACCGCACCGATAATAAGAATTACGATGAGGAAGTACATCCAAGCCATTGCGGAAGAATGGACGTTACCGTTGACTTCGGTATAAACCTTATCAATGTAAGCCATAACCGTATTGCTGGAAGCGGTAAATGCGTCGATTACCGTGTAGATCGCGTTTACGAGGATCATGGGGCTGACCATGGGAAGTGTTACCTTCCAGAAGGTTTCCCAACCACTTGCGCCGTCAATAGAGCAGGACTCGTAGATGGCGGGAGAGATTGACTGAAGACCTGAAAGGAAGATAGGCATCTGTACGCCGCAGCGGTTTACGATATCAAAGATACTGTTTACCGCGCTAACTACGTACTCAACAAGTCCCTGACCGACTGCCATGTTGGAGAACAGCTTCTGTACGTCCATTACGTTGAGGATCTGGTTTGCACCCGCCTCTTCGCCGAGACCCATGTCAGCAGAACCTGACTGCATGTTCTCGAGGACCGCGTTGCTGGCGTCGATCTGACCGATAAGACCCGTTGTAAGAATAACGGGGATGAAGAAAATCGCACGGAATGCGGCACGACCGATGATCTTCTGGTTAAGAATGATCGCGATGAACAGCGAGAAGAATACGATACAAGGAATATCGATTACCAGCTGTTTCATTCCGCCGATAAGTGCCTGGGTGAAGCCCATGTCCTCAAAGAGTGCATATTTGTAGTTGCCGAGTCCGACGAAATCGAGCTCGTAACCACCGCTGGTGAGGATACGGATCTCATTAAAACTAAAGGTGATGGAGTCAATGATTATCGGGAGATAAACAAGGACGAATCCGATCAGGAACGGGAGGACGAAGATCCATCCCGCTCTTGACTTTCTTGCCTCAAGGGAAGCCGGTTTACGTTTCTTAGCGGAGGCGGTTATTTCATTTTTGGTTACTGTCTTGTTCATTTCAATTCCACCTTCCTATCAACCGATTCTTGCAAAGTTCATTGCTTCAACTACGTACTCTTCTCCATCGAGCTCTACAGTGATGTCGAAGGAGTTGTAGTTAAGGATAAACTGTACGTCGCCTTCGTAAGCAACATTGACAACTGTACCATTCTGTACTTCGTACTTGGTTGCGAAATCAACGGTCTTTGCCTTTTCCTCGTACTCGAGTTCGTAAGCGTCGTAGCTGGGCTTATCTTCACCGAGTCTCTCAGCTCTCTTAACAGCAAGAGCGTATCTTGCGTCAAGGTTTTCCTTGAGCTCAGCGTTGAACTTTTCTGCCTCTGCGATGAGTTTTGCATCTTCTGTAGCCTCCGCCTCAGTGGGAACACGGGTAGCCTCAGTGAGGAAGCCGTGGTCTGTGATGTAGGAGGTCTGGAGATCGCCTGTTGCATCGTCGAGGATTGTGTAATACTTCTTAACGTCGCTCTTCCATGTGTCGTAGGAGATGGAGTAGTACTTGCTCCAGTACTCATCAGCCTTCAGCTCCTGAGTGTTCTGGTAGGAGAGAGTGAAGAAGAGGGATGCGCCGTTCTCGATACAGTTAAGGATTGCCTGCTTCATGTCACCCTCCATGTTAACGGGAGTGCCTGTGAAGCTCTTGGAACCGTGGAGAACGATACCTGCGAAGGGAACGGAATTGCTGGAGCTGATGTATCCGGAGGATGTAAGAGCAACGTCCGTGATGATATCAGCATAACCAAGCGCATAAGCGTTACCCTTGGAGATCATAACCTTATTGTTCTGGTGAACGTTCTTGAGGAAGTCAGTTGCAAATTCCTTGCTGTCTTCACGGTGGAAAGGCTCATCTTCGTCAAAGTCGGAGTTGAGGTCGCTTCCAAGTGTGGACAGCGAAATTGAACCAACGTTGTAAGAAGCATACTTTTCGGAAAGTGCATTCCAGAAGTATTCAAATACAGATGCGGAGATTGCAGCACCGCCGACGGGCTGGAACGCCTGATAACCGGAGTCGTATACCTGACGTCTGGTGTAACGTCCGTCGATAGTCTTAATAGCGTGATCCTTCAGGCTGAGGCCGTCGAAGTTTTCGTCCTTCTGCACATAAGAGAACTCAAACTCAGGATAAATACCGACGCCGTTTTCCTTAGCGTACTCAAGAAGGGATGTAAGTCCATCACCGCCGCCGAGAACTTCCTGCCAGCTGAGCTTATAAGGCATTGTCGCGTCAAGTCCGCCGTTTGCAAAACCGGTAAGCTTGAAGTTTACGTTCTTGACACCTGCGCTTGAGAGCTCAGCGGACATTGTCTTAATGTCATCGAAGGTTGTGAGAGGAATATCGATCTCTACAGGGAAGGAGAGAACTCTCTTTGTGCCCTTCATTGAACCGAAGGACTCAATGTAGAGAGGAAGACCGGTCTTTTCATCAACCTTGAGGGCTGTGAGGACCTCGTTGTCAGTGAGATAATGTCTGTACGCCTCTGCCATACCAACGTAAGAGGGCTCATATTCGCCTTCGGAGCTAAGCATAACGTACTTGATGGTGTAGTTGCCGGTGTAACGTCTGTCAGATGTTACAGTCCACTCTGCTGTGCTGGATGTTCCGTCGCCGAGGATGTATGTGTCACTGGGACGGGGTGTAAAGGTAGCATAAACCGTGCTGTAGGGATGTCTCGGACCGTCGACTTCCATTGTGAGAGTCGCCATAGAATCACCCTCAGTGATGATCGCAAGATAACCTGCGTCATTGTAGGTTCTGTTTTCCTTATCCGTGGCAGTGTAAACGTAAAGGGGCTCAGAGTAGTTAGTTACGGCACCGTATACGGGCATCGTAAGCTGCTGGGTATTCTGACCTGTGATCTCATGATAAGCGTAGTCGGGACCGTACATCTGACCTACGACGGTCTTTGTAGACTCGGTAAGCTCTTCATATCTGAAGATCGTACCGGAACCGTCCGGGAAGAAGGTGTAGCCCTTATACATATTTGTACCTGCGCCCATGTAAGGAAGCACGGATACTGTCTGGAGCTGGTAAAGTGTTTCGTCGAAGGAGATACCGTTAGCGGGGAGAGTTACTTCTACGCCGTCTTCGGTGATCTTATACTCGAGAGCCATGGTGAAACGCGGAGGAGACTGGTCCTTGTTAACGTAACCTGTTTCCTGGTTGTCGTAGTCAAGCTCTTCGTAAGTGTAAGCAGGGCAGCAAGTCTTAACGAGAGTTTCAAGGATCTTAAGCTCGTTGGGAGAGATGTTAGTCTCACAAACATATACAGGGAATTCCTTAACGATGGGGAACGCCTTCTGCATCTCCTTGATAGCACGCTCTGAGAGGCCCTTCTTATTGGGGTCCTTCAGTTCATAGAAGGAAAGGAACTTTTCGTATGCGAATTCAACGTCGAATTCATTCCAGTCGTAGTTTTCTTCTTCGATGATCGTCTCGATAGGCTCCATAATGAGCTTCTTCATACGAGTAACGCTGATCATACGGGGAGTAAGACGCTGGATTGCGGGTTCACCGATCTGATACTCAACTCTGATACCGTTTTTGATCTCCTTCATGGTGATCTGATGACGCATTGCAGCCTCTTCGAAGCTGTAGAAGGTCTCGATCTCATCGGAGGTGGTAGACTTGTAGGTGAGAATGATCTGTGAGAGCAGCATTTCCTTAGTAGACTCGGATGCCTCAGTGAAATCATCAGAAATATCATAGGGGTTTGTAAACATTACGTCGCCCGTTTTGTTATTTTTGATTGCAACTTCACCGGTGAATGCTTCATAGTAAAGTGTGATGTCGCCGACTGTCTTGACTTCCATCATGGTGTCAAGCTTTTCCTGACGATTCTTGAATCCGAAATCACTATTGGTGTAGTCAATAATGGGGTCGCCTTCTTCATCTACCTTGCCTGCTGACTGAGCGGTAACCACTTCTGCAGCAGCAACTTCCATGGGGAAAACTGTCAGGAATCCGAGCGCCATAACGAATGCAAGGACAGTTGAGATTATTCTTTTAAAGTTCATATCTATACCTCCGCCTTACATTCTGAAGCTGATTTCCGTAATGATATCGGAAACGAAGCCAACGATCTGTGTCATAAGTGTTGAGAAGAGTATTGCGATAAACATGATGAATACCATGCCTGCGAGGGTAGCAAGACAAGCTAAAATGTTCTTGCCGAGGGTGTAGTCGTGAACGGACTGCATACCGAGAACGAGGAGGAGTCCCAGCCATACGAATCCAAATCCGTAGAGAAGGCTGATGATTCCGGCTTCATTAATGGTAATGATGTTTGTTGCGAGAACGGTGGGGATCATAATGATCGGGAGAGGAGTGAGCGCATAGCAGGATGCTGTGAAGATATCCTTGATGCTTCCTTCACCGTCAAAGAGAGTGGTGATACACCAGTTTGCAATTACCCAAAGGAGGAGGGGAACTACAACGGAGGTGATATTACCCACGACTGTAAGCATCTGGGAGTTGTCGGGGCTGAGAATGTAGCTGGTACCGACAGACTTGTAGAAGAATGCTACGATTGTGAAGAGGAGGAGTGCAAATGCAGACTTAACTGAACCGCGCTTCTCGTGCTTCAGATCCCAGAAACCGTCAAACGGATGGAATATAATGTAGAATGCGTAGAGAACTTCTTCCTTGATGCTGCGGCGTCCGAGCTTGAGAGTTGCACGCTTGTTGACCTTTGCTGCGTACTCGAAGAACTTAGCCACGAGAAGAAGAACTGCAACGAGAGCTACGGGGATGATCCAGAAGTAGCTTCTCGCCCACTCGGAACGGACTTCCTTGAACGCATTGGAGTAATCCTCAGTGTTCTTGATCTTCTGGAAGTAGCTCATAGCGGTGTCATAGTCACCGTCACGGGCTGCAGCCTTACCGAGCTGGAGGTATGCGATACTGTAGTTGATGTTTCTCTTCTGGATCTCTGTCCAGTCAGAGGTTGCAACGTCGAACTTACGGTCTGCGTCGTTCTGAAGAGCGTTGATAAGCAGGTCACCGTACTCTGTTCTTCTGTAAGCGACGATTCTGTTGTTGTTATCGTCGAGAACGAGGATCTTAGAGCCGTGGTATGTAATAGCGCTGATCTTATCTACAGTACCTATTTGGCCCTCGGTGATAACGGTGCCGTCGTACTTAGCCATTTCTCCGCTCATGTCGCCGAAAGCGAAGAGGAGGATACCGATTTCATCGTAGGTGTAGATCTTGGAACGCTTCTGGTCGATGATGGACCATGTTCCAACAGGACCGATACCAACGTCAACCAGCTTTGATGCGCCGGAGATCTTTGCTGTTGCAAGGTTGAGGAAACGAACTTCTCCGGAAGGAGCAAAGTCGCCGTTTCTCTTGAGGACGTCCACACCGGAAGCATTGAGCTTCTTGATAGGAGAAGTCTTGGGGTCCTTGCTTACTACCTGTGCCTGAAGCTCAGCGTCTTCAATAGCAGAGGTAGTTACGTAGATAAAGTTGTTGCTGTCGATTGTGATATTGTTAAGCTCGAGGGCTGTAACCTGCTCGTTCTTTGCTCTCTGTTCCTTGGTCTGGAAACGTCTCCAGAGGATCTCAAGAGCTGTAAGGGAGTCAGCCTGAGCACCGATAAAGCCGAAGAAGTCAGCATTATCGTTAATAACTACAACACCCTGATAAGTTGTTGAAGATACGACGAAGATTCTGCCGTATTCGTCAACTGCACAAGCGATCGGCTTGTAGATGGAGCCTTCCTCAAAGAGGTTGGACTCGGGCTTCTCGATAATCTTTACGAATTCACCCTCATTAGTGAAGAGAACGATACGGTTGTTGTCTGTGTCACAAACGTAGATGTGAGTATCGTTTACGAATACACCTGCGGGATTCGCGAAGGTATCGGGAACGCCCCAGTTGTTGTTAAAGGTGTCGATGATGTACTCGAGCTTGTAGTAACTGGTAAGAACGAGAATTCTGTTGTTACCGGTATCTGCAATGTAGATCTTTCCGTCGGGACCTACGAAAAGGTCTCTTGCGTTCTTCATGGGAGTATCACCAAGACCCATATAAACGGAGTCGATGGTGGTATCGGGAAGGTACGCGTCGGGAGAAGTGAGAAGCTCGCCGTCGGGTGAGTATGTATAGGTCTTATAAGGAGCACTTGCACCAACTACTGTGGGAAGCATCATCAGAAGAATAAGGCCTATGACGAGTATATTTCTAATTTTTTTCATCATATCCTCCTTAATCCTTCATACCGCTGGAGCCCATGGTTTCGATGACCTGGCTCTGAGATACTACGAATACCAAGATCGGAACGATCATGATAAACACGGTACCTGCCGCTGCAACGCCGGCTCTTGCGACACCTACTGATGTCATCTGACCGATTGCGTAGTTGATTGTTTTGAGCTGTTCGCTGTAAATGTAGCTGGATCCGCCCATCTGCCAGAGTCCCTGGAAGCTGGTCATGATAAGTGTCAGCCAAGCGGGCTTAACCATAGGCATTGCGATGGACCAGAAGATTCTGAACTCCTTCGCACCGTCAAGGCGGGCAGATTCAAGGATCGCTGTTGTTACGTTAGTCTCCATAAACTGCTTCATAAGGTAAAGACCGATGGATGAAGCGAAGGCAGGAACGATAACCGCTACGTAGGAGTCCATCCAACCGATGTACGCTACGATAAGGTATACGATAGTACCTGTGATTGTGGTGGAGAACATAAGTGACTTCTGAACCATCTGGAAGAAGAAGTTTCTACCGGGGAAGTCGATCTTCGCAAGAGCGTAAGCTGCGAGAGAAGAGAGGATCAGGTTTCCGAAGGTACCTGAGAAGGAGATGAACACTGTGTTGAACACGTATCTTGAGAAGGGAACCCAAGAGAAGTTCATCAGGTAGAACAGGTTCTTGAAGTTTTCAAACGTGGGGTGAATGGGAAGGAATCTCGGGGGGAAGATGAAGAGCTCGTTAAGAGGCTTCAACGCCTGAGAAACGGTGTACACCATCGGCAGGAACATGATAACGCCGAGGATGGAGAGGATGACGGTGATAACACCGTCTCCGCCCTTGCTTCGGTTAAGGACAACTTTATGACTTCTTGTTCTCAGTTTCTTCATATTACTGTCCCACCTTAGAAATTAATTTGTTTACAAGCAAGTTTGCGCCCACCATGATAAGGAACATCAGGAAGCTGAGGGCTGAGGAGTAACCGATCTCCCAACGAACGCTACCGTATTCACTGATATGGTGAGAAACTGTGTATCCGACGTAGTCTGTCGGGGGGTTACCACAAAGTGTGGTTACGATGTCACCGAATCCGAAGGCACCGGTGATGGACATTACCGCACCGAACATGAGCTGAGGCTTCATGTTGGGAAGAGTGATGTACCAAACCTCCTGCCAACGGTTTGTGATACCGTCGATTGCACCCGCCTCATACTGGCTGCGGTCGACGCCCTGAAGACCTGCGATGAAGGAAAGGAAGCCCATTCCGAGAGATCCCCAAAGTGCAACCATGATACAGATCGGCATGATATAGTCTGCGGTTACGAGCCACTGGGTAGGTGTATCAATGAAGCCGAGCTTGAGAAGCCAGCCGTTGAGCCAACCGTAGGAGTCACCGGAGAACAGGGTCTGCCAAACGATGTATACGTTACCGGAAAGGGAGGGAGCGTAGAATACCAGCACGACAAGGGAACGAACCTTCGGTGAAAGCTCGTTAATGAACCATGCGATAACGAACGAGAGCACGTAGGATGCCGGTCCGACTACAGCCGCGAAGATCATTGTATTCTTGAGAGCCGTGATGAAGAGCTCATCATCGAGGAACAACGTCGCGTAGTTCTGCATGAACACGAAATCCGGGAACTCGATCATATTAAAGTTTGTTAAGCTGAGTACGAGCGAAAGAGCGACGGGAATGACTGTAAACAGGAAGAAGAGAACCATGAACGGAAGGATCATGAAGTATCCGACCTTGTTTACGTTCATCAGGTGCAGGGTCCACTGCGCCTTCGTCATTTCTTTGCGCGAGACAACTTTTGCTTCAGATTTCTTAGACATTTGTTTGTCTCCTTCACTTAATTTGACGTGCTGAATTAGTTGTTGTATGTTGCGAGGGCTGCCGCAGCGTCATTGAGATAGCCCGTGATAGTCTTAAAGAGTTCTGCGTTTGCAGAATTCAGCGCTTCGGAAGCGGACTTGATAGCGGAAGCGTTTTTGCTTTCGATCGCGGTCTCAGCGCGCTCGATAACGTCTACGTTAGCGTTTCTGTCGCTGCCTTCGATAGCATTAAGTGCTTCGGTTGCCTGATCGAGTCTCTTGTCTGCGAGAGTCTGACCGACTTCGAGAGTTTCGAATCCGAACTCCTCGCGCTTACGTGAGATCTCCTTATTGATAGCAGATACGTATCCAAGCATAGACTCAACGGGGTCAGCGCCCTGAGTATACGCGTTGTTCATCGCGAATGTTACGTAACGTCCGATGAAGTAAGAACCGGGGTACTGAGGCAGACACTTAACGTACTGGATCTGTTCGATAAGCGCGTCACGGTCGTCCTTTCTCCACTGGAGCTCGTTGATAGCGTCGAGGTTAGCAACACTTCTCATACCGGACTCACCGAGGAGGGCAACGATCTCGTTGGAGTATGCAACCTGGAAGTCCTTATCTGTATACCACTTCATGAAGCTCCATGCAGCCGCTTCATCGTCACAGTCCTTCATCATCGCAACTGCGTCACAAGAACCTACGACGGTCTTGTCGATAGTTCCGTCTTCCTGAAGGGTACCGGGCATTCCTGTGAAGCCCCAGAGACCGGAAAGGTTAGTCGCGAATACTGTGATGGTGTTATACATCATGTAGCTGGTGATAAAGAGCGGCATTTCACCGGTCTTAAATCTGTTCAGCGGGTCAAATGAGTAGGGGAGAGAGTACTGAGTATACATGTTACACAGATACTCGAAGGCCTCAAGGCTGGAGTTGGAGTCGAAGTTGACTCTCATACCGTTGTCGGCCCAGAATTCACTTCCATGCTGGAAGAGGAAGGAAGCGTAAGCTGAAATGTCGTGGGGAACACCGATTTCCATGTTGTTGAACTGGAATACAGGAACTGCAGAGAGCATATCGTCCCAAGTCTGGGGAACTTCGATTCCGAGAGAACCGAGAATATCCTTACGGTAGAACATCATGCTCCAGTCAAGAGATGTGGGAAGACCGTAAACTTTTCCGTAGAGGGTAATAGGCTCAAATGCTGTCGCGGGGAAACGCTTAGCGATCTCGTCGAAGTCATCGAACTTATTAACAGGAAGGACCGCACCTCTTACTGCGAAGTCGATGATAGAACCTGTAGCGTTAGCAACTGCAGTGTTGGTACTTGTCATACCGTCGAGAGCAACGTCAGGACCGATGCCTGCGAGGATCGAAGGAAGGAGAGTACCGCCGGCAACGAGCTTGATGTTTACCGGGATTCCGGTGTCGGGTGTAAAGTTACTGTCAACCTGGTCCTTGATGATCTGTGTCTGGTCACGACCGGTCATTGTCCATACGGCGATAGGATCGTGTGAAATCTCGCCGCTGTCATTTGCTGCCAGGGAGTTGTAGTCGATAAAGAAGCTGTATATGAACTTCTGGATCTCGTACCAGATTCCGCCGAAGAAGCTGCCTTCCGCCTTGGGAAGAGCTGCATCGGGGGCAACGAGCTTGATGTAGTCAAGCTCCAGAGTCTGAGAAACCATTCCGCTTACCCAGTTGGAAAGGGAGCTGAGGTCGTTTTTGAGTCCGTCCAGATTCTTAGCGATCAGGTCTTCGTCTGTACCCATGCCGTAAACTCTGTTAGCGATCTGGGTCAGAGTCGCGGTGGACTCACTGAGCTCACCCTCTGTCTCAAGGAATTTAATAATATCGTAGATCTCCTGAGACTGATTGTAGAGATCCTCAACGATGTCGGGCATTACTCTCTTGAATCCGTAGTCACGGTATTCATCGGGAGTCGCACCTGTAAGACGGATGATCTCAAGGTAGTCCGCGTTAAGTGCATCCTGAACCGCAACCGCGCGGCGGAGGTAGCTGCCGATCTCACCGAGGTTTACTTCAAGACGGAGCGTGTGGACTCCTTCTTCAAGATAGAATTTAAGTTCCTGACCGTCAGCAGTTGCTCTGCCTACCTGCCAGTTTTCCGAGAAGCCGAAGGTAACGGACTCAGCAGCATCGAAGGGAACCTTGCCGTCGATGGTGATCTTTCTCGAAACGGGAGCAGAGGAAGCGTTCTGGCGGTATCTGAACATGATGGTGTATACCGCAGCCTCTTCAACGTAGAAATCATACTCAAGCCAATCGCCTACGATAGCGGTGGAGATGGTGTTTCTGATAGTCTCAGACGCGCTCTGAGGCTCAGTAGCGGGAGAAACTGTATCGGAAACGGGATAAAGGGAGTTCTTGGAAACCGCAACGGGAAGCTCTGCGTCTATGTAGATCTCCTTAGTAGCGTTCTTGTATCCCTTGCTCTCATACTCAGCAAGTACGTCAGCGTACTTCTCAGGTGCTTCGTATGCGAAGAATTCGAGATTTGCGAAAACGGCACCGTGACGAACACACTCAAGAGAGATCTGGTTCTCACCCTCTTCGAGGTAGATCATGAGAGGTTCACCGTAATAACCGTTAAAGTCAGTAAATGTGTAGCTCTGCCATGAGTAGTCCACGTATCTGTCAGGACGGATCTCGTTACCGTTCTGGTCCTTCTCAAATCTGAGGGATCCGTCTTCCTGCTCGGTGTACTTGGTAAGCCATCTCTTGGGCATGCTGATGCTTCGTGCCTCAGAGAAGGGAACCTTGCCGTTTACGTACAGCGTACGCTCGATAGCAGTGGTACTGTCGGACTCTGTAGGAATGTAATCAAGCTTCATTGCGTACAGTCCGGTTTCGGGGACATTTATATTAAATGTAACCTTTCCTGACTCGTCGACTTCGATAGCCCTCTTGCCCTTATAGTCATCATAGAGGGTAACTCCGGAGGTGGTGTCCTCTTCGTCGTAGTCATGGACATCCGCTTTGAATGCCTCAGGGTTGCTGTTTGCGTCCTTGTACTGATCAATGTACTCAGCGTACGTCTGGGCGGACAGCAGCTCGGTAATGTCGGAAAGAGACATCGAGGGATCGTCTTTTCCTCCACTCGTGCTTGTCTGTGCAGAGTCGTCTTTGATCTCGGGCTCAGCAAAAACTGCCGTTGAGAGAGTCGTGACGACCATAAGCACAGCCAAGATAAGCGATAATAACTTCCGGCTCATGGTGTTGCTCATAAGATTCTCCAATCTGCCTTGCCGCTCACACGCTGCGGCTCAGCAATTACAATGTTGTTCTTTGGAAGAGGGGCTACTAGCGCTTTGCAGCCTCTCTGCCGGTGAAGATTCAGCTTTTGTTAACGAAGCCGACATAAAAGTGGGTAAAAATGTACACTTTATCTTCATCTTAGTTACAGATATGATACCACATTACCGATAAAAAGTCAAGTATTCAAGGGATTATTAACCTGAGCAGGAAAGCCGCCGAAACGCCGATTTCGGAAGCAAGATCAGCCCCTGCACAGTGTCGCTCCGCAGGGACGATCTCCACCTCTTTGGTGATTTTTACTCCACCTCAAAGACTCGGTAAATCTCGCTTACCTATAGATTGTAAAACCCCCAATATTTATAGGTGTGAGCACCATCAGGACAACAATATGCAGTATGTTACGACAACTTTTTCAGACGAGGTAATTTCCGCTTACCTTTTCTCTTCGTCGATTTCTACATCACTCCTTTCTGACAAAACTTTACATCCCGTTCTTCTTGTTCACCTTGCACAAATTCGAGGCTGTTTTTTCTACATCTATACAAGTTGCACAATATCACCCAAAAATTCGACCCTCACCTCCACTTCACCCTCCATCAGACGGAAAAATCGTCATTTTTTCAATTCTTAACGCAAAACCCGTTGACAAATAAGAGCTTAGACTTTATAATAAAAGTGTGTATACTTTTTTAGGAAAGGTTTGGTATTTTCCATGTATTATATTGGTGTTGACCTCGGCGGAACCAACATCGCTGTAGGTATCGTAGATGAAAACTGCAAGATCATCAAGAAAGCGAGCGTTCCCACAAAACCCGAGAGAGGCGCTGACGCCATCGTTGCAGATATGGCAAACGTTGCAAAGAATCTCCTTCTTGAGCTGAACATTCCCATATCCGAAGTTGCAAGTGCAGGCGTAGCTACCCCCGGTACAGCTGACACAGACCGCGGCGTAGTTGTTTACGCTAACAACATCCCCTTCGTGCACTACCCCCTTGCGGACAAGCTCTCCGCACTTCTCAACGGTATCCCCGTTTATATCGAGAACGACGCAAACGCTGCTGCCAAGGCTGAGGCTTTCGCAGGCGTTGCGGCAGGCGCTCCCTTCTCCGTTATGATCACTCTCGGAACAGGTCTCGGCGGCGGTATCATCATCGACAGTAAGGTTTATTCAGGATTTAACTATGCAGGTGCTGAGCTCGGTCACATCGTTATCGAGAAGGACGGCAGACAGTGCTCCTGCGGCAGACGCGGTTGTTGGGAGGCTTACAGCTCTGCTACCGGTCTCGTAAACATCACAAAGGACCGTGTCGCTGAGGCTCTCGAAGCAGGCAGAACCACAAAGATCACCGACATGATCGGCGGAGATATGTCCAAGATCTCTGCAAGAACAGCTTTCGCGGCTATGAAGGAAGGCGACGAGGTTGCCGCTGAGATCGTTGACGAATACATCAGCTACCTCGCTTGCGGTATCGTAAACGTTATCAACATCTTCCAGCCCAACGTACTTTCCATCGGCGGCGGCGTATGCAACGAGGGCGACTACCTCCTCAAGCCCCTTAAGGACAAGGTATTTGCAGAAACTTACTCCAGAGAAGGAACTCCCCGCACCGAAATCATGGTTGCTAAGCTCGGCAACGACGCAGGTATCATCGGCGCTGCAGTTCTCGGAAGATAATTTCCCCTGTATAACTTCATCTTCAAGGCAGAAAGCGTCGACGGGACGTTTTCTGCTTTTTTATTCCAAACAACCCAAAATTTACTCTGCGATGAGTAAAAGGAGACAAAAACTTATGAAAACAAAGCTTTTCGCAAAACTCGTAGCATTTTTTATGCTTCTCACCATGATTTTCACCTCTATTCCCGTAACTGTTGGGGCTGAAAACACCCTTGACGACCATATCAAGGTCCTCTTCGTCGGCAACAGTTACTCCGACGACGCTACCGACGGCGGATATTTCGCCAGTTCCATGCTTTATAAAATGCTGAAGAGCATGGCGGGCGACAGAAAAGTCACTCTTGGTCTCGTGTACGAAGGAAGCAAGACCCTCGGTTGGTACGCATCCGCCGCTAAGGGAGGTCATCAGGTTACCTTCCATCTGGCAGCAGAGACAGCTCTTTGGGGCACTCCGTCCGACAAGAAACTCGACGAGATCTTACGTTACACAGATTGGGACATCGTGGTGCTTCAGCCCTACAACACAGAAATGACCACGGGAGCTTCCACAGGCTTCAACGACGGTGTGTTCCTCGGCGAATTTGCTCAGACAAGCGTCAGCCTTCCCTATCTTCTGGACGTGGTGGCTGCCAATGCTCCCTCAGCCGAAGCATTCCTCTACCTCCCCTTTGCGGCTACCGTTTCAAAGGAGCTTGTAACAAGCCGTAACGATTTTGCAACATACGCTGAGCAGATGAGAACCCTCGAGACCTACAAGGGAAAGACAAGCGGTCTCGGCATCACCAAGGTTATCCCCGTTGGCACCGCGGTTCACACTGCAAGAAGCACATATCTGGGAGCTCTCTCATACAACGAAGACATCGGTCTTGACAATAAAGCCACAACCGCAACTGACCCCCAGATCGGTCTCCAGCGTGACGGCGTTCACCTGAGCTTCTCTGTAGGACGTTATCTTGCGAACCTCGTTTCCGCAGAGACTATCATCCCCGAAAACGAAAGAGCGGCAGGCTACAAACTCCCTGAGATGAGAGAGTCCGCCGCTGTTGGTAAGCTTCCCACCGATTATACCGACGTGATCCGTCTTGCGGCAGACGCGGCTCATGCTTCTGCGGCAGCGACAGGCAGAACAAGATATCTGTCTACCGTACTCACAGGTCTTACTGAGGATCCTCTCACTGTAACTCACGGCAAATTAACAACGACACCTATATACGTCAAGGAAGCTGCTGACAAGACCGAGCTCAAAGCGCTCATCGCAGCCGAGGTAAAGAAGATCTCCGGCTATGACGTAAACGTCGACGTCACCCTCAGCGGTGATTATACCGCCCCCAGTGAGGGAAAAGAGACGACGGTAAATGCAGTGATCCTCGTTTCCCACGGATACTCCGGCAACTTCGTGATACAGACGACGGTCGTCAGCAAGTACGGCTACGGCACCTACGTTCCCCAGTTCGACGACGTCAGCGAGGGCGCTTGGTACTACGACGGCGTGATCTATGCAGCTACCAAGGGATATATGAGCGGTACTAACACGGAAAAGACTCTCTTCTCCCCCAACATGGAGTTCACCCGCGAGCAGTTTGTACAGCTTCTCTTCAACATGGAAGGCCTTGACAAGAACGACTACGCAGGCGCTACAGGCTTCTCCGACGTTCCTGCAGGCAAATGGTACTCCGCGGCTGTAAAGTGGGCCAAGGAGGCAGGTGTCAGCGATGGAATCGGCGGCGGCAAGTTCGGCCTTGGCGGAAAGGTTACCCGTGAGCAGCTTGCTATGTTCTTAAAGAATTACGCTGAGCTGAAGGGATCGTCCACTGCGGCAAGAGCCGACCTCACCTTATTCAGCGACGCTTCCTCCGTCAGCGGTTGGGCAAAGGAATCTGTATCCTTTGCAGTTGCAGAGGAGCTTTTAGGCAGCACTTCTACAACCGCAAACGTACTCTCTCCCGGAAGAGTTGCAAAGAGATGCGAGATCGCCCGTGTGACTATGACCTACGACGCTTATCTTGCGAAATAAGTTAAAAAATGATAAAATCCCGTTTCACAAAATAATGTGAGACGGGATTTTTTTGCGTGTGCGGGAATGACAGCAGGCAGAATCCATTTTCACAGGCAACATCGGTTTGGCACTGCACATCATTTTATACCTGTAGGGGACGATATGTGATCTTCCGTGAAATCTGCCTTCTCCAGTGTGAGAAGGTGGCGGCGAAGCCGACGGATGAGGTGTTTACGTTGGGTTTTCGCCGCACGAAATTTATGTCCGCCAAAACGTCATCAACGATGGTAGGGGAGGGGCCCCTCTCCCGCCGCTTTCGTTTGATTTAAACCGCACGTTATTCATTTATACGAATTTTCTTTTATAAAAGAAAATTCACTAAGAAAACCTTCAAGGGCTCCGCCCTAGAAGCTTACCCGTGATCGGCACACAAGACTTCCCCGCGGCTGCAGTAGCCTGCCGCTCTCGTTTTCTTCCTGCAATGAAG
>JAZULS010000101.1:0-3075 GCA_045603205.1 Eubacteriales bacterium | reverse complement strand
TTTTTTCGTGAAAAAAACTGCACTAAAAAATGCCTTACTACTTCGCGGGGCGAAGTACGACAAAATTGCTTCGCAATATTGCGATGGGGGCAAGCCCCCCTTGAGAAGCTTCACCCCCCGCGGCACGGCTTTTTCTTCCCGCAAATGCTGCCGTCCTCGATAACGGCACAGCCATTATCGTCGGATGAAGCTAACGCTTCACATTTGCTCCCGTGGGTGGTATTCAGGCGAGATAGCATGGGGCGTTTGTCTATCTTCCCCTTAACGTATTCGTGCCGCACCTGACGGTAGACGTTCGAAAATGCCTCTGCCCCTCATTTCACCTTACCGTGAGTAGGCTTCGCCTGAGAAGGTGAATGGTTGGTTTCTTTGTAGGGGCGATCTGTGATCGTCCGTTTTCGTTGATTTTTCGCCTCACGAAATTTATACCACCCCACGTCCAAATCATGATAGTGGAGAAGCAACCCCCTCCCCCTACCATCGTTGATGACGTTTTGGTGGACATCAATTTCGCGCGGCGGAAACCAAACAAAAATCGGCGAAGGAAAATATCCTCCGCCGAAAGCGTATAAATCTTATCTGTTGTTGATGATCTTGGTAAGCTCGATAGGATCAACGATCTTGCCATCCTTGTAAACTCTCATGTTACCGGATGCGATCTCGTCGATAAGCACTACTTCGCCGTTGTTGGAGCCGAACTCAAACTTGATGTCCCAAAGGTCGAGGCCAAGCTTTTTGAGGTCGTCAGCAACGATCTTTGTGATCTTGAGGGTCTGATCCTTCAGGCTCTCGAACATCTCAGCGGTCATAACCTTAAGAGCTACGAGACCTTCGCCTGTTACAAGGGGGTCGCCCTTGGCGTCGTTCTTAAATGTGCACACAACGTAGCCGCCTTCGAGAGGTGTGCCGTCCTTGATGTACTCGCCGTAACGACGAACAAAGCTACCTGTAGCAACGAGTCTGCAGATAACCTCGAGACCGCCGCCGCCAAGCTCCTTGCCGAAGCACTCAGCGGGAAGAACTTCCATAGTAGCCGCGTCAATGTCAGCACTTACGTAGTGAGTCTTGATGCCTGCCGCCTTGAGAAGCTCGAAATAATATACGGATGTCTGGAGGTTTGCACGACCAATACCCTCGATGGTGAGACCAACTGAGTTTTCACCGGGATCGAACACGCCGTCTTTGCCTGTGCAATCGTCCTTGAACTTGAGAAGCACGTTGCCGTTGTCAAGGCCGTATACGTCTTTTGTTTTGCCTTCGTAAATCTTTTTCATTTTCTTACTCCGATCTGCCGCCAACGATGTGGGGCAATAAAAATTCAAGATAGAAGGGCGCGGGGCAAGTACGTCCGTCTCCACCCGTGTACCACTTTATAATTATACCACAAATTTTTTCCCTTGTATATATTTTTTCATCAGAAAATTTCGCGATAGCGAAAAAAATTATCCCATTCGACGGCACCTCTGTTGTTTATTTTGCAAAAAAGCCCCTTACACCACGGGCAAGCTCCGTATTTTGAGGTTTTTCCGCGCCGCTCTCTCGCCTTACCTCTTTTCCGCGGAGGTTTTCCGAAAGCCGAGGCGCTGCCCCAAAACAAGTCATTTTCCGCCCACCACAGTCTACAAGCTTTGCGCCTTTCCCGTGGTACTATTTAGAAAAATCACAATTTTGGAGGAAGTTTACTATGAATACAGTTTGCACCGACATCCGCGAAGACTCTCTTGAGGCAAATCCTGCCGTGGCGTCTGCGGTGACCCATTTACCGATATCGAAAATTGTCCCGAATCCCGCACAGCCCCGAAAGATCTTCAAAACCGAGGCTGTGGAGTCTCTCGCCGACAGCATCAGCCGCCACGGAATTTTGCAACCTCTGCTGGTGCGGAGAATTTGCGGAAAATACGAGCTTATCGCAGGAGAAAGAAGGCTGAGGGCGGCGAAGCTGGCAGGGCTTACCGAGGTGCCTTGTCTCATCCGCAACACCCCCGAGGCAGATTCCGCGGAGATCGCCATAATCGAAAATTTGCAAAGGGAAGACCTTAATATGTTCGAGGAGGCGGAGGCGATTCGTTCGCTTATCGAGCTTTGCGGTCTCACGCAGGAGAGCGCGGCGGCGCATCTGTCCTGCAGTCAGTCCTTTGTCGCCAACAAGCTGAGGCTTTTGAAGCTTCCCGAGGCACAAAGAGAAGCTATCCTTGCTTCCGGATTGACTGAGAGGCACGCCAGGGCCCTGCTGAGGCTTCACGAGCACGGTCAGAGAGCGGCGGCGATTGATTACATAAGGGAACGGGGATTGAACGTTGCCGCAACGGAGGAGTATATTGAGAATCTTTTGTGTGCTGAGGAACGGGCGGCGAACGCGGAGAAGGTGGGCAGGATCGAGCGGGATCTGAAGCGGCGGCTTTTGACGAGAGATATGCGGCTGTTCTACAATTCCATCGACAGGGCGGTGAGTTCCGTGAGGGATTGCGGATTTGCGGTGGAATCCAGCCGAAAAGCTACGGAGGACGGCACGGTTATCTCGATTTTTATAAAAAATCCGTGAAAACCTTGTGAAATGTGGAAAAATGTTTCACGTGAAACATTGCAGGGGGCGGAATCAATGTTCGCCCGTTTTCGTTTGGTTTATCGCGCCACGATATTGCTCCACGTAGGGCAGGGGCTTGCTCCCGCCGCTTTCGTTTGGCTTTGGTTTAACGCGATTCGTTTATACGCCCTTTCTTTCCGTGAAAGAAAGAGGCACAAAGAAATGCCTTACTACTTCGCGGGGCGAAGTACGAAAAAATTGCTTCGCAATATTGCGATGGTGGCTCCACCCCCCCTTGAGAAGCTTCACCGCCGCGGCACCTATACCATCCGCAGGCGTGAACGCACTGCTGTGTTTCGGCTCCTGCAATGGGGACATCGAATCTATCGCTGCCTCACACCCCACAATTTTGAAAATCGTGCCGCATTGTCGATAGATAACGTTTTGGTTTCCTACATTTCGTTTCCCCTTACCGTGGGGAGGCATCGGCTGTGGAGGTGAACGGTGGGTTACAACTGTAGGGACTGACCCTGGAATTTGCGTTCGCCAAA
>JAZULS010000100.1:0-4995 GCA_045603205.1 Eubacteriales bacterium | reverse complement strand
AGCAAAAGACGGATGAGGTGTTTTCGTCGTTTATCCCCCCACGAAATTTATGCCGTAGGGCGGGGGCTCTCTCCCTTCTCTTTTCATTTTTCCTCCCCTTTCCCCATATAATTAAAGGAACAAATACACCGCAAAGGAATTTTTACTCTATGAAAAAACTGCTGTCTTTACTTCTTTTCCTGCCCCTGCTTGCGTCTTGCTCCACTACCAAGACTGCCCACGACCCAAGCACCGACAAAAAAGCCCCCGAACCTGCCGCCTACTACGAAGGTGACTTAAACTACGTCCTCACTATCTCCGACGAAAGCCGCCGCGTTGTCCTTGAAGCAGACCGCCACGACAACGTCACCGTCGCCACCCTCACCTCCCCGGAGGAGATGTCGGGCATACGATTCTTCGATGAGCCTGACGTCATGAGAGTCTCCCTGAAAAACGGCGAAGAACTGACCCTCACTAAAGAAGCCTCTGCAGGCCTTCGCCTTTTCTTTAGAGTTATGGAGAAAAAGCTGTCAAAGAACGATTTTTCAGAGGGGAAATTCTCCTTTGAGATTGAGGGCTGCCCCGTTACCGTGACACTGAACGCCGACGGCTACCCAACGCTGATCGAAACGAAAAACGGCTCTTCTCTCCGAAGTGCAGAAGTCGAAATCCTGCCCGAAAACTGATTTCTCACTCCTTTTTCCCCTCCTTTCGCAAAAAGTTGCCTTACGCGCCTTTACTTAAAGGATTTTTCCTTGTTTTTCGGGGGAAAGTTGCACAAAAAACCTCGGCTAAATTGTGCAAGTTTATGAAAATGAGGTGCCTCCAAAAGTGTTCTTGATTATCGGAGAAAAAAGTGATATAATATAGTGGAATACAAAGTTCAAAGTGTCTTTGTTTCACCCCGACTTTTATTGCATACCGATCGGATCGTATGTTGTAAGAATTATCTCTAGGAGGTCCTCCACTAATGAAAAAGATCCTTGCCCTTGCCATGACACTCGTTCTTCTGGCATCTGCTCTCGCAGGCTGTACCACCCTCGAAAAGGACGCTGAAGGCAACCTTGACCGCGGTGCTGTTATCTGCATGTACCTTGCAGACGAAGTGTTCAATTTTGACCCTCAGACAGCTGTAACCGACGACTCCGCTCTCAAGATCATGAGCCTTCTCTTTGAAGGTCTCACCACCCTTAACGCAAAGGGTAAGTGGGAAAAAGCTATGATGGAAAGCTACGAGATCGCTGAAAACGACCGCGACGGCTACTCTATCATAATCAACCTCAAGGAGACAAAGTGGAACGACGGCCGCCCTGTTCAGGCTATCGACTACGTTTACTCCTGGAAGAGACTGCTTGACCCCAACACCAAGACCGAAGCCGCTTCTCTCCTCTTCGACATCAAGAACGCACGTCTTGCAAATATGGGTGACGACTCCATCGACAATCTCGGCGTTTCCGCTGTAGATACATACACCCTCAAGGTTACTTTCGAAAACGAGAACGTTGACCTTGATCGCTTCTTTACAAACCTTTCCTCTATCGCGCTGGTTCCTCTCCGTGAGGACATCCTCTCCAGATACGGCGACAGCTGGGCAAGCATTCCCACCGCTATCACAACCAACGGTCCCTTCGCTCTGAAGGAAGTTGACGACGGCGGTAACCTCAGACTTGAGCGCTCCAGCTACTACTACCGCGATATCTCCAAGGACGAGTACCTTGATAAGTACGTTATCCCCTACAGACTCATTACAGATCACTCCAAGGGCGACGTAGCTGATCAGCTTGCTGCCTTCAACAATGAGGAGATCTTCTTCCTCGGTAACCTCCCCCTTTCCGAGCGTGCCAACTACGCTAAGAAGGCTGAAGTCACCGATCTTATGTCTACTCACACCTACTTCTTCAACACAACAAATCCTCTCTTCGAGGATGCTGCTGTTCGCCGCGCTCTCTCCATGGCTATCGACCGTAACGAGATCGCAAACATCCTCACCTTCGCTAAGGCTGCTGAGGGCGTAGTTCCCGCAGGCGTTTTCGATACCACCTACAAGACCTCCTTCCGTAAGGAAGCTGACAACAGCATTGCCGCTGAGGCTGCAGTTGACGCGGCTAAGGCTCTTCTTAATGAAGCAGGCGTTAGCGGCGGAAGCTTCTCTATCACCGTTCGCGACACAGAGGCTGATATAGCTGTTGCTGAATACGTAGCTAATGTTTGGAACGGTCTCGGCTTCGACGTTGATGTTGAAGTTGCCGGTACTGACTCCGCTGAGATCAAGGACCCCGCAACCGACACTATCGTTGGCTACACCATCGACGAGCATGAAGAGGCTTATGAGAGCGGTGAATTTGACGTAATCGCCGTTGATATGACCGCAGCTTCTCCCGATGCGTTCGGCATCCTCGCTCCCTTCGCGCCTAAGTTCTCCGGAAACGGCGTTGATATGTCCAGCGAAAACTACGATATTATCGGTCACATCACCGGCTACAACAGCGAAGCTTACAACGAGCTTATCGAAAAGGCTGCTGCTGCTTCCGGCAAGGATAAGGCTGCTCTCCTCCACGAGGCTGAAAAGCTCCTCCTTGAGGATATGCCCGTTATGCCTCTCGTAACTCTCCAGAGCGCATACCTGAACTCCAAGCTTCTCTCCGGCTTCAAGACCACCTACTACGGTACTGTAGACTTCAAGCGCGTTAAGATGAAGAACTACATGGACTACAAGCCTGTAGAGGAAGAAGAAAAGTAATCCCCATCCAAAAAGAACATCATAAGGCTTCCGACACAGAACGGAAGCCTTATCTTTGCCGATGACCGTCGAATTTTGACGGAGGATTCGGCACCTTGACCGTCAGCATTTTACTTAACGGAGAATTTTTTGCATGAATATGACCCTCAAAACCCCCGAGGAGATCAAGATATTTATCCTCTACCTTCTTGACCGCGTGGGTTATCCCCTCAGTTATTCCGATCTCGGTACCATCGTTATCCGCGACGGAGTCATAGATTATTTTGCTTATTTTGAATATTTCTGCGAGCTGGTGGAAGCCGGCCTCGTTGTAGCCTCCGACGTTGAGGTTGCAACTGAAGCTTCCGTTTTCGGAAAGCTTCTGCCCGAAGGAGAAGCAAGAAACTCCCTTGCAGGTGAGCCTTTGTTCCCCCGCCCCACGGGAGAGGACCTGAGCAACAAGAACAAGACTTTCGTGGTGACGGATAAGGGTCGCCTCATCGCCCGCAGCCTATCTGAAAACATCCTTATGGCGGCGATCCGCGAAAAGAGCTACGTCAGCGCCATGCGTCACCTTTCCCTTGAGAAGAGAGGCGCCTCCTGCGACCAGACTTTTGAGCGTGACGGCGACAGATTTATCTTCAAGTGCTCCATCAAGGACAAGGAAGGCGTCACTCTGGATCTTTCCGTGAGAGCGGACACCATCCATCAGCTTAACAGAATGAGGCTGAACTTCGACGAGAAGCCCGACGTTATCCTCCGCGGAATCACGGCTCTCCTCACGGGCAACGTGAACTATTTATTCGAGGAATAACGAATAATTTAGATTTTTGTTGAATTTTGCCCTATTTAAGATAAAATTGCGCTCGATTTTCTTTAATTTATACAATATTTTTGAAATTACTATTGACGGAAATGTTAATGAGTGGTATAATTGTAATGTCTAACAATGGCATTTTAACCATAAACGGCGGATTTTTGTATTGAGCACCGATGAAAAAATACTTAAACTGATCAAAGGAACTCAAGAGGGGGATAACCTTTCCTTTGAGCTTCTGGCGGAGAAGTATAACTCTGTTGTAGTCTCCTCATCCCTTTCAATTGCCAAGTCTCTTGAGGGGGCAGGTCTGGACGCGTCAAGCGAAGTGATCGAGGACTTACAGCAGGAAGCGAGGCTCGCCTTGTACAAAGCCGCGATGAAGTACGACGCGCAGGGACTCGGTGAGTCAGTGACATTCGGACTTTACGCGAAGATCTGCATCAAAAACTGCCTTATTTCCGAGCTTCGCCGCAGAAAAGCCAAGAAGCGCCGTGAGATCCGTCTTGCGGAAGCGGCTTTGCGAAACGAAGAAAAGGAAGTAGCAAGAGCGGTCCTTTCGAAGGTGGAGCTTGAAGCGGTGCTGAAAGACAGTCGCGAGCTGCTTTCAAGGTACGAGTTGGCAGTGCTTATGGAATATGCCGAAGGCAACAGTGTGCCCGAGATTTCTGAAAAGTTTGGTAAGCCCCAAAAGTCAGTAAACAACGCGCTCTACCGGATCCGCGTGAAGCTCAGGTCTCTGCAAATGAAGTTTTGATTTTCCCCGAGCTTCATGTTTAGTCTGTTTATCAGCCGAAAGGCTAAAAAATATGCCCGTATAGCTTAAAAAAGAGCGTTGTTTTCAAAGGTGACGGTGGAAGTCCGTCGAGGGCGCAAAATTTTTACACCATATTATAGCGAGGTAACAAAATGTACCAGGACAAGACCCTTAAGTGCAAGGAATGTGGCAACGAGTTCATATTCACAGCCGGCGAACAGGAATTCTACGCAGAGAAAGGTTTCCAGAACGAGCCTCAGAGATGCAAGGCTTGCCGCGATGCACGCAAAAACGCAACACGTGAACCCAGGGAGATGTTCACAACTGTCTGCCATAAGTGCGGAAAGGAAGCAAAAGTTCCCTTCCAGCCCAACAGCGACAGACCTGTATACTGCAGCGAATGCTTTGCAGAAATGAAGCAGCAGTAATTTACTGGGTTTCTCATATATAGGAATAATTAAACAGAGGACATTTAAACTGTCCTCTGTTTTTTGTATTTTTTTCTGTGGTGGCGTACTTGAGTGTACGTCCCGTGAAATTAGCCTTCTCCAGTGGGAGAAGGGGGACCGCTTGCGGTGGATGAGGTGTTTTACGTTGGTTTCAGCCGCACAAAACTAAAACACCGTAGGGGCGATTCATGAATCGCCCGTTGCGTTTGATTTCCGGTCGCACGGAATTGATGCCGCCGCACGTCCACACCTCGGTAGGGGAGGGGCTTGCTCC
>JAZULS010000099.1:0-5705 GCA_045603205.1 Eubacteriales bacterium | reverse complement strand
CACCACGCCCACGATGACCTACACCTACTACCACAAGAACGTAAAGCCGAAGCCCGACGCTAAGGCTAAGGGATACGTGTGCAAGATCTGCGGATACGTATACGAGGGAGACACCCTGCCCGAAGACTTCATCTGCCCCCTGTGCCGTCACGGTGCCGCGGACTTCGAGCCTATCGGGAAGTAAAAACTTAGTACCTACTACAAAAAGCTTCTTGTCTCATCGGCAAGAAGCTTTTTCATTCAATTTTTCATTCAAATAATCGACTTTATCCAGCCGTATATCGTAAAATCGTCGGCAAACTCAAAGGTCAGGATGCCGATAACGAAGATCGCTGCGATGATCAGCGGCAGAACGTAGGTAAGGTAAGGCTTCAGCCAGCGGGGCATCTTCAGGCCCTTACCTGCATTCGCCTCCTTCAGGAAGTTGTCAAAGCCCCAGCCCTTTTTGCTGACACAGAAAAGAACGTACAGCAGAGCACCGATGGGCAGACAGCAGTTGGACACCAGAAAATCCTCAAGATCCAGTATGCGGGAGTCCGAATCAAAGGGAACAAATCCCGACAAAAGGTTGTAGCCTATCGCGCAGGGGATGGAGAGTATCAAAACTATGATTCCGCATACGACACAGCCTTTTCCGCGGCTCCAGCCGGTCATCTCGCGAATCATGGCAAGAATGTTCTCGAAAACGGCAATAATGGTAGACATTGCGGCAAAGAACATAAACAGGAAGAAGAGGCTTCCCCACCATCTGCCGCCGCTCATATTATTAAACACCGACGCCATTGATTCGAACAGGAGTCCGGGGCCCGAGCCTACCTCTATGTCATAAGTAAAGCAAGCAGGGAAAATGATAAGTCCTGCCATCAAGGCAACGAAGGTGTCAAGTCCCAAAATATTTAAGGATTCGCCCATGAGAGAGCGGTCTTTACCGATGTAACTGCCGAAGATCGCCATTGAACCGATACCGAGGCTCAAGGTGAAGAACGCCTGATTCATGGCACCCACGATGACTTCCCCGCTTAGTTTGGAAAAATCGGGTTTCAGATAGAAGGTCAGACCCTCCCTCGTTCCTCCAAGCGTAAAGCTGTTCACCACAAGCAGTATCATCAAAGCGAACAGAGCCAGCATCATATATTTGGTAACTCTCTCAACGCCCTTCTGCAGACCGAAGGAGAGGATCAAAAAGCCAAGGATTACAACGATGGCCATAAAGCCCACCATGACCCACGGGTTTTCGAGCATATTGCCAAACTGTTTCGCTGCCACATCTGCAGGAAGTCCGGTCATGTCGCCTTTTATGAACTTTACGAAATAATAAAGCATCCAACCGGTGACCGAAGTATAAAACATCATCAAAAGGAAGTTGGCAACAAGGGCAAGCTTGCCGTGTAAGTGCCACTTCTGACCGGGTCTTTGAAGCTTATGATGGATGCCTATGGGGCTTGCCTGACTTGCTCTACCCAAGGAGAACTCCATTACCATCACCGGCAGACCCAAAACAAGCAAAAATATCAAATATATAAGTACGAACACACCGCCGCCATACTCTCCCGCCATCCAAGGGAATTTCCATACGTTTCCGCACCCGATGGCACAGCCTGCACTGAGCAGAATAAAGCCGAGGCGACTGCCTAATTTTTCGCGTTCCATAATTGCGCCTATCCTTTTCTCCCGTTTGCGTCATTTTCAGACTTTTCACGATTTTGTTGCTGTTGCCAAGTATATCACAAAACATCTGCTCGGTCAATAATAAATTCCGAACCGATCTTGCAAAAAACGAAAATGATTGCACTCACCTTTTAGTGTGTACAATCATTTTTTCTTTATTAATATTTCGGAAAAAGCTCCAGGAAGAATATCTCGTCTCGATCAACCTTAAATTCTCTTCCCTTTAAGTATGCGAGGGCTTCGTCGTCGCTCCCGAACACCAACTTATAGGAATACAGCGCCTGGGATTTGTAGCCAAGCTTCCTGTCCTCGGTGATGACCCCGTACTTGCCGTCTCCCACAAGTGGATGGCCCGCGAATGCCATATGCGCTCTGATCTGGTGGGTGCGCCCTGTGAGAAGTTCCACTTCAAGGAGAGCAAAATTCTTCTTGGCGTTGACGCCTATGGTCTTATATTTCGTGATTATTTCCTTTGAGCCGCGGACTTCCCTTTCCGTTACTCTCACCTTATTATTTTTGTGATCCTTGGTGAGGTAACCTCTGAGGGTAGCTTCCCTTCTTTCGGGGATGCCATGGACGGCGCAAAGGTAGAATTTGTCAAGCTTTCTCTCCTTGATCGCCTCATTCACCGCTCTGAGGGTGGCGGCGTTCTTTGCGGCGATGACGATTCCTCCCGTGTTGCGGTCGATTCTGTTGCAAAGGGCGGGAGCGAAGGAGTTTTCTTCCTTGGGATCGTACTCCCCCTTGGATACGAGGTAGGCTTTGATAGCAAAGATCAGCGTGGTACGCTCCGACTCGGCAGTACGGTTGGGGTCTCCCTCGTCTCCCGTATGGACAAGGACGCCGGGTTTCTTATCCACCAGCAAAATGTTCTCGTCCTCGTAGACGATGTCAAGTTCCACCGTAGCTCTGTCGTATTCCTTGACGGAGACTTCGTCAGAGAAGAACTCGTCAGGGATATACATTTCGATTACGTCCCCTGCCTCAAGCTTTTGCTTCTCTTCGGCACGGCGACCGTTGACCTTTATCCTTTTTTTGCGAATGTACTTGTACATCAGCGACATGGGCAGCCCCTTCACCGCCTTGGTGATGAATTTATCAAGGCGCTGTCCGCTGTCGTTTTCGTTTACGTTGAAAGTTTTCATTATTTATACCGTTTCTTTTACACCATGCGTTCTTCGTTGATCTTCAGCTTGAACTGGAGTCCCAGAGCTGCCGCAGCCTTCTTGCAAAGGAGCATTCTCTCAAGGAAAATCTCAAAATAGTCGATTACGGAGCTGTACTGAGTATCGATAGTAAGGCTCAGAGTGATGTTGGTGTGGGACTCGTCTATCTCAAGGTCCGCCTTAGTTACGGAATAGTTGACTCGGTCGTGAATATCGAAGTTATTTGTATCGGTATTGCGGACTCTCGTGCGGCGAACATCGGATTTGTCTGCTAAGATAAGTGCCGCGGCTACCGCGTTGACGGGCATTCCGCCTGTTTCGTCGTGGTTTCCGATGGCGGAGACGATGAGAGAGGTGTCTTTTGCTGAAAAGCCAAGCTTGTCAAGGATTCTGAACGCCATGACCGCACCGCTGATAGCGTGATCCCGTCTGTTGACCATATTTCCGATGTCGTGGAGATATGCGGCTATCTGCACTGTCTCGATCTCGTATTCCGTGTAGCCCAGAGTCTCAAGAATATATTTTGCACAGTGTGCCACCTTTGTCACGTGACCAAAACTGTGTTCTGTGTAGCCGAGGGCACCGAGAGAGGCGTCTGCGGCGGTAATATACGTGCGAATATCTTCGTTTTTCTGAAGTTCCTTATAAGTGAGCATTAATTTGCCTCCGATAAAATTGGTTGCACATATATTGTACCTTGCCGCAGGTTTTTCTACAATAGCTTTTTGTAAAATTTTGTGTAAAATTTGGGTGAAGCAAATGTATCATCAAAAAATAAAAAAATAGAGCAAAATCGCATCGCTGCAACCCTGCCCTTGCAAAAACCGTAGTTTTTTCTATGTATCTATATTATATGCTCATTTAAATAAAATGTCAACAACTTTTTCGTAAAAATCAAAATTTGTTTTGATTACATCATTATTGGCGTAATATTGGATATTTTTATTCATTCTTCCAATCATTTCGAGCAAATCTTTTTTTGCTCGTTCTCGTACACCTTCACTTGCGACTAACAAATGGTGCGTATATAACAAGGTAATGATTTGACGAGTACGCTCATTTTTTAATTTCTTTTTGCGAGTATATTTTGGGATTGATGACAGCCTTTGTAGCATTTCATAATTGGGTTTATATCGACTATCCTGTGCACCCATATCATATATTATACAGTTGCTGTGAGCAGCAGCATTCCTTAAGTCTTTTACCGTTTTTAAAAGATGAACTATATCTTTTAGATCTTTGTCATCCAAGCGATCCGCACAAAATTCATAAAAATGAATAAAACTCCCCAAAGGGATTACTTCAATAAAAGCCCATACCGGATAATCATTTCTGTACTTGTCAATTATACCGCCACAATATGGATTGTTGCGATTTCTATCTAATTCGTTTTGGAGAATTGTGTATCTATTCGTATTTTTCAGATTATCAGTTTCAATTAGTGCAGAAAAATAATCGTTTACAATCTGGTATCCGTCTTCCTGCTTTTCAGATATTGTTTTTAACAAACGAACCTTTGAAAAATGTTCAACATCCAAAACCAGTTTCAACAAAACATACCTTAATCTCATATCAATCACAGCGAGATCAACCAACATCGCAAAGTCAAGATTGATATATTTGCCTTTATTCACTCCATCCGGATGTTTGTCGAAGTTTTTTCTGTATGCACGCAAGCGGAAATAATTATTATTCTCCTCAAGATATTTGCGAGCTTCTTCCTCGGTTATGTATCCAAACAGAACACCTTTCTTTATTAAGTGATCGATTTGCCCTGATGTATCAAGCATGGGTTTCTGCACGCGCATGGAAATATTTGATGACATACTAATATTGCCTTTCAACACTTTTTATGTTTATATTATAATGCATCAATCCCTATTTTTCAAGCAAAAATGACAAATCCCCAAGAGCCTTTCGGTCCTTGGGGATACCTTATTTAGTTTTACTTCGCGTAGTCGATAGCGCGGCTCTCTCTGATGAGGTGAACCTTGATCTGTCCCGGATACTCAAGCTCACTTTCGATGCGCTTAACGATATCGCGGGCAACGAGGATCATGCTGTCGTCGTCAACGCTCTCGGGCTTGACCATAATGCGGATCTCACGACCTGCCTGAATTGCAAAGGACTTTTCAACGCAGTCGAAGTCGTTTGCGATCTCTTCAAGTTTTGCAAGTCTCTTGATGTAGTTTTCAAGGTTCTCGCGGCGTGCACCGGGTCTTGCCGCAGAGATAGCGTCTGCAGCCTGAACTATCATAGCGGTGATAGTCTTAGGTTCAACGTCTCCGTGGTGAGCCTCGATTGCGTGGATGATCTCAGCAGATTCCTTATGCTTACGGGCAACATCAACACCGAGGTGAACGTGAGAACCTTCAACCTCCTGAGTGAGTGCCTTACCGATGTCGTGAAGAAGTCCGGCTCTCTTAGCCACCATGCTGTCACAGCCAAGCTCATCAGCAAGCATACCGGAGAGGAGAGAAACCTCGATAGAATGCTTGAGAACGTTCTGACCGTAGCTGGTACGGTACTTCAGACGGCCGAGAAGCTTGATCATTTCGGGAGAAAAGCCGTGAACGCCTGTCTCGAAGGTTGCGCGTTCGCCCGCCTGCTTAATAGCAGTGTCAACCTCACGGCGAGCCTTTTCAACCATCTCTTCGATTCTTGCAGGATGGATTCTACCGTCCTGAATAAGCTTTTCAAGAGCGATCCTTGCGATCTCACGTCTGACGGGGTCAAAGCAGGAGATCGTGATGGTCTCGGGAGTGTCGTCGATGATAAGAACTACTCCGACGAGAGTCTCGATGGTTCTGATGTTACGACCCTCACGTCCGATAATACGGCCCTTCATCTCTTCGCTGGGAAGCTGTACCG
>JAZULS010000098.1:0-12179 GCA_045603205.1 Eubacteriales bacterium | reverse complement strand
GAACGACATGGCTACGATCCGACTTGGCAAGAATATGCTCTTCATCGCAGGTGGTGTAGGTCTTGCACCTCTCCGTTCAGTAATCAACTACTGCCGTCACTACCGCGACCGTTACGGTAAGATCGACATCGTATACGGTTCACGTAGCAAGGATGACCTTCTCGACTACAAGGAGATCATCGAAGAGTGGGCAAACGATGAAGGCGTTAACGTGCACCTTACCATCGACCGCGAGCAGGAGGGCTGGGACGGACACGTTGGATTCGTTCCCAACTACGTTAAGGAGCTTGGCTTTGATACAGACAAGGTTGCAGTTCTCTGCGGACCTCCGATCATGATCAAGTTTACCCTTCAGGGCCTTATCGACCTTGGCTTTGACAAGACACAGGTCTACACCACTCTCGAGCTTCGTATGAAGTGCGGAGTTGGCAAGTGCGGAAGATGTAACGTAGGCGCAAAATACGTCTGCAAGGACGGTCCCGTATTCCGTTGTGATGAGCTCGACGAGCTTCCCAGCGAGTATTAATAAGAAAGGCGTGGCATAGAAAATGGAAAATATGGTAAATATATTTCTGTTCGGAAAGAAGTATTCCGTTCCGAGCAATCTTACAATTATGAATGCGATGGAGTATGCAGGCTATCAGCTCGTAAGAGGCTGCGGATGCCGTAACGGCTTCTGCGGAGCTTGTGCTACCATCTACCGCATCAAGGGCGACCGCGAGCTCAAGGCATGCCTTGCTTGCCAGACCAAGGTTGAGGACAATATGTATATTGCAACTCTTCCTTTCTTCCCCCTTGTTAAGCAGGTATACGACATCAACACCGTAAAGACAAACGAGGCTGTTATGATGCAGCTTTACCCTGAGATCTACGCTTGTATCGGCTGTAACGCTTGTACAAAGGCTTGTACTCAGGAGCTTAACGTAATGCAGTACATCGCATACGCTCAGAGAGGCGACTTCGAGAAGTGCGCTGAACAGTCCTTTGACTGCGTAATGTGCGGAGTTTGCTCCTCACGTTGCCCCGCAGGCATCTCTCATCCTCAGGTAGCAATGCTTGCACGCAGAATCAACGGAAAGTATCTTGCTCCCGGTTGTGACCACCTTGACGCTCGCGTAAAAGAGATCAAGGACGGCACCTTCAACGAGCTCCTCGAGGCTCTTATGCAGAAGCCTATCGAAGAGATGAAGGAACTTTACAACACCCGTGAGATCGAGAAGTAAGAAGGGAGTATAGATTATGTATTCAGAAAGATTTCAGAAATCCCTTGCGGCAGTTGAGGCTGCAAGAGAGAAGAACCTTGCTCTCGAGCCCGCAAGAATGACAGCACAGCAGAAGGAAGACCTTCTTGCTGAGTTCCACCCCGACTATAAGAAGGACGAGTTCAGAGAACTCAAAATAGGCCCCAACAAGGGCGAAAAGGTTCCCACTGAGCTTGCAGAGACCCTTCAGGCACACAGCAGAATCAAAGCTTCCGACGTTGACCTTAACGAGATCGACTACGATGTTGACGTTCTCGTAATCGGCGGCGGCGGAGCAGGTACATCTGCGGCAATCGAAGCTCACGAGGCAGGCGCTAACGTAATGATCGTTACAAAGCTTCGTATGGGCGACGCTAACACCATGATGGCTGAAGGCGGTATCCAGGCTGCTGACAAGGAAAACGACTCTCCCGCAATCCACTTCGTTGACGCTTTCGGCGGCGGTCACTTTGCTGCTAAGAAGGAGCTTCTTGCAAAGCTCGTTAGCGATGCTCCCGAGGCTATCAAGTGGCTCTCTGAGCTGGGCGTAGAGTTTGACAAGGACGAAACAGGTAGAATGATAACAACACACGGCGGCGGTACTTCCCGTAAGCGTATGCACGCGGCTAAGGACTACTCCGGTGCTGAGATCATGAGAACACTTCGCGACGAGGTTCTCAACCGCGGTATCACCGTTGTTGACTTCACATCCGCAATCGAGCTCATTCTTGATGAGAACGGCAACGCGGCAGGTGCAGTTCTTATGAACATGGAGACTAAGGAGCTTCTCGTAGCTCGTGCAAAGACCGTTGTAATCGCAACAGGCGGTGCAGGTCGTATGCATTACCAGGGCTTCCCCACCTCCAACCACTACGGTGCTACAGCCGACGGTCTCGTACTCGGTTACAGAGCAGGTGCAAAGCTTCTCTACGCTGAGACCCTTCAGTATCACCCCACCGGTGCGGCATATCCCGAGCAGATCTTCGGTGCTCTCGTAACAGAGAAGGTTCGTTCTCTCGGTGCTAAGCTCATCAACGCAAACGGTGAAGCATTCATGCATCCCCTTGAGACCCGTGACGTTTCTGCGGCTTCCATCATCCGTGAGTGTAACGCTCGCGGTAACGGTGTTGACACAGGCAGCGGCCTTGCTGTATGGCTCGACACTCCCATGATCGAGGCTATCGGCGGCGAGGGTACAATCGAAAAGAGAATCCCCGCTATGATGAGAATGTTCGGCAAATACGGCATCGACATCAGAAAAGAGCCTATCCTCATCTACCCCACACTCCACTACCAGAACGGCGGTCTCGACATCGACGTTAACGGTATGACTACAAACGTTAAGAACCTCTTTGTTGCAGGTGAGGCAGTTGGTGGTATCCACGGTAGAAACCGTCTTATGGGTAACTCCCTCCTCGACATCATCGTATTCGGCCGTAACGCAGGTCAGAATGCGGCAAAGGTTGCTAAGGACGTAACAGTCGGCGCTCTTACCCTCGATCACGTGGCAAAATTCGAGGCAGAGATCGCATCTGCTGGTATCGAAACAGACGTAGTTTCTCCCAAGCTTCTTCCCGACTATACCCGCAAGGTTAACGACTAATCGTTTTATAAACAGTCAAATAAGGAGAGTATGAAAAAATGACATTGTTCGGTGGAGTAATTCCCGTAACAGGAATTTCATTTGTACTGCTCTGCGTTTTCGGTATTCTTTTCGTTGGATATGCTCTTGGCAGAATCACTGTCAAGGGCGTGTCCCTCGGTGACGCAGGCGTATTCGTTATCGCACTTGTATTCGGTGCTGTCTTCAAGGATCTTATTTTCGCTGAAGGCAACGCTCTCGGCGAAGTTTTTGTTGAAGCCCTTGAGGTAATCGAAAGCCTTGGCCTTATCCTCTTCGTAACATCTGTAGGATTCATCGCAGGACCTAAGTTTTTCGGTAACATGAAGAGAAACTTCAAGTCCTACGTTCTTCTCGGTGCTGTAATCATTCTCCTCGGTGGCGCATCCGCTGCAGCTTGCATCGGTATGGGCGAGGTTATCGGTTACGGTACTGCTCCCGATCAGGACGGATTCGTTGCAATGATCGTAGGCCTTCTTTCCGGCTCCCTCACATCTACCCCCGCATTCTCCGCGGCTAAGGCAACTGTAGCTGAGGAATACACAGCACTCGTTTCCGTAGGTCACGGTATCGCTTACATCTTCGGTGTAATCGGCGTAGTTCTCTTCGTTCAGCTTATCCCCAAGATCACAAAGGCTGATATGGATGCTGAGCGCGCAAAGCTCGTTCAGGTTGACAACGGTAACGGTGTTAAGAAGGTTATCGACAAGCTCTTTAACCTTGACGACCATGGATTTGCGGCTTTCTCCCTGGCGGCAGTTCTCGGAACTGTTGTGGGTAAGATCAAGATTCCGCTTTCCGGTGCAGGACTTGACGGAACTTGCTTCTCTCTCACAACAACCGGCGGATGCCTCCTGGTGTCCCTTATCATCGGACACTTCGGCAGAGTTGGTAAGGTAAACCTTATGCCCGACACACACACACTGAAGCTCTTCCGTGAGCTCGGTCTTGTGCTCTTCCTTGTTGGTGCAGGTGTTCCCGGCGGCGTAGAGTTCGTTGCAAACTTTGACCCTATGTACTTCGTATACGGCGTAATCATGACCATCGTTCCTATGATCGGCGGTTTCTTCTTCGCGAAGTACGTACTGAAGCTGAGCCTTCTCAACAACCTCGGTTCTCTTACCGGTGGTATGACAAGTACTCCCGCTCTCGGTACGCTTATCGGTACTGCGAAGACTGAGGACGTAGCTGCAGCTTACGCGGCAACCTATCCTATCGCACTTATCGCGGTAGTCCTCGTGTCCCAGTTCCTTATTATTCTTTTCTAAGATTGTCCAAAATGGAAATACCGTATGTGAAAACATACGGTATTTTTGTTGTTTGCCGTGAATTTAATGAAAATAATTTTTCATTAAACAATTCAACTTGCCTTATTGACAATATTTCAAAAATTATATACAATATACTTGTAAGTTTCTTCCGTAGGTATGTTTTAAGCGCGAGAATATCAAGGAGTCTAGTATGGATCGCACGAAAAAATATTTTGCTCGTATCGGTCTTGACGAGAATACTCTCGTTACCAAGACCTACGATTTTCTTGCAAAATTACAGTTTGCCCACGTGACCACAGTTCCTTATGAAAATCTGGACATTCTGAAGGGAACACCTCTCTCGCTGGAGTGGGATCCTCTTTTTGACAAGATAGTTACCCGAGGCGCGGGTGGCTACTGCTTTGAGCTAAACGGTGCTCTGTCATATCTCCTGAAGGAGAACGGCTTCGAGGTTAAGAATTACTTCGCACGCTATCTCAGAGGTGAAAAGGAGATCCCCGTGCGCCGACATCGTGTTCTTTCCGTAACTACAGATGACGGAGTGTATATTTGCGATACGGGCATAGGCGAAAAGGCTCCCCGCCTGCCGCTTCTTTTGAAGGAAGGCATAGTTCAGGAGCAGTTCGGAGAGTTTTATCGCTTCGAACGGGACGATTTTCTCGGTTGGGTGTTGTGTGACCTTCATAAAGGTGAGTGGAGACGTTTTTTCTCCTTCACAGAGGAAGAACAGCTTGATATCGACTTCTCTCACGCCTCTTTCTTTTGTGAGGCTCATAAGGATTCCCCCTTTAATAAAGACCTTATGATTGCTATGAAGACAAAAGAGGGAAGGATCACTCTTGACGGTAAGGTTTTTAAGCAGTGGCGTGGGGATAAGATAGAAAGTGTCGTAAATTGTGAGACTGACGCTGAGGTTGATAAGATCCTCGAGGAAAAATTCGGTCTTAAGAGATAAAATCAAACTTGTTAGAGCAAGTGATGCAGTTGTAAAAAAATAAATTTGTGCCTGAAGGCAGAATGGAGATTATTATGTTAAGAGTTGCAGAAATAGGAATGGGCGGAATCAGCGGAGCCCATTATCCCGTATGGAAGAAGATGGAGGACGTTGAGCTTGTAGCTATATGTGACATACGTCCCGAGCAGATGGAGGGGTACGAGGGCGTTAATAAGTACACCGACTTTGAGACAATGCTTGATTCTGAGAAAATCGACATCCTCGACATCACTTTGCCCACTTATCTTCATGTTGAGTATTCTATCAAGGCAATGGAGCGTGGAATCAACGTAATTTGCGAAAAGCCTATCTCTCTGAATGAAGAGGACGTAGAACGTGTTTATGACACAGCTAAGAAGAATAACGTTAAGTTTATGGTGGCTCAGGTGCTTCGCTTCTGGGATGAGTACGTTCTTCTCAAGGAGATCTACGATACCGGCAAATACGGCAAGCTTCTTTCCGGTTCCATGGAGCGTATCGGTCAGATTCCCGGATGGAGCTGGGACGGCTGGATGACTGACGAGAACCGCAGCGGTCTCGTACCCTTTGACCTGCATATTCATGACCTTGACTTCCTCGTATACGCATTCGGTGCTCCTAAGAGCAAAACGAGCTTCCGTTCCAAGAGACCCGATCAGGATTTCCTTTGCGCAACCTACGATTTTGGAGAATTTTCAGTCACCGCTCAGGCGTCATGGTACGCTTCTCCCTATCCGTTCAAGCCCGGATTCCGTTTCCAGTTTGAAGACGCAGTTGTCGCTAACGAGGGTGGTTTGGTGATTTACGAAAGAAACGGAAACATACTAAAGGTATCTCCCGATGCATACGCCGATTCCGAAGTTATCAACCTTCCCACAACCGACGCCTACGCTAACGAGATCCATTACTTTGTTGACTGCGTAAAGAACGACGTATTCCCCGATAAAGTAAAGGCATGCGAGCTTAAAGAGGTAGTTAAGCTGCTCAAGAGCATCTAAAATATCAATATTTTGCGCTTGTCTAACTTAAAATAAGTAAAAAGCAGACACACCGAAAAAAGTGTGTCTGCTTTATTATTTGAGAACTGTGTTAAGGATCATCCCAAAACGTATGCGGTAAATTCCCAGATGCCCTGTGCGGCAAACTGAGCAAAATGGGGACTCGTTTCATCCATCCAGATGTCGATGATGTTGCCCTTAACCGCGCCGCCCGTGTCAGCCGCGGTCATAACACCCATATCAAAGGTACTGTTGACAACGTAAAGCTGAGTTCCAAGAGGGAATACGTTGGGGTCGGTGGCAATTACACCGGGAGCGGTAGGCATACCGGAAGCGGTGGTGCCGTGGATGTTGTAGTATGTGGCTCTGACAGTCACGTAGTATGAATAAGAATACGTGCTTCCATCGGCAGCTGTATAAGTTCCGCCGGTTCCGTAGTGGTTTATCTGGTTTATGGGATAGGTGGCTATGTACTCGTACTCATACTTACGCTCGACCTCAACGCCGTTGACGTATTTTACTGTGTAGACCTTTTCACGTACACCGTTGGTGCCTTGGCTGACGACCTGAGTGGTACCGCGGGGGATGGTCTGGACCTTGTAGGTCTCAACGTCGAAGGGGATGATCTCGCTGATAGCCTCGGAAGCATATTCCACGGTGTCGATCATTATGCTGGTGTCTTCCGTGATGACTTCGTCAAGAGGGTAGGAGATGCTGTCGGTGTCGCGGATAGTGTAACCGGCAGTTGCGAAGATCTCGTAAAGAGTAGCAGGACCCGTAATGCAAGTGATGCTCTCTCGGTCGTAGAAGTTGATGGTTACGACGAACTCTGCAGGTGCTTCAGGCTCAACTTCAACCGGCTCAGTTTCGGTTACAGTCTCAGTCGTGGTCTCTGAAACTGATGAGTTCTCCTCTGTTTCGGGAACAGCAGTCTCAGGCTCATCTAAGGTGGTTTCCGTGTCGACGGTGGGGGATTTGGTCTCTGTGCCAAGTACTCCGTTGGCGGATCCTTCAGCTGATAAGCTGTCCTCAGTCTTGTCTGCGTCGGAAGATTCTTTAGTCACCTCGGAAGCTGATTCCTCTAAGTGAGTGTCCTTTTCCGAAGGCTCTTCCTTTTTGTCAGATATTGCCCCGTTACTTGAGAACTGAGAGATCAAAACGTCAGTTCTGTCGGGGGACGTTTCGAGAAGCTCGAAATCGGGAGTGTTCTGCGCTTCTTCGTTTTCTGCGGCGGCGTAAACAGCCAAAGGAATGATGACACACGCCAGAACGAAGCAGGCGGCAAATGTCAGCACGGCTTTCTTGTGTCGCAGAATGAAAATTAAAATTGTTTCAAGCAGTGGTCTTTTGCGTCTTTTAGGGGGACGAGAATTTTGTACTCTCGGAACACTGCCCGTCATCTGACGGTTGTTTTGGGGCGCGCCCTGACCGTTTTTCTGCACGCGGGGATGAACTCCGGTGCGGGTTTGACGGCTAACGTTAGTTTTTTGAGTGGGGATAGGGCGTGTGTTCGAAAGATTTTCTCGTTTTACAATAGGGGTTGTGCCTGTTTGATTAATGCCTTCTCTGGGCAATTTGCTCGATTGCCCGGTGATAGCGGTGTTGCTTGAAACTGTACTTTCAGAGTGTTCTGAATTTCGGTACAAGGTTACACCTTCTCGCCGTTTGGCGATTCCTTTCCGCCGACTTTAAATCATGATTTTTAGTCGGAAAATTACGTTTGACCTTGGTAAAATGTGGTAACATTGGTAATAACTTGGTGGAACATCGCGCTGCATTTTGCAACGATTTTATGAACCATAAAAGGCAATACAAATTAATAATACCATAGATCATCGAAAAAATCAATAGTAAATTTCAAATTTGGCTGTTTTGGGGCTTTTTAAAGGGATTTTGTGCCAAAAATGCCGCTATTTTGCGTTTTTTCCTCCACTTTTTGTTTTCCGCCTAAAGAGGGTCCTTGCTCCTGCAAAAACAAGCATTATGCCAAAAAGTGTGCGCAAAACTTCTTCGGGCATCACCAGCCTTATTTTTGTCCCGAGCAGGGTGCCGACGGAGCCGAAAAGAGCGCAGAGCAGTATCAGGCGCGGACGTATTTTGCAGCTCTTTATCTGAAGGGGAAGGGCGGCTGACACGGCGGCAAGGAAGAAAGCGAGGTTGACAGCTTGAGCCTGTGATTGTGGCATGTGGGTGAAGGTGGTTAGAAAAATAATGAAGAGTCCGCCGGCACCCACTCCCGTTCCGGCTAAAAGGGCGCATATTGCCGAGGCGATCATGTGGGTAAAGTTCATTTTGTGAGTCTCCCTGTATCAAAGGATCATTTTAACACCCGCGTATATTACGAGGACGGCAAATATTTTCTGCAATAGAGATGGTTTCATCTTTCGGCTGAGAAGTGCTCCGCCCACACCGCCCACCGCCGCAGGGATCATTACGGACAGCATATACCCACCGTCACTTATAAATGCTTTGTCGTAGGTGAACAGTGAAACGAGGGATATTGGCAGGACGATGGCCATGGAGTTTGCGAAAATGTCCTTAGTAGTATAGTTTTCATCCTTTAAGTAACGTGAAAGGATGTACACGATCAGAATTCCCCCTCCCGTACCGAGAACTCCGTTTACGGTGCCTCCTGCAAGACTCACACCGGCGAGAAAGAGATAGGGGAGTAATCTCATAGGTTTTTTCAATGTTTTTTACCTCTTTGATTGACCATAGCCGTCATATTTAATATAAGTTAAGGGAGAATCGCGATTTTACTTGAAAAATCACACAGATTCTGCTAAAATATATAATGAGTAAGAATATCCGAAAGGTAATTAGTATCTCTATCGGGTAGTATGCGACTACTTTAAGAGATTTATCACATAGCAGGCGTTTAAACGTGAATTTGAAACGGAGAAAATATGCCAAACAATAAAAAGACAACAAATACAAGAAAGACCGGGGGCACAGCGTCAAAGCAGAGCACCCAGAAAAAGAAGACCGCGGAGCGTAATGCACCAAAGCGCAAGACAGAGCCTAAGGAAAAAAGCAGCTTTGCCGCTCAGCTCACGCCTTACATCGTAGTCGTTGCCGCCATCCTCATTACAGTATGTATGCTTGCGGGAGAAAACGGCGGTGCTGTGGGTTACTTCATTCATCGCTTTCTCAAGGGAATGTTCGGAGGTGTAGCTTTCACGCTTCCTCTGTTCATCATCTGGGGAGTTGTGAACTATGCCCAAGACAGCGAAGAAGGGGTGCTTACAAAAAAGAATATCTGCATTTCGGTGCTGTTCGCTTCTGCCTGCGTTCTTCTTCACGTGTTCGCAGGAGGGGAAGATACCTTCAATCCCGTGACCCACTACGTCAGCGCTCAGTCTGGCAAGGGCGGCGGAGTCTTAGGCGGCTTTGTCGGAAAGCTTATGGTTACGGGCTTTGCCAAGGCGGGAACTCTCGTTATCGCGCTGGCAGTTATCTTCATCCTTGCTCTTTACCTTTTCGGAATCACACCCAAGGGTCTCTGGATCCTTATCAGATATAAGCTGAAGGTGGCTAAAGAGGCTCGCGAGGACGCAAGACTTCTCAGAGAGGCTGATACAAGACTTGAAAAGAACAGAGCCCTCACCGAGGAAAGAGAAGCTTATCTCAGAGAGCACAGAAAGACAAGACAGGATCCTCAGATGAAGATGGAGGTTCCCGAGAAGGAAACGACCCGTAAGCCCCAACGCTATAGATTCAAGAAGAAGAAGGTGTTTGTCACCGATATTCCCGTGGAGGATCCCATTGGTCTTGAGTCTGAACTCGTTCCCGAGACAACGGAGACTGCCGATGAGATCGACGAGCGCATCTTCGAAGAAGCGATGCGACGCACAAGAGAGAGAAGAGCGGCAAGTCGTGAAGAAGAGGTTGAAGATTTCACCAGAAATGCAGAAACTGCAGTTGAACCCGGTGAGACTCTTGAGCCTGTAAACACAGTTGAAGAGGGCAAAGACAGTGCCGCCGTTGACCTGAAGGGACTTTTCGTAAATCCCGAGGATGCGGATCTTCTTGACAAGCTCACCGAGGCTTACCTTAACGGTGAAAGCTCCGGCGTAAAATATTCCACCGAAGCCGACGGACTTGACGTTGTCCGGGAGGGCCTTGGCGATGCTCCGGAAGCTCCTGAGGTGCCCGCAAAGAAGGAATATATTTTCCCGCCTGTGTCTATCCTTACTGAGGACACTGAAGCGAGAGACGAAAATATCAAGGAAGAGCTTCACGCCAATGCAGTCAAACTGGTGGAGACTCTCCGTAGTTTCAACGTAAAGACCAAGATCGAGAACGTGTCCCGCGGACCTACAATTACAAGATACGAGCTTCTTCCCGAGGCAGGTATCAGAGTCCGATCCATTCTCAATCTTGTTGACGACATTTCCCTGAACCTTGCAACCACCGGCGTCAGAATCGAAGCGCCTATCCCCGGTAAGCCCGCGGTAGGTATCGAGGTGCCTAACAAGAAGCGTGCCACCGTACACCTTAGAACTCTCGTTGAGGACGAGCGTTTTGAGTCTTCTCCCTCAAAGCTTCTTTGCGCCCTCGGTGAGGACGTAGGCGGTGAGGGCGTGTACCTTGACATTTCCAAGATGCCTCACCTCCTTATCGCAGGTGCAACAGGTATGGGTAAATCCGTGTGCATCAACAGCCTTATCGTGAGTCTGCTCTTCAACGCAACTCCCGAGGAGGTAAAGCTTATCCTTATCGACCCCAAAAAGGTTGAACTTAACGTGTACAACGGAATTCCTCACCTTTTAGTTCCCGTAGTAAGTGACCCCAAGAAGGCGGCAGGAAGCCTGTCCTGGGCTGTGTCCGAGATGGAAAGGCGTTTTGGACTTATCGAATCCGTGGGCGTTCGTGACATCAACATGTACAACAAGGTTACGGAAAACGATCCCGCCTACGAGTTCCTTCCTTATATCGTAATCATTATCGACGAGCTTGCGGACCTTATGATGACTGCCCCCGATGACGTTGAAGAGTCTGTCTGCCGACTTATGCAGAAGGCGAGAGCCGCAGGTATGCACGTTATCATCGGTACACAGCGACCCTCCGTTGACGTTATCACCGGTCTTATCAAGGCGAATATCCCCTCGAGAATTGCATTTACCGTTGCGTCTCAGGTTGATTCAAGAACCATCATCGACCGTGCAGGTGCAGAAAGCCTTATCGGCCGCGGTGATATGCTCTTCATCCCCGTAGGCGCATCCAAGCCTATCAGAGTACAGGGTGCCTTCGTTTCCGAAGAGGACGTGGAGAAGGTAGTCACCTACATCAAGAACGCTAACGCAGGCGCTGAGGTGGAATACGCCAGCGAAGTTATCGAGCAGATCGAAAAGGAAGCGGCGAAGTGCGGTATGTCTAAGAAATCTGCCGCGGCGGCAGGTGCTGTCGACGGCGAGGGAGAAGACGACCCTATGCTCCGCAGTGCTCTTGAGCTGGCGGTGAACAGCGGTAAGATCTCAACTTCACTTATCCAGCGTAGATTGTCTCTCGGATACGGCAGAGCGGGGAAGCTTATCGACAGAATGGAGCAGCTTGGCTACGTCAGCGCTCCCGACGGTCAGAAGCCTCGTGAAGTGCTTATTTCCAAGGAACAGTTTATGGAAATGGTACTGAAAAACGACGATGACATCATCTGATGGGGATAAGCCCCATATAAATAAAAAAGCAAAGTTTAATTTTTGAATTGTTGAGGATTTGGCGGGGCAATAATGCTTTACCGATATGGCATTGCCCGCAAAACCTCAGATTGAATGGAGAACGTTATGGTATACGTGATTTTAGCAGACGGTTTTGAAGAGATCGAAGCGCTTACCCCTGTTGATGTGCTCAGACGAGCAGGCTTTGAGGTAGTTACTGTTGGCATTATGGGCAAAACAGCCGTGGGCGCCCATGGAATTCCCGTTGTGTGCGACGTGACAGCCGATGAAGCGGTGATCACTCCTGAGAATACTGAGCTTGTTATTTCCCCCGGAGGGATGCCCGGTGCTGCCAATATCGACGCCTTTCCTAAGACCGACTCCTACATAAAAGCAGCCCTGGGGGGCGGTGGATATG
>JAZULS010000097.1:0-7499 GCA_045603205.1 Eubacteriales bacterium | reverse complement strand
AGCCATAATTACACCTCAATTATTTAATAACAAATTCCTGCTTGCCGCTTTCAAGATCACGCCATACGGGGGACATACCGCGAAGGAAGGTCACCACCTCGGTGACAGCGTCGATGGCGTAGTCAATATCTTCTTCGGTGGTCTCGTCACTCAGAGAAAGTCTCAGTGAACCGTGAGCTATTTCGTGGGGTCTGCCAATGGCAAGAAGCACGTGGCTGGGGTCAAGAGAACCCGAGGTACAAGCCGAGCCTGAGGACGCCATAATACCTTTCATATCGAGCATCAGGAGAAGTGACTCACCTTCAATGCCCTCAAAGCAAACATTTACGTTACCGGCAAGTCGCTTTTCAGCATCACCGTTCAGTACGCTGTGTGGAATCTCAAGAAGGCCGTTTATAAGTCTGTCTCTCATTTTCAAAAGAGAAGGATTAACTTCATCTATAGTCCTAACCGACTCATCAAGAGCCGCCGCCATGGAAACGATGGCCGGAACGTTCTCTGTTCCTGCTCGCTTGTTCTTTTCCTGAGCTCCGCCGTCGATAAGGGGCGTCAGAAGACTTCTTCGACGGGCATAAAGAGCACCGATCCCCTTAGGCCCGTGGAATTTGTGGGCTGAGAGGGAAAGGTAGTCTACCCCAAGCTCATTTACGTCAATTTTTATGTGTCCAGCTGCTTGTACAGCATCCGTGTGGAAGAGCACTTTTTTCTCCGCACACAACTTGCCGATCTCTGCGATAGGCTGAATGGTGCCGATCTCGTTGTTTGCGTACATTACGCTGACTAAAGCGGTGGTATCTCTTATCGCATCACGAACATCATCGACTTTTACTATTCCGTCATTGCCAACATCAAGGTAAGTTACCTCAAATCCGTCTTTTTCGAGCCTTTCCATAGTGTGAAGTACGGCGTGATGCTCGATCTTCGTGGTTATTAGGTGAGTCTTACCCCTCTTTTTTCCGTAAAGTGCGGCAGATATAATTGCCTGATTGTCGCTTTCGCTTCCGCCGGAAGTAAAATATATCTCCTTAGCGGAACAACCGAGGTGAGAAGCGATAGTCTCTCTTGCTGCCTCGATTGCTTCATTGGCGAGCTGACCGTAAGTATGAAGGCTTGAAGGGTTGCCGTAGAGGTCTCTCATCACTTCGCTCATTTTGTTCATGGCAACATCGCTCATTCTGGTGGTTGCCGCTGCATCTGCATATATTTTCAAATTAATCACTCCTTACAGTGTTCCGTTAATTACGTCAAGCAGAGTTACTCCGCTTAAATAATTTTCAAGAACTTTATTCATTTTTGTCCAAAGAGGGTATCCTATACAATGTTCACTTCTTCCGCAAAGGATTCCGTCATGGTCGAGACACTCTGCGGGGGAAATAGTTCCTTCGGTTAGCTTGAAGATGGAAAGAAGGGTATATTCCTCGGGAGCTTTCGTCAGTTTGTAACCGCCGACTCTGCCTCGCCTGCTTTCGACCAGCTTGTTCTTTAAAAGTATAGCCATTATGGCTTCAAGATATTTGAGAGATATTTTCTGATTGTTCGATATATCATTGACAGAAGCGTATTCACCATCTCCCAGGGAAGCAAGCTCAGCAAGGATTCTCAGCGCGTATCTGCCTTTTGTAGATATCATCATATATGTAAATCTCCTTAGATTTTGTTTTACATGTATAATATACCACAAGTTAAGTAGGAATTCAATACCCTACCAAAGAAATATGAATTAAATTTCAGAATTTTTTTGCAAAAGAGAAATATTTGTAAATTAATCAAAATTTTACTTGACCTTAGGGTTAATAACAAGTATAATAGAGAATATTATTCTTAATTTTTTTAGGGGGACGCTATGAACGCACAGGAAACAAGAAACTATTCGGAAATTACCGATGATATATACGAGCTCTCTAACCTTGTTCGTGATAATAACCAGATTGCACCTGAGCTTTATGGAAAATATGATGTTAAGCGTGGTCTCCGAGACGTTGAAGGAAACGGTGTAGTTGCCGGTCTTACCAGTGTATCTGAGGTAACTGCAAGAGAAGAAATTGATGGAAAGATCGTCCCCTGCGACGGTAGACTTTACTATAGAGGCGTAAGCGTTAATGATATCACAAGGGCATGTCTTGAAGAGGACCGTGCAGGTTTCGAGGAGACTATCTACCTGCTTCTTTTCGGAAAGCTTCCTACAGCAAGCGAACTGAAGAATTTCAACAAGCTTCTCGGAAGCTACCGTTCACTGCCGCCTTCTTTCGTAAGAGACGTTATTATGAAAGCACCCAGCACTGATATGATGAACGCTATTTCCCGTAGTGTTCTGACTCTCTATTCATACGACGAGAATCCTGACGACACGTCTATTCCCAACGTACTCAGACAGTGCCTGCAGCTTATTTCCGTTTTCCCCATGCTCTCTGTATACGGTTATCACGCATATGACCATTATCATAACGGCAACAGTCTTTATATCCATTCACCCGAGCCGAAGCTCTCAACAGCTGAGAACATTCTTCACCTGCTGAGGCCCGACAGCTCATATACAAAGCTTGAGTCCAGCGTACTTGACATCGCGCTGATCCTTCACGCTGAACACGGTGGCGGTAACAACTCTACCTTTACAACACGAGTTGTGTCTTCTTCAGGAACCGATACCTATTCCGCTATGTCGGCAGCTCTCGGTTCTCTCAAGGGACCTAAGCACGGTGGTGCAAATATCAAAGTCGTTCGTATGTTCGACGACATCAAGGCAAATGTCCGCGATTATGCTGACGAAGAAGAACTTGCGGCATATCTCCAGAAGATCGTTCGCAAGGATGCCTTTGATAAATCCGGTCTTATCTACGGTGTCGGTCACGCGGTTTATTCCGTATCCGACCCAAGAGCAACCATTTTCCGTAGCTTTGTTGAAAAGCTTGCGGCAGAGAAAGGCCGTGAAGACGAATTCCTTCTTTACAATACTGTTGAGAAACTTGCCCCCCAGATCATTGCAGAAAACAGAAAGATCTATAAGGGTGTGTCTGTAAACGTTGACTTCTACAGCGGTCTTGCATACGATATGCTTGATCTTCCTGCAGAACTTTACACTCCTCTCTTTGCAATATCACGAGTTGCAGGTTGGAGTGCTCACAGACTTGAAGAGCTTGTGTGCTCAAGCAAGATCATGCGTCCCGCTTATAAGGAAATCACCCCCGTCAAGGACTATGTTCCTCTCGCAGAAAGATAATAATTTAGAGCATCTGAGTTTCAGGTGCTCTTTTTTGCTATAGTTGAATATACATTCAACTTAAATTACATTAGTTTACGATAAAGTGGGAAAGAAAAGTGAATTTGACCCTCGGATTGGAGTTGAATAATGTATAAAATTTTTATATATTCATCAATACCATTGACAAAAAATTATAATTGATGTATAATTATAAGGCAATATAACATATGAAACTCCGTGGAAAACTCACGGAGTATTATAACATAATAGTAGGAAGGCCACTCGTAATATGACTGATTTTGAAAACACCAAAAACGATAGAAGAGAAAGAGTTTTTCAGATGCTTTTTTCTATCGACTTTAACGTAGACAGAGATGCAGAGACAGCGTTCCTTTCCTTTTTTGAAGAGGGAGACAACGTGCCCGAAAACGGTTTTGTCCGTGACACATTCATCGGGGCTGTTAATTACGTTGAAACCGCTGACGCGATGATCGAAACCGATTCTAAGAATTGGAAGGCATCAAGAATGTCCGGTGTTACACGTAATATTCTGAGACTTGCTATTTACGAGATAATGAATACCGAAACACCCCCGAAGGTAGTTATTAGCGAAGCTGTAAACCTTGCGAAAAAGTTTGGTGATGACGCTGAGCCGTCGTTCATCAACGGTATTCTTAACAGGATCGCAAAAGAAGAGAATAAGCTTTAATTAAATTATGAAAAGAAGATTGTTTATAGGTATCGACACCAGCAATTACACAACGAGTTTTGCTGTTTCAGATGCCTGCGGAAATATCCTCGCTAATCTGAAGATACTTCTCCCCGTAAAAGAGGGTGAGCGCGGTCTCAGACAAAGTGAGGCTGTTTTTGCACATGTTAAAAATTTGCCCGCTATCGCAAAAGAGATTAGAGAAAAGATCGCTTTAGCGGGCTTTTCAGACTCTGAATTCTGCGCGATAGGATATTCCGCTACCCCAAGAGATTCTGAAGGCTCATATATGCCGTGTTTTCTCGTGGGTGAGGCGGTAGCTGAAATGCTGTCAGCTCTTCTTGGAGTTCCGCTTTATAAAACATCCCATCAGGCAGGTCATATTATGGCGGCGGCTTCTTCTGCTTGTGAGCTCAACGGAATTTCCGTTGATGAGTTCATCCGGGAGGAGCATATCGCGCTCCACGTTTCGGGAGGAACCACAGATCTGCTTTATGTTAAGCCCGATGATGAAAAAATCTTCGATATTACGCGCATCGGAGGCTCTGCGGACGCAAACGCAGGACAGATAGTAGACAGAACAGGCGTCAGACTGGGCTTCAGATTTCCTGCAGGACCTGCACTTGACGCGGCAGCCGTAAAGTTTAGCGGTAAGCTTCCCTCTGTCAGACCCTCTGTAAAGGGCCTTGAATGTAACCTGTCAGGCCTTGAAAATAAGACTGAAAAAATGATAAAGGACGGATGCTCTCACGAGGAAGTTTCGGCGTTTACCCTTGAATTTATCTCTAAAACTATCGAAACTATCGTGGCTGGTGCAAAAGACATCTATGGAGATCTTCCTGTGGTCTTTGCAGGCGGTGTTATGAGCTCTGCTTATATAAGAGAAAGACTTTCAAAAATCGGCATCTTTTCGGAATCTGTATATTCTTCCGACAATGCCGCAGGAGTTGCTCTTATTACTCGTTACAAATTTAATAAAGAGGAGGGTGCCTTGTGACTTCGGAGCACGCACACAGCGCAATAACCGTTACCGAACTGAATAATTATATTAAAGGCATCTTCGAACGTGATACGTTCATCTCTGACGTGTGGATCAAGGGTGAAGTGTCGAATTTCAAAAGCCACTCCACGGGACACATGTACTTTTCCCTGAAAGACGAAAACAGCCTTGTAAGGGCTGTAATGTTCCGTTCGGCAGCGTCTCACCTTAACTTTATTCCCGAAAACGGAATGAAGGTATTGGCCCACGGAAGAGTAACCTCATTTGTCCGTGACGGTCAGTATCAGATTTACCTTGACACCATGGAGCCCGACGGTGTAGGTGCTCTCTACATAGCTTACGAACAGCTTAAAAGAAAGCTCGAATCCATGGGACTCTTCGATCCCGCAAGAAAGAAACCTCTTCCAAAGATTCCATCAAGGATAGGTATTATTACATCTCCCACAGGTGCGGCGATCAGAGATATGATCAACGTTTCGGGACGTCGTTTCCCTTATGCTAAGATCGTTTTATATCCCGCTCTCGTTCAGGGACCCGATGCTCCGCCTCAGCTCGTTGATGGACTTAAATACTTCAACAACACAAACTCTGTAGATGTTATTATCATCGGCAGAGGCGGCGGTTCGATAGAAGATTTGTGGGCATTTAATGACGAGAGAGTAGCATTCGCCGTGGCGGAATCAAGAATCCCGGTTATTTCTGCCGTGGGTCACGAAACCGACTTTACGATCTGCGATTTCGTTGCCGACAGACGTGCTCCTACGCCTTCAGCCGCGGCTGAAATTGCAGTGCCTGATACAAACGAACTGAAAAACAAGTTCAATAACGTGATTCGTTACGAAGCAGCGTCAATCGAGCGAATGATGAATCGCTATCGTGAACGCTTAACGGCTCTTTCCTCTTCCCGTACGTTGCAGAATCCGCAGACCCTTATAGAAGACAGACGAATGGCAGTTCTTCTCGCAACTGAGAGGATGTCGTCTGCCGAAAGCGCCATGATAAACAGCGCAAAGATCAGACTCAGCGGCGTTGCAGGAAAGCTCGAGGCCCTAAATCCCCTTGCCGTTATATCACGAGGATACAGCGCAGTGTATACGGAAGACAACAAACTCATAAAGTCTGTTGATCAGCTAAAAGAGGGAATGCACGTAACCTTCAAAACTTCAGGCGGCAGCGCAGAAGCCACCGTTGATACAGTAAACCGTGACTAAATATTATTTTGGTGTACCGAGAGAACGGAAAGTTCAATTTAAACTCGGATTCACCCGCATAATGCGAATAATCTAAACTATGACCAAAGAACAGATCGAACAGCTTTCATTTGAACAGGCTCTTACACGACTTGAAGAGACCGTACGCCTTCTTGAATCAGGAAACGTACCTCTCGACGATTCACTTGCCCTTTTCGAAGAGGGAATTGCACTTGTACGCCTCTGTAACGGTAAGCTTGACGGTGCAGAGCAGAAGGTAGTAAAGCTAAAACTAAACGGTGACGGTACTGCCACCGAAGAAGCTATGAATTGACACTTCAATTTAGACGAAAGGTTACTTAATATGTTTGTAGATATTCCTAAGGTGTTAAGCGAAGGGGCTTCGAGGATAGAGACAGCTCTTGAGAATTGTTTTGCTGAGTGCAACTATGCCGCAGAACTTACCGAAGCTATGAAATATTCACTTTTAGGCGGCGGAAAGCGCATCAGAGGTTTTCTCACCCTTGAATTTGCAAAAATGTTCGGTGCGAGTGAAGAGGCGGCAATGCCTTTTGCTTGCGCTCTCGAGATGATTCAGGCTTATTCTCTCATTCACGATGACCTTCCTTGCATGGACGACGACGATATGCGCCGCGGAAAGCCCTCCTGCCACAAAAGATTTGACGAAGCTACCGCTCTTCTTGCGGGAGACTCTCTTCTCACAATGGCATTTGAGACCTGTGCGTCTAATGATAAGGTTTCCGCTGCTTCAGTGAAGTATGCAGTAAAGGCTCTTGCCGAGTACGCAGGTTATAAGGGTATGTGCGGCGGTCAGGAGATCGACCTTGCGGAAAGCGTAGATTCCTTTGATAAGCTTACAAGACTCCACCTTCTCAAGACCAGCGCGCTTATCAAAGCGGCGTGCCTCCTCGGATATTATGCCGCATGCGACAAGCCCGAAAATCGGGTTATTAACGATATTTCAGAGTACGCTGATTGCCTTGGGGTTGCTTTCCAGATCCACGACGATATTCTTGACGTAACAAGCGACAGCGAGACTCTCGGCAAGCCTGTTGGCAGTGACGCAAAGAACGACAAGAAGACAGTTCTCACCTTTATGACAATGGAAGAAGCAAAGGACGTAGAACTTGATCTTACATATCGTGCTGTAAACGCAGTTTCCGACTACACAGGGGGCGAAACTCCTGCACAGCTTGCCGTTTGGCTTCTTTCCAGAGAAAAATAAGTAATATCATGCGTCTTGATGCTTATATTTCATTAAAAAACGAAAATATTTCGCGAAGCCGTGCAAAATCCCTCATCGAAGCGGGGAGTGTCACCCTTGACGGTAAGGTTGTAACGAAACCTTCATTTTCCGTCGAAGAAAACGTTGAACACGAT
>JAZULS010000096.1:0-18853 GCA_045603205.1 Eubacteriales bacterium | reverse complement strand
CCACCACAGCTGACGGGAGATGCACCAGTCACGGATATTTTCCATCCAATGGAAGTAGTTCTTTTCAAATCTTTCGGGAACGAAGCGGATGTCACCGTCGCGTACAGCCTTTACTGCGGGCTTTGCCAGAGGCTCCATCTTAACGAACCACTGGAGGCTGAGCATAGGCTCGATGGTGGTTCCGCAACGGTAGCAGGTACCAACCTCGTGATCCAGATCCTCGATCTCTACAAGGTAACCGCCCTCTCTCAGGTCGTTGACGATTGCCTTGCGAGCTTCGTAGCGGTCCATGCCTGCATACTTGGGGTAGTTTTCCGTGATCTTCGCGTCGTCGGTGAGAACGACCTCCATGGGAAGGCTGCATCTGCGTCCTACCTCGAAGTCGTTGGGGTCGTGGGCAGGTGTGATCTTAACGCAACCTGTACCCTTGTCAAGCTGAGCGTGCTCGTCGGCAACGATGGGAATACGTCTGCCAACAAGAGGAAGGACCACGTACTTGCCGATCATATCCTTATATCTTTCGTCATTGGGGTTTACTGCAACCGCGGTGTCACCAAGAAGAGTCTCGGGACGGGTGGTAGCAACCTCAACGTATCCGCCACCACCTACGAGAGGATAGCGAATGTGCCAGAAGTGACCCTGCTGAGACTCGTAGTTGACCTCTGCGTTGGATATAGAGGTCTTACAGTGAGGACACCAGTTGATGATTCTCTCGCCGCGGTAGATAAGCCCCTTTTCGTAGAGACGAACGAACACCTCGCGAACTGCCTCGGAGCAGCCCTCGTCGAGAGTAAATCTCTCTCTGGACCAGTCGCAGGAGGAGCCCAGCTTCTTCAGCTGTTCGATAATGCGCCCGCCGTACTGCTCCTTCCACGCCCAGGCGCGCTCAAGGAATTTGTCGCGTCCGAGGTCGTCCTTGGTGAGGCCTTCCTTACGCATAGCCTCAACGATCTTCGCCTCAGTTGCGATGGAGGCGTGGTCAGTTCCGGGAAGCCAAAGAGTGTTGAAGCCCTTCATTCTCTTGTAGCGGATAAGGATATCCTGAAGAGTGTTGTCAAGGGCGTGACCCATGTGAAGCTGACCTGTGATGTTCGGCGGGGGAATTACGATAGTGTAATGCTCTGCGCCAGATTTTTCGTCGGGAGTAAAATAACCGCCGTCTACCCAAGAAGCGTAGATCCGCTCTTCAAAATCGGCAGGGTTATAGGTTTTTGCAAGTTCCTTTTTCATAACGATTCCTTTCGGTTTGGTTTGTGATATAAAAACAAAAAGCGCCCCGAGACGATCAGGACGCAAAAAGGCGCGGTACCACCTGACTTCGCGCAAAGACGCGCGCAGCTTTAGGCTTTCGTAACGTGAAAGAACGGCGCAGACTACGTAAAATTCACCTGCACGGCTCGGAAGCGACTTCAAAGGACTCCGTCTGCGACGCTCTCACCTACCGCCGCTCTCTTTAAGAGGAGTTTGACTTCTACTACTCTTCGTCAAAGCCTTTCATACAGTATAACACTGAGGGGAACTTTTGTCAAGGAGAATTTGGGTCAAAAATTCCGTAAAAACAGTTGATGGGGAAAGAGAGATTTGGCGTTGCCCTAAAAACCCATAACCTTTTTGAAAAAAGGTTAATCAAAAACTTTTGGCTGACTACAAGTTAAGTTTCACGCAGGTTAGCGGCACAAACTTTGGTCCCCACAAGGCCCAACGTCAAAAGTTTCTTTGCTTCTTTCTTTTCAAAGAAAGAAGGGTAAAAATTTACATTCCGTAGAAAAGCCAGATGTAGATGTACGCGGGAATTATTGCCGCTAAGGTAAAAGGAATACCGATCTTGAAGAAGTCGCTGTTCTTCACTTCATAGCCTTCCCTTCTCAGTATCGCGATACCCGTAATGTTAGCTGACGCTCCCACGGGAGTACAGTTTCCACCCAGCGTCGCTCCCGAAAGAAGTCCGAAATACAGCACCGTGGGATCCACGTTCATACTTACGGAAAGGCTGGCGATAACGGGGATCATAGTAGCAACGTATGGAATATTGTCGATAAACGCGGAGATCGCCACCGACGCCCACACGATGACCGTATACATAAGGAACAGGTTTCCGCCGCCAAGCTTTACGAGCAGGTCTGCCATAGCGTCGATAACACCCTGTGCCGAGATTCCGCCGATGACGAGGAAGAGTCCGAGGAGAAGTCCGATAGTCTGGAAGTCGATCTCCTTTAAGGGAGAGGTGATAGCAGTAATATTCTTCTTTTTTATAAAGTTTACCGCAAGTCCCACCGCAAGAAGTACACAGCAGATAAGACCGTTGGTGATGGCAGGCTTGTCCTGGATAAACGATGCACAGATAAGCAGTACGATAACTCCAACGAGAAGCACTGTAGGGACAAAGTCCGTCACCTTTGTGAAATTCTTGCTTTTCGGAATGGGGGCTTTTTCACGTCTGAAGATGTACGCAAGGATAAACGCCGACAGCACCGCGCCAAGTTCTACCGCGAAGAAGATGCTGGGACGACCCTTGTACCAGAAGAAGTCCATAAAGCTCATGTCAAGAGCTGAACCAAGCATAATAGCCGTGGTGTCGCCAACTAAGGTTGCCGCGCCCTGCAGGTTTGAGGACACCGCAACGCCGATGATGAAGGGGACAGGGTTAGTATTGTGCTTTTTGCATATTTCAAGGGCAACGGGAGCCACCATCAACACAGTCGCCACGTTGTCAACAAAAGCAGAGATCACACCCGCAAAAAGGGACATCGCCACCGCCGCCCACATAACGTTCGGCACCTTATCCATTATTATGTCCGCAAGGAGGGCGGGCATTTTGCTCTCGATAAACAGAGCCACAAGACCCATGGTACCCGCTATCATAAGGATAACGTTGAAGTCGATGGAAGAAACTATCTCGCCAAGGGGGAGCATTCCCGTCACGATGAAAATAAGTGCCGAGCCAAGGGCGATATACGGACGGTACTTGCTGAAAGTAAGCATAAGCACGTAGGTCAGTGCGAACAGTATAATTGCAGGGATCATTTTTTATCCTTTCTTTCGTCGGTACCATAGGGCACAGAACATTTATTTCACAAAACAAGAGATATTTTATCACAAATTCTCTATTTTTGCAAGATTTACTTGGAAATCCGTCTAAAAACCATGTTTTCCCACATTCCCCTTGACAAATTCTACCCAATAGTGTATTATTGTATTAGAGCAGTAGTACACTTTCGGAAGGAGGAGACCATTTGAATTGGAATTTAGATAAAGGGCGCCCGCTCAGTGTCCAAATATGTGAAACTCTCTGCACGGCAATCGTTCGCGGTAAATTTTCACCGGGAGATAAGGTGCCGTCGGTGAGGGACATTGCCACCGCGGCAAGCATCAACCCAAACACCGTACAGCATGCCCTCGAGGATCTTGCGCGCCAAGGGGTACTGCCCTCGGTCCGAGGCCCGGGACGCTTCGTTTCCGACTACGTCTCCTTTGCAAGGGAGTGTTTCGACCGCCTATGCAGAAATCGGACCGCAGAATATTTTGCCGCCATGGAAGTGCTCGGCATGAGCCCCGAAGAGGTAAAAAATTTTATTAAGGAGTATCAGTATGAGTGAGATTTTAACCTGCACCAACGTTTACAAAAGGTACGGCCGTCAGCCTGCCTTAAACGGCGTCAACCTTAACATCGAAGGAGGACGCATCGTCGGTCTTCTTGGCCCCAACGGCTCAGGAAAGACCACCCTTATCAAGATAATCAACGGACTGCTCACCCCCGAGGCAGGAGAAGTATCCGTATGCGGAATTCCCGTGGGCACGGACACCAAAAAGCTGGTTGCGTACCTGCCCGACAACAACTTCCTCAACTCGTGGATGACGGTGAACCAGATCGTCGCCTTCTACGCGGACTTTTTCGAGGATTTTCGTCCGGAGCTCGCCCTTGAGATGCTCGGCAGACTGGGCATCGACCCCAAAAGACGTCTCAAGACCCTCTCAAAAGGCAACAAGGAAAAGGTGTGCCTCATTCTCGTAATGAGCCGCAACGCCAAGCTCTACGTCCTCGACGAACCTATTGCCGCCGTTGACCCCGCCGCAAGAGACTACGTTATCTCCACCATTATCAACAACTACAACCCCACGTCCTGCGTTCTTATTTCAACCCACCTTATTTTAGACATCGAGCAGGTGCTTGACGAGGTGATCTTCCTCAAGGACGGACACATCGCCCTTCACGACACCGTAGATAACATCAGAGAAGAGCACGGCAAGAGTGTCGACGAGCTCTTCAGGGAGGTATTCAGATGGTAAAAAAATTATTTAAACACGAGGTAGCGTCATATCTTCGCATATTGCTCCCCACCTACTTTATTTTAATGTTCATCGCGCTCAGTTATCGAGTGATTCAGATGTTCGACAGCGAAACCATCGTTTATACTATTATTCTCACATCGTCCCGAATCGTTTACGGCTTATCCGTAGCCGCAGTCATCGGTTTTACGGCGGTGCTTCCTATAATACGTTTCTACAAGAACCTTTTCACCACCGAGGGCTATCTTACATTTACACTGCCCGTCACCCCCACGGAGCATCTTTGGGTAAAGCTGAGTTGTGCGGTCCTTGTGTCCGTGATGACGGTTGCAGCGGCGGCTTTGTCATGGCTTATCGTCACCGCGGGAGAATTCTTTACCGAATTCGTTAAGGCTGTGGCGTATCTTTGGGGAGAAATTTCCGACGTTGCCGCTCCCCACGTTGCCATCGGAATTTTCGAGTTCATTATAGTTGCCCTTCTCGGACTTTGCTCCGGATATTTGCTCTATTTCCTCTGCATCGCCATCGGTCAGCTCTTCAGAAAGAACCGCATCATTGCCGCTGTGGGCATATACTTTGGCTTCAACGTTGTCAGCCAGATAATCACTACTGTCATCTCCGTGGTTATGACCGTGGTAGGTATTCCCTTCTTCGACCGGATCGGCGAGTTTATTGTGAACCACACTGCCGCTTCCATACATATTTTCTTCGGCGTAGCTATTCTGATCGAAGCAATCATCGTCACCGCGTTCTTCCTTATCATCCGCTACATCGTAACCAAGAAGTTGAACCTTGAGTGACGAGGACGACGGAATGAAAAGATTTTTTAAGCTTTTCGCCCTCATCCTCGCCTGCGTGATGCTTTGCGTGCCGCTTGTGGGGTGTGATAAGATGATAAAAGACGTTAAAACCCACACTGCATTCCTTCTCGAAAATGGAAACATTACGCTGAATGGTGAAGAGTTTATTCCATTGCCGGACGGAGATTATGCCCCAAATATAAAGCTTAACAATAAGGAATTCAGTCTTGTCCGTGAAGGCACCCCCTATCTGGCATCCATATTCTCCGACGAATTCACCATTTCCCTCTCAAATGACGGGTTGTTTATCCTCTATCTGTTCTTCCCTGAGACTTATCTTGATGACGGAAACTACACCGTCAGATTCTACTGCAGGTCTGACGTTTATGAAGAAACGATAGCTCAGATAAACAAAGGTATCGAGTATTCGGTATACGGTTACGACTACACCACCGAAGACGGCACCACGGTTACTGAGTATCTGTCGGAGGAAGAAGCAAAGCTTATAGACACCGTGCTTTCAAAGGTAGAGCCATCCGTTCTCACGTTTGACTCTTACTTCAACTATGATTATTGCATCTATATCTATCTTCACAGCGAAGACTTGAAGTTTTGTATCGACGGCGTTGAGCTTTACAAGCAAGGAAACTATTTTTACCTGTTAGTATATAACGAGTATGACTACTTAGTGTACAGAGTGCCGTGGAATCTGGTGGACGATTTTGAAAAGATAGCGTCTGATGCCATTGAAAAAGGCGCGGAGGTCTATCCCGAGTACTACGAATAACCTCTGTGATACATCAGGAGGTGTAAAATATGAAAAGATTTTTTAAGCTTCTCGCCCTCACCCTCGCCTGCGTGGTGATTTGCACGTCACTTGTGGGGTGTGATAAGATGATAGAGGATTTGAAGGCGAGAAGTGCCACGATCCTTGACAATGGGAATTTTCTCGTAGACGGTGAGGAGTATATTCTCCTTCCCGATGGAGATTACGGTCTCAACTATGAGGGAGAGAGGATCCTCTATTTGGAAGACGAAGAAATCCCCACGATGTTTCAAGCGTTAGGCGTGGCTATAACTAAGCTTCTCGGCGGAACTAAGCTTTTCAACGAAGGTAGACTTCTTTACTATGTTGATTATAGTGATGACGTATATCAGTCAGATAAATTTTACGTTTATTGCAGGGCTGATATATACGACTCCGTTGTACGCCAGATAAACGATGGTATTGAGTACGTCTCCTACGGATATGAATACATCTCAGCCACTATGGACACCAAGGTTTATTATCTCACCGAAGAGGAAACAGAACTGATCAACACCGTGATAACCACGGTAAAAGCGAAAACGATAGCCAACGTTGGAGACGAATACGATGAATATGACGAAGGCTTTGAGCTAAGAGAATACAGCGAAGACAAGCTCTTCGAAAATTATTTCATCGACGTCAGCAAAAACGGAGACACGTTTTTTCTCAGAAAAAGATCGGACTACACCTCGGAGGTATACGACGTTCCGCAGGAATTGAGTTCCGATTTCGACAAGCTGCTAAAAGGCGCCGTCAACAGAGAAGCTTATTAAACTGACAACCTACGTTCGGATCAATATTTGTTTTTACCGCCTGCAAGGAGGTATAAATTATGAAAAGGCACGTCAAACTCATCTCCATTTGTCTCGTCTGTTTAGGTCTTTGCACGTCTCTTGTTGGGTGCGATAAGACGATTGACGAAATACGTGAAACAAGCGTTATGGAGCTTGACAACGGAAATCTTTTATACGGCGGAAACGAGTACCGTCTTCTTCCCGATGGGGAATATGGAATTGATATTAGGCAACGTTCAGAACCCTTATCTCTTATTCCAAAAGGCATACCGTTACTTTTAGGCGAAATGTATTCCAATAATTATGTATACTCGTACAATAACGGAGAGTTTATTTCAGAACAATACTACTACGGTCATATAGACGGCGACTATAGCACATACTGTCGAGTAGATCTATACGACAGACTCGCCCCACAGATCAAAGCCGGCGTCAAGTATACCACTTACAGTTATGACTACCTCGTAATGAAACCCTACTCCAATCAAACCTATACTTTAACGCAAGAACAAGTCGATGCGATAGAGCTCGTCCTTGCCCAAACCGAGCCTAAGGCTATGTATTGGGAGGATGTCGACTACGATTACATTAAAAGGATAACCAAGTATAGCGAAGACGGAGCGTTTTCAAAGACAGTTATAATCATAGCAAAAAACGGTGACTCATATCATCTGGAAGACATTGTAGATAATGATATTGAAATGGTTTATCCGGTACCCGAATCCATGAATCCCATTTTTGATGAGATAATGGAGTTAGCAATCGAGTATTATACCTAATCCTACACCGAAAGGCTCAAACCATGAAAAGACAAATTCGATTAATATCCCTTTGCCTCGCGCTTATTATTCTCTGCGTGTCCTTCACCGGCTGCACGAGAATGCTTGAAACCATAAAATCCGCTCAGGCATCCATCCTTGATAACGGAAACATCAAGACGCCCTACCACGAATACGCTCTGCTCCCTGCAGGCGACTATGACATCAATGCAACGGAGTACGGCTCGGGGCTCTTCTTCGCCGAGGAAGGCACTCCCCTTCTGGTAGCATCCATATTCTCGGATATGTCATTTGAATTCAGCGCCACTCTCTTAAACGAGGACAAGTTTATTGAGGTCGAGAACTATGGCGAAGACTACGAGTGTTCCTACTACTGCAGACTTGACCTCTACGACGATATCTCCGCAAAAATCGAAGAGGGCATCGAGTATACGGTATACGGTTACGAGGTTTGGGGCGACGATGGCTATGAAAGCACATATCTTACAGAGGAACAGTCCGCAATGATCGAAGATGTGCTCTCCACCGTTAAACCCAAGACCATGCTCGCAGGCTCTTACATGGACTACGATTATGCCACCTCCATTTACGCTCACAGCGAGGATCTGCTCTTCTACAAATACGCCTTTGACCTGTGCAGTCTCGGCGAAAAATATTATTTCGAAGTTTACGGTGAAGACGAGACGCTGATATACTACGTCCCCGAAAAGTACGTCAGCACCTTTGAGGAGATCATCACCGACTCCTACGGCGACGAGGATATGTACTTCTATTATTAAATTGAATAGCTCTGCGGCATTGGGGCAACACACATTTCTATCGCCTGCCTCCGTGCCGCGGAGCTTTTCTTTTTAACGCAAAAACGGCTTGAAGTTTTAACCTCACGCCGTTTTATTGTTTGATTTATGCTCTCTTGCGTCTTCTGCGACGGACGACTGCACGGATGATGAGCACCACCACGAGGATCAGCACCGCCAGCAGTATCAACACTACGTATGTAAAGACATTCGCGTTTCTCAGCAGCTTTACGGGGTTAAGGCTGGAGTATACCACCTTGCGTCCGTCAGTTTCTGCGTAACGGGAGTCAAGCTCGCCATCCATATCGTCAAGGTAGTCGGCGATTGCGTACCACTCCTTCAAGGGATTGCCCTTTTCGTCCTTGATAACGTAGTTTACAAGGTCGGAAGTGGCGATAGCGTTGCCGTTTTCGTCACGGGGAGTGATGGAGAGAAGTCCCATAGAGGTCTCTTCAACGCTTCCGAGCATCTGACCCATGTACATTCCCGCAACAACGAAATAAAGCTTTTCGTTGTCAATTGCGGTGAGGCTTCCGTCCTCATTCCGGAGCATAGCGTAGTCAACCTTATTGAATATCATTCGGTACTTGTTAAAGGAATACTCTACGCCGGACATAAAGAGCTGGGCGGACGTCATCAGAGGCTGAACGGATGCGTCAAGCTCCAGCGCCGCACGAAGGTCCTTGCCGGTAAGGTAAATTCCGATAAGCTCGCCCTCAGTACCTACACCGAGAGACGCCGCGTTGAACACGTCGGACACGGTAACGTCGCCTACGGGGAGGCTTCCACGAATAACACCTGCCGCAGTGATGGCAACGTCAACCTTTTTGCCTGTAGTACGCTCTGCCGCACGCTTGTAAGCGTCGGAGAATATATTGCAAAGGGTGGACTCGTGCTGTGTTGCGTAAACTTCCTTCACCGTGTCGAAGGTGTAGGGGTTGTTCACTAAGATCTGGTCAAAAGTATAACCGTACTTTGAGAGGTAGTCGTCCTCTACCGCACCCTTGTACTTCTTAACAAGCTTTGCGATAGCCTTGTCTTCCTTCACGTTTTCGTCGATGGGAACGAGGTCGTAATCCTTCAGGGTAGCCTTCTCGCCGTCAAAATTCATCTTGAGAACGCCCAGATTGCGTCCGTACTCAGCGGCAGACACGATATATGTGTCGTTTACAACGATAGCTTCGTCAAGCTTGGTGTGAGTGTGACCCGAAACGATAACGTCGATGCCGTCTACACTTTCAGCAAGAGTATAGTCTTCGCCCTTTCCGTCGGAGGTTCCACTATGGGAGAGGCAGATTACAACGGGATGCTGACCGTATCTCTTTTCGCACTCGAAAACTGCGGCGTTGACGGTCTCTTTTGCCACGGTAACGGGGTCTTCAAACACCATGCCGGAGTTAGGGGCACAGTCGTCTGCGTCAAAGCCGAAAATACCGAAAATGGCGTAATACACGCCGCCGCGCTCGATGATAGTGTAGTCCTTAACGCCATAGTCATCAAAGGCTTCCCACATCTCAGCGTCGTAGCCGTCCTGTCCCTCAACGGGAGGCAGGTAGTTGGCACAAACGAGGGCGGGAAGTTTGTCTGTGCTCTTGACCGCCGCCTGAAGCATAGCTTTGAGCCCTGCGGGGAGGTAGTCATACTCGTGATTACCGAAGGTAGTAACGTCAAATCCCATAGCACCCATCATTCTCAGCTCGATTGCCGAGGTGGGGTAGGCTGTCTGGAAAAGGGAGCCCATGGAAAAGTCGCCGCCGTCAACGAGGATCGCGTCGGGGTCCTTTGCACGCTCCGCCTTGATAGCCGTCATAAGTCTGGCGTATCCGCCGTACTCGCCCTCCCCCGTCTCATTTGCCGAAGGGAGCAGGTGAGAGTGTAAGTCATGGGTAAAGAGGATGGTGATCTCTCCGTCGGCGGGGTCTGCCTCTGTTGCCGCTGATACGGTGGGCACGAGAAGCATAAGAATCACTAACAGGAGAGCGAAAATTCTCTTGATCATCGCAAAAATTCCTTCCATATTACAAAATTGGGAGTTACTTCTTTTATTATACAGTATTTCTCGAAAAAATACAAGTGGCAAGGTATGCTCTTTCCTTCAGCCGCGGGGGTTTGCCTAAAAACATCGAAGGAGCATTATTTTGTCGCTGTAAACACGTCATTTTAACTCATTCTTTCTTACCTTCCCATTCACGATGGGTATTGATTTTAACTTCCCTTTGCGATATAATATAGGTAAATACAACGACCTTAAAAATCTTTACATACATCAAAAGGGGTTCTGTGATTATGGAATTTTACTACACCTCTCCTGCAGGTAGCTGGATCAACGGTCTTCCTATCGGAAATGGACGACTTGCCGCTATGGTGCAGGAAACCGAGACCTATGACGAGGTCACAATGAATCACGAATGGCTGTGGGAAGCGGGAATCCGTCACCGTCACGCCAACGAAAACGCAAAGTATCTGCCGCTGGTCAGACAGATATTCAAGGAAGGCAGACTTTTTGAAGCGGCTGTGGCGTCAAACCTCCTCTATTCGGGAAAGACCGGCGTTGAGCTTGACAATCCCGACTCACTCCAGAAGCCCGCACTGGCGGCAGAGGTAAGCTTCTACTACTCTTCAAAGGAAAACAAGTATCTGGAGCGCCGTCTCGACATCACCAAGGGAGTTGCTACCGTAAAACGACTCATCGACTCCGCTACGGTTACAAGCACCTACTTCGCAAGCTTCGACGACGGTCTCCTCCACTACAGTTGGGAAGCAGACAAGCCCTTCTCAGGTGAGCTGACTCTTACCCGTCGTCCTATGATGGAAGCGGAAAGCGACGAAAGAGTCGACGTTGACCCCTACTGCAAGCTTGACCCCATCAGCCACGGCGAAAACGAGATCATCCTCGGCGGTATCCTCACCGACTGCGTCTTCGTTGACGTGGAGAGATTCGAAAACAAGCTCGTCTACAAGACAGACGGTAAGGTTACTCCTACCGAAAAGGGTATTTTTGTAGAAGGTGCAACTTACATTCACGCAGTAGTAAACATCGCTACCTCCGGAAAGAACGAAGAGCTCATTCTTGAGGACAATCCCTGCGTCCTCCCCGAGGATTTTGCAGGCGCTAAGGCGAAGCACTGCGACATTTTTGAAAAGTTCATCTCCCGCGTGGAATTCAATCTTGAGGGTAAGGACACCTCCCTCGACCAGCTCACCACCGACCGCCGCGTTGCTCTCATGAAGACCGGCTCCGTTGACAACGGCATCTGCGAGATGTATTTTGACTTCGGACGCTACCTCATGGCAAGCGGAACATATATGGCAGAGCTTCCCACCCACCTTCAGGGTAAGTGGAACAATATGGTCCTTCCTCCGTGGGACAGCGACTTCCACATGGACATCAACCTCCAGATGAACTACTGGGCGGCTGAGTCCATCAATATGCCCGAGGCGGCTCTTGGGCTCATCAACTTCCTCAACAAGAACAAGGAGTCCGGCAAGGAAACTGCCCGCAACCTCTACGGCTGCCGCGGAATCGTGTATCCCATCTCCACTGACGTTAGCGGCGACCACTACGGCGTATACGGTTGGGGTGCGTGGACCGGTGCGGCTGCTTGGCTCGGTCAGCACATCTGGTGGCACTACGTTTACTCAGGTGACGTTGACTTCCTCCGTGACCACGCTTACGACTATTTCGTACAGGTAGCAGAGTTCTACGAGGACTTCATGTACCTTGACGAGAACGGTGTATATCAGCTTAGCCCCAGCTACTCTCCCGAGAATCCCCTGAAGAATCAGCCTTACCTCCCCGTAGCGCTGACAGTTTCCTGCTCTACCGACGTTCAGTTCGTGTACGACAGCCTTAACTACGCTATCAAGTCTGCGAAGATCCTTGGCGTTGACGAAGACAAGGTTGCACGCTGGGAGGAGATCCTCCGTCACATTCCCGAGTTCAAGATCGGCTCCGACGGAAGACTTATGGAGTGGAGCGAAGAGTATGAGGAATTCGAGCCCGGCCACCGTCATCTGTCTCACCTCTACGGCGTATATCCCTCTTCCATCTTCACACCCGAGACCCGCGCACCTCAGTACAATGCCGCTATCCGCTCACTGGAGTTCAGAATGGAGCACGGCGGCGGTCACACAGGCTGGAGCCGCGCATGGTGTGCTTGCCTCTTCGCACGTCTGAAGAGAAAGGCAGACTTCTACGAGCATTATACCGCCCTCATCAAGGACTTTGCGGCAGAGACTCTTCTCGACCTCCATCCGCCGCATCTGTTCCAGATTGAAGGAAACTTCGGCGGAGTTGCCGCTGTTGTTGAAGCCATCGTCAGCTGCTATGACGACAAGGTATTCCTGCTTGACGCACTTCCCGACGAATGGGCAAGCGGTTCTCTGAAGGGAATCAAGGTTCCCGGTGGTCACACCGTTGACATTGAGTGGAAGGACGGACGTGCTGTGGACGTTACCGTTACCCTCGGTTTTGCTAAGAGCATCACCGTTGTAGTTGAAGGTAAGGAGCACACAATCTCCGGCGAGATCGGCGAAGAATTCAAGCTCGAACTTTGATTTAACGAAAATCCATCGTTTCCCGATTGGGCGACGATGGATTTTTTGTTTGAGTTATATTATATATTATTAGAAAATCTGTCGAAGAATCTGTTAAGCTTTCTTATAATGATAGGAGTGTATTTCTTATTTATCGCTTTGAATATGAAGTAACATATCACTTCTAAAATGGCGAACAGCGCCACATATATTCCGATGGAGATAACGTAGTATTGCCACGGATAGGAATTGAGAAGTCCTATGATCACAAGCAAAGCGGGAACAGCAAGAAATTCGATAACATCCCAAATGCAGAATAGGATCATCAAAACAACACCGATAAAGTTTAAGAATTTCATGATTCCTCGTCATTCCCAGATGTATTCGATCTCTTGGGGGTATATTTCAATAATACCTCCCCAGAGTTTTTTCTTCAACATAACATAGAAGTCTAATATCATACAGTTATTAGAATCTATGGAATATTTGTACATCGTCAATTCGAGTCCGTTCAAAGGTTCAACAGTTTCGTAATAATCTTTTTCTTTCTTGCCGAATTTCAAGGTTAGGTAGATCACATCGGTGTTATAATACTTGACCGTCAGCTTTTTGTAGTCACCAAACCAGGGCTTCTCGTCGGAATATCTGTATCTGTCAAGATTTTCGTAAGTCAGAATCAGCATTTTGTTTTCGAAGGTTGCTGTGAAGTTGCAATCGTGCATCACATGTGCATTTTCAAAAAACTCGCTTTTATTCTGCAATGAGAATATTTCCGTTTTCATTTTAGTTTTCCTTCATTAAAATTCGTGTCAAGAAAATGTTCAAACACAATATTAGCGTTTATTTGTGAGTTTTCCGAATCGCGAAAAACGTTTTTGAATCCGGCAACACGTATTTTCCCGTTATCACACAATTCAATATTATTTACACAGAAGTCCGTGTGACCACCCGTAAACTCTCGGTGAGTAAAGGATTCCTTTGTTTCAAGAGTTTCGGCTTCGATGATTTCCCATTTCCGTGCAGTCACTTGACATACTATGTAACGATTGTTCAGTGAGGTAAATCCCCAAGCAGTACAAGGACGCTTTTCTTTTATCACGGTGCCCGTTTTAATGTCTATCAATTGCATCACGTAATCGTGTAATTGAACCGTGATAGTGTCATCATTAACAAATATGTTTGTTATTCCTCGACGACTCTTGGTTTTCCAAATTCGTATGCCTGTTTTCGCATCTAAACAAAACAGTCCGTTGTCCCAAGTCTGAGCAAAAACCATTGTGCCATCAGTTGAAACAGCTATTCCAAACTGTCCAATATTATATTCATCTATATGCTTAGTTTCCCATGTGTATTGTTCTCCGGATCTGTATTGAACAGCAATTTTATTGCGGTGTAAATCATCCTCACCACAAATTATTTGCAGAGACTCAACGGAACCATCAGAATAGTAATATGACCGTCGGTCTTCTGAGAAATATATAGAATAATTTTTGTGACGTTCGCACATTCTCAATCTTCCCATAGCCCTCCTTGCAGAATCGGGTAAATCAGTACCCCGCGATATGTCGCCAAATCCCCGTATTTACAAATTCATCCGAAACGTCACCAACGTCAAATTCTTCAGGGTTAATGAATTCGTTTTCAAAATAGTTTTCAAGGTCTGAGCCGTAAAATATGGTGTCTACCGCCTGCCAAAATGAAACGATCGGCAGTCCGTCCATACCGTCAAAGAAACATCGGTGAAAGTAAAACGGAATGAGCTTTGGGCTTTTCTCAAGAGCCTCTAAAACTGCCGCTTTAAACTCCTCAGTGCTTGAAAACACTCCAAGATAATCTTTCAGCATTGCTCGAAGGCTTTCCGTATTATTTTCCACATCAAACACAAACATTTCTTTGATTTTTTCTTGGAATTTCAGAAAGTGTTTTACATTCTCTGGCGACGTGTCTTTGTAGTTAAAAAAGCCTTGTCCCTGCGGATATGCAAAAGCGAAAAAATCGGCTATTTCTTTTGGGAATCGAAAACCAAATATGGTTTCTATATTTTCTATTTCATTTTCCGAAAGACCTTCAACAAACTGCACTCCAACATTTTTAAGTCGCTCAACGATAGCATAATTATCTATGAAGTCCACCGCCTTTCTCTGCTTTGATTATAGCATAAAGCCAAACAAAAAGCCACCCTTTTGGGTATTTTGTTTTTTCACGCCACGCAGGTGTTAGCGCAATTATAACGTAGATCTCTCGTGATGAAGCCAATGCGAACATCGGACTAAATCCACGGGGAAAATGCTGACGCATTTTGCCGTCCGTACCGGATACGGCAAACCCCTTTCGAATCCTGTGCAATGTGGAACGAAATAAAAAAGCAAGTCAAAAGACTTGCCGTCTCTCGTGATGAAGCCAGTGCTAACAACCGACTTCACCCACGGGGCGAATGCAGTGCATTCGGTCACCGCTACGTGAGCAAGTCAAAACGATTGAGTATCGTTTTGGCGAAGCGTGTAACGCCGAAAAGGGAAAATTGAGCCGAGTGTACCGAGGCGAAGAATTTTGACTATTGAGGCGGAAGTTGATGTGACTCCGCACTTCGTCGGAGACGAATGTGCTCTTTCGAATCCTGTTCTATGTGGCGAAATAAAAAAGCAAGTCTTTTTGACTTGTCAGCCTGTCGTGGCGATGCCGGTGCGAACATCGGACTAGATCCACGCCGCAAACGCAATGCGTTTGGTCACCGCTACGCGATGTGACTTCCGGCTTTCGAATCCTGTGCTATGTGGGGAAATAAAAAAGCAAGTCAAAAGACTTGCTTTTTTATTTCGCGCCACGCAGGATTCGAACCTGCGACCTACCGGTTCGTAGCCGGGCACTCTATCCACTGAGCTAGTAGCGCATTACACGTTCCTCAGAACGCCTATATATAATATCACAGGAAAGTCGGTTTGTCAAGACTAAATTTCATATTTTTTAAAATTTTCCTCGACTTTCAACAAAAAAAGAAAAATGCACTTGACAAGCAAAAAAGCGCGTGGTATAATAACACCGTTGTCCGAAAGGAACATACAGGGGTATAGCTCAGTTGGTAGAGCAGTGGTCTCCAAAACCACGTGTCCTGAGTTCGAGTCTTAGTGCCCCTGAAACGAAAAACCACCCAAAACGGGTGGTTTTTTGTTTTTATGGGGCACATTTAACAAGACTCGAAAGCCCGTCCGTATCCCGTAGGGACGGCGAAAACAGTCCGGCAGGAAACTGTTTTCGAGGGCGTGTTCTTAGTGCCCCTGAAACAGCCTGCTACCTTGTATTCCGCACATATGTATGCTATAATGAGTATATGAAAGGCGGTGATACAGTGCAATATTATGAATTATCCAATAAAAAATTCCACTTTATTGTGACACCCGATGAGCTTCGAGTAATCTTGAAAGACTTTCACCATGTTATTGTAACCACGGGTGTTAGAAAAAACTATATAGAAAGTAATCCTAACGATTTTTTCTTTACCTATGATGCCATATATAAAAAATTAAAAAACGGTGATAAACTGGTTTTGAAGACCGATGATGATATTGCACAATTTTCTACAGGTATAACCGCTCACCTTGAAAATTGCATGTATCAACCTTCCGCGAGACTAAGCGTGCCTAATTTTGCGGAACCCTGTCCTACCATTGATACATTTTGCTTCCTGCCTTGGAAAGATCAGTTATCAACGTCCTTTTCTGTTACACAATTCCCCGAAAATATATGTGGGTTGTGTTTATCTTTTCCCGCGAAAATTGAATATGAAAATGACACCGAAAAGCATTCGGCGGGTATAGTTGATTGTACGAACTTGGATGATTTTAAAACTTATGAAACATTGGTTGAAAGAATTAAATCAATTACCAAACCGTTAAAACTGGACATGAACGGCAAGCTGCGCCGTACATCTGCAAGAATCAGTGACAAAGCTAAAAAGGATTTTTGCAATTTTTATTTTATAAGTTCAAATAATATTACAATCATTTAATTCACGTGTTCTGTCTTCCCCTTCGTGGAGTGTGTTAGATCCCGTAGGTATCTCAACGATCCCATCACCAAAACAAAAAAGGAACCCACTTGAGTTCCTTTTTTCAGCGGTATAGGGATTCGAACCCCAACAAACAGAGTCAGAGTCTGTCGTGCTACCGTTACACAATACCGCTACAACGGTTAGTATTATACCAAATAAATCCTTGGTTGTCAATATCTTTTTTTGAGTTTTCTCAAAAATTTTTCCGCTTTTTTATTGTACCCATCAACGCCTGACTTATTCAACTTTACCCCCACATTTTCTTGACAAACGCTCTGAATCATTATATAATTCAATTAGAAGAATTTTAGCCGCAGTTTTTGAATAAAGCGGCTCTCATTTTACAAAACATTACGTAACTGAAAAGGACGGGTATATATTATGAAAGTAACTCACGACGTAAAGTATATCGGTGTCAACGACCACAAGGTTGACCTCTTTGAGGGCCAATATCAGGTACCCCTTGGAATGGCATACAACTCCTACGCCATTATCGACGAGAAGATCGCCGTTATGGACACCGTTGACAAAAACTTCACCAACGAGTGGCTCGACAACATTCGCACTGCCACCGGCGGACGCGACGTTGACTATCTCATCGTCAGCCACATGGAGCCGGACCACTCCGCAAACATTATGTCCTTCGCCAAGGTTTATCCTGACGCAACCATCGTTGCCTCCGAAAAGGCTTTCACTATGATGAAAAACTTCTTCGGTGAGGATTTCGAAAGTCGCCGACTCGTCGTTAAGGAAGGAGACACTCTCTCCCTCGGCAGCCACAATCTCACCTTCGTCACCGCTCCCATGGTACACTGGCCTGAGGTCATTCTCTCCTACGACGCATGCGACAAGATCCTCTTCTCCGCTGACGCCTTCGGTAAATTCGGTGCAAACGACATCGAGGACGAATGGGCTTGCGAAGCTCGAAGATACTATTTCGGTATCGTTGGAAAGTACGGCGCTCAGGTGATGGCGGTTCTTAAAAAACTTAACGGCATCGACGTACAGGTGATCTGCCCCACTCACGGTCCCGTATTGACGGAGAACCTCCCCTACTACATCGACCTTTACAAAACTTGGGCATCCTACGAGAGCGAAGACGACGGCGTATTCATCGCCTACGCCTCTATCTACGGACACACCGCAAAGGCGGCTGAGGAGCTTGCAGAGGCTCTGAAGAGCGCAGGCTGTCCCAAGGTTGCTATCTCCGATCTTGCAAGATGCGATATGGCTGAGGCGGTTGAGGACGCCTTCCGCTACAGCAAGCTTGTTCTCGCTTCCTCCACCTACAACGCAGGAGTTTTCCCTCCCATGCGCGAGTTTATTCTGAATCTCACCGAGCGCGGCTTCAAGCGCAAGACCGTTGCATTCATCGAGAACGGTTCTTGGGCACCTACCGCCGCAAAGACTATGAAGTCTATGCTTGAGGAGTGCCGCGACATCACCTACTGCGAGAACGTGGTGACGATCAAGTCTGCTCTTTCCGACGACAGCCGCGAAAGTCTGAAAAAGCTTTGTGAGGAGCTTGCAGAAGGCTACACCAAGCCTGAAGTGACCCTTGATCCCACCGCCCTCTTCAACATCGGCTACGGACTCTACGTTGTAACCTCCAATGACGGCGGTCGACACAACGGACTCATCGTTAACACCGTAACTCAGGTCACATACGTGCCCACCAGAGTTGCCGTTACCATCAACAAGGACAATTATTCACACCACGTCATCGCCAAGACGAAGAAAATGAACGTAAACTGCATCGCAGAGGGAGCGCCCTTCAGCATTTTCGAGAATTTCGGTTTCAGAAGCGGCAGAAATGCAGATAAGTTTGAAAACGTACGCTTTACGGAAAGCGAAAACGGTTTGGCAGTCCTTTCCGAGCACGTGAACGCCTATATGTCCCTTGACGTTATCAACTACGTTGACCTTGGCACCCACGGAATGTTCATCTGCGACGTTGCTGAGGCAAAGAATCTCTCCACCACGCCCACGATGACCTACACCTAC
>JAZULS010000095.1:0-1967 GCA_045603205.1 Eubacteriales bacterium | reverse complement strand
CGTGAGGTTCTCGCTGAGAGATGCGTAAACTGTAAGAGCCGTCTCCACGTTGCTTATGACGAGCTTCTCGGTGACGAGGGCGAAGTTCTCGACAGCGCAAGATTCGACGAGGTAGAAAAGCTTGAGGCTATGTCTGCTGACGAAAGATTCGAGTTCTGGCAGAACGAGCTTTCCAAGTGTATCCGTTGTAACGCTTGCCGCGACGTATGTCCCGCTTGTACCTGCGAAAAGTGCGTGTTCGACAACCCGAACTCCGGCGTTGAGAACAAGGCACCTGTGAGCAGCTTTGAAGAAAAGATGTTCCACATCATCAGAGCATTCCACGTTGCAGGTCGTTGTACCGACTGCGGCGAGTGCTCCAGAGTTTGCCCTCAGAATATCCCGCTCCACCTTCTGAACCGTAAGTTTATTAAGGATATTAACAACTTCTACGGCGATTATCAGGCAGGTGCCGAGGTTGGTTCCCGTGCTCCGCTGGTAAACTACACCACTGAAGACCTTGAGCCCGGTGAAGTTTTTGCAAGGGGGGATGAATAATGCGTAAGTGTTCAATTTCTTCTCTCGATTTCGTACTTGCTGAGCTTTCTAAGGCTGCTTCCGTTTATCTTCCCGTAGACGGCAAGGACGGCAAGGCAGAATACACTAAATGGGCGGCAGGTATGAAGTGGTCAGGCGCTCTCAACACCGTAAAGAGCCCCAAAGACTTCTTTTTCCCTCAGACTGAGGACCTTGTAAACTTTAAAACAGCAGGTAAGACCATCGAGATCATCGACGTTCGCGATGAGGCAGAGGATTTCGTAGTTTTCGGCGTTCGCGCTTGTGACGTACGTGCCTTTGACATTCTCGACAGAGTTTTCCTTACCGATCCTGTTGACAGCTACTATGCTGCACGCCGCGAGCACGGTGTTATCGTCTCCGTTGCTTGCGACAGACCCGCTGAGACTTGCTTCTGCAAGACTTTCGGCATCGATGCAGCTGAGCCTGCAGGGGATATTTCCGTATGGAAGAGCGAAGACCAGCTTCTTTGGAAGGCAAACACCGAAAAGGGTGCAGCTCTCCTTGAAAAGATCGCTCACCTCACTGAAGAGTGCGCAGATGATGCGGCAGACGAGGCAAAAGAGAAGATCCGCCGTGTTATGGATAAGCTTCCCCTTGCAGACGTTAAGGCTGACGCTTTCGGCGGCGGCAAGACCGAGGAGCTTTTCGATGCTCCCGAATGGGCAGAGCTTTCTGCTTCCTGCCTCGGATGCGGAACCTGTACCTTCGTTTGCCCCACATGTCAGTGCTACGACATCAAGGACTTCAACACCGGTTCCGGCGTTATCCGTTACCGTTGCTGGGACTCCTGCATGTACTCTGAGTTCACCCGTATGGCTCACGGAAACAACCGTAACTCTCAGAAGGAGCGTTTCCGTCAGAGATTCATGCACAAGCTGGTTTACTACCCTGAAAACAACGAAGGCATCTTCGGCTGCGTAGGCTGCGGCAGATGTCTTGCAAAGTGCCCCATCTCTATGAATATCGTAAAAGTTATGAAATCTTTGGGAGGTAATAAGTAATGAACAACAGAGAAGAAACCCTGATTCCTAAGCTTGGTGTCATTACCGATGTCCGTCAGGACACTCCCGATATTAAGACTTTCCGCGTCGTTACTCCCGACGGAGTAAAGGCCTTTGAACATCGCCCCGGACAGTGTGCAATGCTCTCTATCCCCGGCGTTGGCGAGGCTATGTTCTCCATCACCTCTTCTCCCACAAATGAAGAGTACATGGAATTTTCCATCAAGAAGTGCGGTTGCGTTACCGAGTGGCTCCATCAGGCTGAAGTAGGCCAGCAGATCACCATCCGCGGTCCCTACGGTAATCCGTTCCCCGTTGACGACGCCTTCGCAGGCAAGAATATGCTCTTCATCGCAGGTGGTGTAGGTCTTGCACCTCTCCGTTCAGTAATCAACTACTGCCGTCACT
>JAZULS010000094.1:0-6874 GCA_045603205.1 Eubacteriales bacterium | reverse complement strand
GGATAACAGGTCCCGCGATGGTGAATATCTTCGCGCCAACGCCAAGGATGAAACCTTCGGATTTGTTATCAATGGCACAGGATGCCACCGCATTGGAAAAGCCCGTAATAGGCACGAGAGTCCCAGCACCTGCGTGCTTTGCAATATCGTCAAATATGCCAAATCCCGTCAGAAGCACCGCCACAAAGATAAGACTTGCCGAAGCGAGCATTCCCGCGTTGTCTTCCGTTGCTCCAAGGTAAGAATAAAGCTGTCTCAGGCCGTGTCCGAGAGTACAGATTCCACCGCCTATGCAAAAAGCCCAGATGCAGTTTTTGAGTATGGGGGATTTTCCCGCTCTCGAGGCGGCATACTTTTTATATATTTTATTATCCGTATTCATTTTTCTTGTCTCCCATCGTAAAGTTATCCTTATTGTGTACGACATCGGATTTTTTATTCCAAAGGAAAAGAGAGATTTCCGAAAAAACGAAAATCTCTCTTTGTTTTTATCCGTTTATGCTTTTTTCGATAATTTTGAGATTTGACGGAACGATTCCCGCCTCCTCGTAGACGATCTCGCTGATCTGCGCTACCTCACCGGGTGTCAGCGTATCACAGCTTACGATAACGTTGGCGCTGTCACCGTTGATCACCGCTACGCACTTCTCAAATCCCTTGGCAGTTACCATGGTCTCGATACTGCTCTCCATCTCGATCTCAAGAGCAAGTCTGTTGATGTCGGAGATGGCTGCTTCCTTTGCGGAAAGCTCCGCACCTGCGTCCTCGCTTATCTGCAGAAGCACCTCCATCGCCTCGTCTCTTGCCTGTTCTCTGCCGAGCGTTACCGTGGCAAAGTAGTCATCAAGGCTTGCCTCAGCATCAGACGTATCGTTATTCCCTGCGTCTGTCGGTGTTTTTCCGGTGTCGCTGTTTGTGAGGTTTTCAAGGTCTACAGCCATTTCCATTCCGTCTTTTCCTGAGCCGTCGCCGTCAAGCAAAATAAGATTGAGAGCAATTGCACTGCCGATAAGTACTACGGCGCACACCACGGCTACGGTTTTATGGTTCACCTTACCTGTCAGTTTCTTCATTTTCTCGCCGAGGCTGCCGAGTTTTTCTTTGAAATTTCCGTTTTTCATAATGTTCCTCCTGAAATTAATGATTCAAATCTAATTCGGTAGATTATATGTGACGGTTTACCATGATATGCTATCTACGAGCCTACTTTTATCCTTCCGGAGGATATTCCCAGAGCCGCCGAGAGCATTTCCGTCAGCTTTTTCTGCAGTTTAGGCTCGTCCCCTCCGTTGCAGACAACAGCAACTCCCCTTATTTTAGGGTATATCTCAGTCACAAGGACGGGAGAGGTACCGGAATCCTTCTCGATGATCAGATAATCAGAGGTGTACCTGCCCGAATCGACTCCGCTTTCCTCGGTGACGTTATCGGCGTATACGTACTCGCTACCTGATTCAAGAGTTACGAGCACAGAGGCACTCTCCACCCCCTCCACGGCAAGACACAGCTTTCGTATACGATCCTCCAGCTTCTCGGTGTAACTTGTGACGGAGGTTATGTCCGAGGTGTTCGTCCCCGTTTTCTCTCGTTGTGACGGAAAAAGTATAAGAAGCACTCCGATCAAGACAGGCAACACAAGAATCAGTATTTTCTTTTTGTTCTTTAACGTTTCGATAAGTTTTTTCATATTTCCTCCGATATCCTCACGTTCCGAAGACGAACACGTCCGTTTGTAACAATTCCTTAAAGTATTCGGCTATTTTCTCCCGTTCTCCTCTGTCGAGCTCCCTTGTGAATATCTGAATTTCGTCTATTACCACGTTTTCAGCATCCCTCTCGTCAAGGATCAGCTTTACTTTAAGGCTGTCCTTCTTTTGCCCGAATTTGTCTCTGCAGATGTTCATTATATATTCCGACAAGTTTTCCGCAGTCTGTGAAATCACAGCTTCCGCTGACGTATCTGAGTCAGCGGCGGAATTGTCCGCGGTGCCGTCGCCAAAGATCTCCGCAACGGAAGCGACAAAACCGGAAATTCCAGCCAAAGGAGAAAACATTACGGCAAGAAGCATCAGCACCGACAGATATTTAACATACTTACCCACTTTTTCCGATTCGGAAGGAAGTGCCATCACCACCAGAGATGATACTGTGCCCATTATTATGATGCTTTTGATATATTCGACCATCTTTACCTCACATTGACACACCCGTATTCATAAACAGTACCACAGCGAAAACGAAGAACACCGCGGTCATGGCACATAGGGCAAGAAAGACCGAAAGCACCGAATCGGCCTCTGAGAGAATCCTGGACACGGGACCGCACTCAAGAAGTTCTGCTACGCTGTGACACAGTGAAAGCGTGATCCGGCTCAAAATGAGACTTACCAGACTCGGAAGCACTATCAAAAGGATAACGATTATACCGAAGGTACCCGTCATAATTTTAACGTGAGCAAGCCCCGCCCTCACCGTTCCTATCGCCTCGGAAACAGCACCTCCCACAATGGGAACATAATTTCCAAGAGCAAAGCGAACCGTTTTCATGCCAAGCGAGTCCGCACTGCCTGCCAGTGAAGTCTGTATCCCGAGAACGAAAGAAAATATCATAAGGGAAAAGCTTAGTATACGCATCATGACCCGACGCATAGCACCGATAAAGGAACCTATATTTATCCCTCTTAACACCCCTGACATGGTGCTGAGGGCAAAAAGAGCTCCCGACAGCGGGATGAATATGGTGTGCATCAGGTTTTCGGTAACGGTTATGTACAGCATCAGCGCGGTAGAATTTACCCCCATCTGTGTCAAAGATCCCGAAGAGATCAACAAAGCGTTCATCACGGGAAGCATTGCGTTCATCATCGTGCAAATTCGGGTAATAAAATCCGATGCCACCTTAATTGCAGTAAGCGACATAGACGCCACAGTGGCGGCAACTACCAAAGTTAAAACGTAGATGCCAAGGCTCTGCATACGATTTGAGAGACTGACGTCAAGCATATTTTTTAGAATTGACGCCAATATCACGATTCCTAAAAGTCCCACAAACCCGACACCCGCAGGCTGAAGCTGTTCTCTGAGTTCCTCCGCCACGTACCGAAGCCAATATTTCACGTCAAGCTTGTCTTGTAAACTTTCAGTTCTGTCTCCGTCGTTTTCAGCCGCCATAAAGTCAGCCAGTTCATCCTTCACGTCATCAGGCAAGGACTCATACAGAGAATCAAACTCCTCCCTCGGGTATATTTCGCCATCTGTTTTTGAGTCAAATTCGTATTCTGCGGCGTGTGTCACCACGGTAAGCATTAATATAAGCAAAAATGCGGTGATGATTTTTAAAAATATCCTCATATATTTAAATCTAAACGTTTAACATTCCGAAAGACAGTTCAAGAAGACCTGATATGACGGGCAGAGAAAGGATCATCAGCTCCGCTTTTGCCGCAAGTTCCACGTATTCTCCAAGGGTCCCATGACCTGCGTCTCTGCAGATGCTTGCGGTGAAATCGGAAAGATATGCTATTCCCGCTCCCTTAAAAAGCACCTTCAAATGCTCGATGACTCCAGCACCTGCCGCAAGATCTCCTGCAAAAGTCACGATCTGCCCGATATTCGTCCCTACTCTGATGAAGACAGCCAGTCCAAAGAGTAAGATCAAAAACTCAGGGTGAGGCGCCGACGCATCTTTGAGAATAAGGACGGATATGGCAGCGATAAATGCCAAAGCGCATATTTCCACAAGAGTCGTCATACGCCGAACACGGTGCGGATGGAAGTAAACAAATCCCCGATTTTTTCGGTAAGCATAAGCAAAACGATAACGGTCCCCGTAACCGATACCAGCATTGCCTGCTCCTCCTTCCCCGCTCTTGACAATATATGATGACATGCGGCAATCAGAAGTCCCACTCCTGCCACCTTCATAAGTAACGTTATATCCATTTAACCACGCCGTCCTTTTCGTTTTTATGACCATGACTTTCTTTGACTTACGGTGTTTTCACACATCCTTAAAAAACGTGAAATAACCGCACAGCAATCTCAGACCTACGTTATTTTATAACTTTTAACCCTATTTTACAGTATCACGATTATCAAAGATATCACCGCGAGCGGAGGCATAAACTTGTAAAGCCGTTCATTTTTTGCAAGCTTCTCCCTTTCTTTGAGCGCAAGTTCTTTCAAAGCGGCGGAATAATAATCGCATCTCTTAACTTCGCTTTCTCTGTAGTCCGAACCGAGCTCCCGAAAAAACTTCATTAAAAGCTCCGTTGCCTCCCTCGGAAGATCAGGCACGTCCCCGTCAAAGCTCTCACGGAAATCTTGATTTTTAAGAAGTCCATAAAGTCCCGAAAGCGCAGTATTTTCCCATCCGTAGGACTCAAGAATATCAGTAACGGGTTTGTGAAAGGCTTCAATGTTCCGTTTGATGTACTCCACAAGAGAAACAGTATCATCAAGTGCTGTGCATCGTACTGACACTCCGTGGGAAATATATCTTCCAAGCAAAACTGCCCAAATAAGAAGTATTCCGCTGCCGACAAGCTTAGCACTCACAGACTTTGTTCTCCGTTAAAGTTTCTTCTTCTCCGGCCTCCGAGAAAAAGGACACCTCAGTCACATAACCGCCACTCTCGGCATCAATGTCAAGTAGTCCGAGGTACACGCCGAATGCCTTTTTTTCCGCAAGTCTGCGTATATTGTCGTTTTTCATCAGATTCTCGAAAGAGTCCGCATGGACAGAAGCTACGACACTCACTCCCGAGCCAACAGCAGTCAAAAGTGCTTCTGCTTCTTCAGGGGAAGTGATCTCGTCGCATATTATATATTCTGGTGACAGCGTTCTCAGTGCTATCTCGATCCCCACACTTCTTGGATATGAGGAGAGTACATCTGCCATCACCGCTTCCTTTATTCCCGTGTCAAGCTCGCATCTGGTGTCAACTACAGCCACTCTTTTTCCCATCTCCCCTCCCGAAAGTTTCACTATAAGCTCCCTAAGCAGGGTCGTCTTACCTACACCGGGGCGGGAATATACGAGAAGTCCGCAAGAAAAGTCACGCTGTTTCAAAAGCTCAAAAGCATAGTCCCCAGCCCCGCAGACTCTTCGGGGGATCCTTATGCTGATGGAAGTTATATCTGTGATAACACTTATTTGATTTCCGTCAGTCACCGCTCGTCCGCATACTCCTGCACGGAGTCCGCTTTTTGAGGTTATGTATCCTTGGCGGATCGTGTCCGCATGGCTGTATAGGGAGTTTCCGCTAAGGTTCCTTATGACGAAATCAACATCTTCTTTGGTGCAAACTATTCCGCAGGGGTAATTTTCACCTTTAGCCGTAATGCAGAGCGGTTGTCCGACTCTGAGGCGCAGTTCATTTATTATAACTTTATTGGCTGCCGCACACTTTTGGGCGTTTGATGCAAGGCGATAAGGCAAAATACTAAGGGCTTCCGTTTCCATACTGTTATATTCTCGCATTTTTGTTCCTCCTTTTTTCTTACGCTTAATTATATTTCAGCTGCTTTGTGATTATGACAAGCCCACGGAATTTGGTTTTGCAGTTTCATTTTTGGGCAAACGCGGTACGTGTCGCACTGTTGAGGATTAGTAAGGATGAACGGAAAGGTAGATTTAAGTGTTTTCTTGATTTATATGTAATATTATGTTATAATAAAGTTGAGCGGTAAATTGGAATTATCTAAAGTCAAACCTATAATATGTAAAACAAAGCCGAATAAACCGGGTCTGGAATCATAAAGGAGGATCACCATGAGCAAAAGAAAAGCTAAGCTTTCTCCCATAAAAATCGTAGCCGTCGTATTGATTGGACTTGCATTAGCTTTTATTTCGTATTTGGCAATTATTTCAATAATTACCATATTTACAATGATAGGAAGATCTCCATATCTTTACAGTTTTCCCTATCGTGACTTTCTTATTATTGGCATTTGTATTGCCGTTTTCGTATCAATGCTCTTGTTTAACATGTATGTTAGACGCAAATGGCTTACTGCCGTGGTTAACATTATCGTTATCATAGCACTGTGCAATCCGATCACTCTTCTTGCAAGTCTCTTAGGAATTGCTTCATATGTGAATTACTATACAATTAAAAATGAAGCTGACTTTAACCGGTGCGCAGATGATATGGAAACCGATTTTAGATTTTTCCCGGAGTACAACGAATTTAATGGTCAAAACGTTCGATTTGTTGGCAAGGTTAATGCTGATTTTTTCTTTCATCAATCCATTACCGCGATCGTAAAATACGATAGTCTTGAACTATGCGAGGCAGATTACAAGGCTTACATAGACTCCCATCAGTTTTTAACAGAGCCTGTTCTATCTCCCCGTGATTATTACCTTATTGCCGCACCTGAGTTTCATTACGAAGGTATCTTTTTTAAGGTTGTAACCGAAGGAGAAGAAGATAATTTCCCTCATAAAATATATATGATTGGTATTGATAGAGAAAACTCCACGCTGTACTATCTTTATCTTGATAGCCACGATTTAGACTTAATAGCAGATTCGGATGATCAGGACCTTGAGGGCGAGATGGCAGATTTCGTCGCATACTATTTTAATCTCGGCAAGTGAAAAACTGTTAAGAAATCGAAGCTATTCGGGTTTTTCTAACAGTTAAGATCCCCCTTATACCACCCGACAAATGGCATTCGACACCAAAACTTCCTTATAACCAAGCTACATGACAAAGTCATGACCACCGGCCGTGCCGGTGGCTTGGGAAGCCCCCGTGGGGCATGTCATAAGCAGAGCCTATAGGCTCGTCGAAAGGTCTGCCAACCGCATATCTTTCACAGGCATGCCCCTAAAGGGGCTTTTTTATTTGCCTCCTTTTACTGGCTC
>JAZULS010000093.1:0-46831 GCA_045603205.1 Eubacteriales bacterium | reverse complement strand
TCACAAAAAATGTTTTTTTGAAGACAAGCTTCAAATGAACAACTTTTTCTGAAGAGTAAGTCTGAGAGGCTTACAGATTGCTATAACTATCAGCGACATACCGACAAAAAAGCCTACGGTTACGGGATATACCGACCACGGAATACCTTGCCCTACTTTAAAGGTTATGCGAATGAGGAACTCTATGAGCACCGTGGAGAATCCGAGAGCAAGAATAAGTCCGCCTGTGATATAAAGGTAGCCTCTTTTGAGATACTTATAAAGAGTCACTGCCGCGGTAACTATCAGTCCGATGGTGCCAGCCGTGGGGAAAGCGAAGGACATAAACCACCCTCCGCCGACGCTGAGATTGACATAAAGAAGAAATGCGATAGCACAGGCAAACCATACGGGAACGAAGATGACCGGATTGGGTCGCTTAAACCATGCAGGCAAAACCACAGCCTCATACAGCAGAAGGAGTCCGCCGACTGAATATCCCGACCACACAACTGTGCCGGAAATCTTCAAATCGCACAGCAGAAGCACACAGGAAAGAGCTGCCATACACACGGTAATGAGGAACAAAAGTCCTCTGACGTTTACAGTCTTTCTTGTTCTCAAGTTATTGATGGGATACGGTCCCTCTGAATTTTCTATATTAATTTCGGGGTGATACACCTTTGTCTGACACAGGGGACAAAAAATCTCACTGTCGGCAAGTTCAACACCGCATTTGATACAGTACATTTAATTCATCCTTTTCCTTAGTTTGTTTTATCAAATTCCGCTCTTGAGTTACTCTCAAGTTTAACTTTAAGTCCCATTTTCACAAGGGCACAGAAGAAATCTCTTTCAAGCTCGCTTTCTTCAATAGTTCTGAGGAAGTTAATGTAAAGCTTATCTCCGAAGGATATGACTCCGCAGTTGTTTTTGCACTTGGACTGAGGTCCGAGAACGAAATCAAAGCGACGTACAAAGCCTTCCATTTCAAGGGGGACTTTGGTAAGACCGAGATTTGAAAGGGTCAGGCAGGATTTCTTCTCTCCCACCAGATTGAATACGAGCTTCATTATGGGATTCTTTATGAAGAGAGGCAGAATTTTGACTATAAAGAGCTGTTCGAGCTTTACGTTTGCCGTGATCCTCGCCGCCATTTGATGACGGTCAAGCTCATAACCCATCTGGTGATGTACGGATTTTACGATCTCGTCAAAGGTATAGTCTCCCAGCCTCGGGTCAATTCCGGGAGTTATGTAAAGAACGAAATTTCTGAGGGACGAGCTTCCAAATATAGTTCTGAGATTTACGGGGAGAAGAATTTTGACGGGCTTTTGGCGACGGCGGTTAGGCACACGCTTATTCTGCAATTTGATAACGCAGTCGATCATTACAGACGTCAAAAACGTTGTAAGGCTGACGCCGTAGCTTCTGGCACGTGCCAAAACCTCCTTAACGTCAAGTTCACCTGAAATTACGTTAAGAAATCCGTCTTTCTCTACTGTACCGTCAAGGCGGTAAGCGTCAGGCTCTCCTCGGTCGTAGCTGACGATGCCGTAGTTTTTCAGATAGCTGTCCTCAAGCTCCGCATCGGTAGTTTCCTCTTCAACGTCAAGAATTCCGTATTCACTTGGTATCGTTACGTTGTACTTCTGTCTCAGATATTCGGCAACAAGGGTCTTGAGAAACACGACTCCGCCGTTGCCGTCGGTGACAGCGTGGAAAAATTCTACAGCAATCCTATTTTTATGTACAATGGTTCTAAATGCACATTTTCTGATGTCGTCGAAAGGCATTCTATCAAGGGGATAAGCGTATTCGTCCTTGATCTCGGGAGCTTTTGTAACCTCCTCAAGGTAGTACCAGAAGAGTCCCCTACGGATCCTCACAGCAACAGAGGGAAAACGCTTGACTGTTACCTCGAGAGCACGCTGAAGCACTTCTCTGTCCACGTCCTCGTTCAATGTACAGGACACTCTGAAAAGGTTACTCCATGAACGGCTACGAGCCGCAGGGTAAATCTTAGCGGCATTGTCGAGTCTAAGCCATCGTCTTTGCTTTTCCATGTACGTTCCCCCTTTACCGTAAAATCTTTACTTATGACGAGATTATACCATAATTGGACAGATTTGTAAAGACTACGGAGACAAATCAGAACAAAAGCCCATTGCAAACACAATGGGCTTTTAGTTATCTTCTTTTATGCTTTTTCGGATAATGCGAGTGCTTTCGTTCTCGTGGACGTCCGATCACTCCGCCTAAAAGTGAAAGCAATACTACCAAAGTATAGATGCCGAGCCGCAAGAGAGAATTCGGATTCATAAAAGGCTCAACGGGGAGAACCGTTAAAAGAAACATCAGTAACACTTGAAAAACACCTGCCACCGCAGATGTAGCTACGCCTGAGAAACCAACTTTTTCTCCAAGTCTGCCCGAAACCACTCCGCCGACGAAAACACTGCAAGCTAACGCCCCACAACCGATAGGAATTACCAAACTCTCGGGATTTGAAGATCCGAGAGAAACAAGTGCACCTGCAATAATCAACAGAAGCGCCGCCCCTGCCGCAGACAACACACCAAATAAAACTGTTTTGACAAAAAGAATAACTCCGCCGTTTTCTTTCATTTATCTTTCCCTCCCTAAATATTCTTTCGGGAAGAAAAGCCCTCCCGCCGATACGTTATACCACATATCTATTCGGGAGGGAGCTATTATATTACAGTTTCGGTGAATTACTGAGCATCCTCAGCGTGAACGTCAACGTTACGAACTGCGGTGCGGAGAATACGGATACGAACCTTGTCGCGGCCGGTCTCGATAAGAACAGTCTCGTCCTTGATGGAAACGATCTTACCGATAATTCCGCCGATAGTTGTGATCTCATCACCTACAGTCAGGTTATTACGCATAGCGTTTGTTTCCTTCTCCTGCTTCTTCTGAGGTCTGTAGAGGAAGAAGTAGAACAGAAGAACCATAGCAACCAGCATACCTATAGAGAGAAGAGAACTTCCGGGATTAGCTGCTGCTTCACCTTCAAGAAAATAAAACATCTTTTTTATTACCTTTCAAATTATTTTGCTTATTTGCATAATAGTATTATAGTATATATTTTTCGCTAATTCAATAATTTTCTGTGAATTTAAAAGGAAATTATGCTTATTTCCCCTGTTTGAAGGTATTCCCTCTCTCCTGACGGATGTTCAACAAGGAGTCTGAAGTCAGAGTCAAGGTCTATAACTCGGACTGTCAACGTTCCTTCACCCCGTCTGAAGCACACCTCTTTGCCAAGGATCATAAGCTTCCTCTTGTATTCACTGTACACTTCTACAGCGTTACCTTGGGTATATCTGTCTAAAAATTCGTTGGAGATCTCTGCGATGAGCCGTCCGCGAAGTTCTGCGGTATCCTCCCGATAAGGCAAGATTCCGTCGGCGATGTGGGACAGATCTCCGAACCCCATCTTCGGCTTGAACAGGTTGACACCGATGCCAAGGACCACGAAAGGGGTTTCGCTGACAGAGGTGCCTGTTGAGCCTTCCGCTAAGATTCCGCAGACTTTTTTGCCGCTGACGAAAAGATCGTTGACCCACTTGATTCCCGTTTCCACTCCACAGACCTTTTGAATCGCCGATGATACTGCAACGGCGGCTGTGGCAGTGATTTCCGCAGGATTTTCAAGTATTTTTTCGCCCTTAAGCAAGAGGCTCATATATATTCCTGTTTTCGAGGGTGATGCAAAACTTCGTCCAAGTCTTCCCCGCCCCGCAGTCTGCTCTTCGGAAGTCAGAAGATACCATTCCGGTGCCCCTGAGGCGGCAAGCTCTTTTAAAACGGTATTGGTAGAGGTAATCTCCCGTCTAACATCAACCCTTGGAAGATCGTATCTCAGATGATTGCAGATAGTTTCTTCAGAAATACGTTTCTCTTTATTCAATCACGTCACCTCCCGGAATTATTTCCTGCTTCTACAGTAAATTATACGGTGGGTTGATACGCTTGTCAAGAAAAATCCTCTTTAAATTAATGCAAATTAACGATAAATAACAGCAATTCGGTTGACTTTACTATATAAATATGCTACAATTCAAAAAGTGATCGGTATAACAAGATTATGTTTTCCATCTACAGTCTTTTGACTTGAAAGGAGTTAAATATGATTATTAACAAGCCGCCGATGGGTTGGAATTCTTGGAACACATTCGGCAATCAGATCAACGAGCAGGTTATCCGCGAAACTGCCGAAGCTCTCGTTTCCACAGGTCTTCGAGATGTCGGATATGAATACGTCGTTATTGACGACTGCTGGGCACAGCCAGACCGCGATGCTAACGACCGTCTCGTAGAAAATTTTGACCTTTTCCCAAGCGGTATCAAGGCTCTCTCCGACTACGTCCACTCTCTCGGACTCAAGTTCGGTATGTATTCCTGTGCAGGACTTTTCACGTGTGCAGGCTTCCCCGCCAGCTTTGACCGCGAGTTTATCGACGCTGAAACATTTGCAAACTTTGGTGTTGACTACCTGAAGTACGACTACTGCTTCTTCCCCCACGGAAAGGATCCTCATCTTTACTACAACAGAATGGGTATGGCGCTGAGAGCAACCGGACGTGACATTGTTTTCTCCGCCTGCAACTGGGGGCATAACGAAGCTGAGAAGTGGATTCGTTCCACAGGTGCGCATCTTTACCGCTCTACCGGTGACATTGGCGAGAGATTCTCCAGCGTTATTGATATTTCCACAAGCCAGTTCGACAAGTGGCGTTACGCTTCTTCCGGATGCTACAACGATATGGACATGCTGATCTGCGGCATGGATGGTATCGGAAACGTTGGTCACCCCGGACTTTGCGGAGACACCGAATACAAGACACACTTCGCTCTCTGGTGTATGGCCAACTCTCCCCTCATGATCGGTACGGATATCAGACGCATACGTCCCGAAACTCTTGAGCTTTTCAAAAACCCCGGACTACTCAGAATCAACGCTGACGCTGAGTGCCGTGCCCCCATCGTTATTAACTCTCCCAGAAGCCCCATGACATATACCATGTTCAAGCACCTTTCTAACAATCAGGTTGCTCTCGGCTTCTTTAACCTGGGCGATGACGCGGCAGGTGCTGACCTCATTCCTCACGAGATCGGACTCCCCATCAACGCAGGATTCAGCATCAAACTAACCGAAGTATTCACCGGTGAGACTGTTGATTATCTCGGTGACTACATCAAGTTTGAGCTTCCAGCTCACGACTGTAAGGTATTCATCGGCGAGTACGTTACCCGCGACTGATTTTTGGTATTACAAAGAAAGGTAGAACGTTATGATAGTAAATAAACCGCCAATGGGTTGGAACTCATGGAATACATTCGGTGAAAATATTAACGAGCAGCTTATCATGGAAACCGCTGACGCTATGGTTGAGACCGGTCTCCGCGATGCAGGCTACGAGTACGTGGTTATCGACGACTGCTGGTCCCTCAAGGAGCGCGACGAAAACGGTGATCTTGTAGCTGACCCCGAGAAATTCCCCCACGGTCTCAAGTATCTCGCTGACTATATTCACTCCAAGGGCCTCAAGTTCGGTATGTACTCCTGCTGTGGTCCCCTTACCTGTGCAGGATATCCCGGAAGCCTTGACAGAGAATATCAGGACGCAAAATTCTTCGCAAGAAATGAAGTTGACTTCCTCAAGTACGACTGGTGTACTCACCCCCACAACGTTCAGGGTTGGACTCTCTACAACAGAATGAGAATGGCTCTCAACGCTACCGGACGTGACATCGTTTACTCCGTTTGCAACTGGGGTATGGAAGATACTCTCGGCTGGGCAAGAAGTGTCGGTGCTGACATGTATCGCTCAACCTTCGATATTAAGGATAACTTTGAGTCTGTAAAGTCTATCTACGAGCAGCAGAAGAACAATATGTGTCTCTCCGGTCCCTCCTGCTTCAATGATATGGATATGCTTGTCTGCGGTATGTACGGCAAAGGTAACGTCGGCGATGGCGGATGCAATGATGCTGAGTACGCTACTCACTTCGCCATCTGGTGTATGCTTTCTCAGCCTCTTATGATCGGTTGCGACATTCGTAACATGACTGAAGAGACAAAGAAGCTTCTCACAAACCGTGAACTTATCTCAATCAACCAGGACCCTGAGGTTCGTCCTCCCTTCATTTGCACAACCACCAGCGGAAACGATATCCCCTTCCTCTTCAAGCACCTTTCCAACGGTGAGTATGCTCTCGCTCTTATCAACTTCTCTGACGACGATCACTCTTGGGCTGGTCCTTGGTTCACCGAGATCGGTCTTTCTCCCCGCGATGGTTATGTCTTTGAGTTCTACGACATATTCACCGGAGAAAAGCTTTACAGAACCTCCGACATCCTCAAGATGGACGTTAAGGCACACCACACCAGAGTCCTCAAGGGTAGACTTGTCAAAAGATAATGGAATTGGCATTCAAACGTCCCGACGCCTCATCTGTTTCTAACAGGATGAAGTGCATCAAGTGTTCCTGCACACTGAAGAACATCGACGTGGGACTCCACAAAAAGATGATCAACCGCGGATCTACTGAATTTATGTGCATCGACTGTCTTTCGAAATACATCGGCGTGTCAAAAGAAGAGCTTCTTCGTAAAGCCGAGTATTTCAAGAAAATGGGTTGTGTACTGTTTTAAAAAATAAGCAGAGAGGCTCTGTCTCTCTGCTTAAAAATATGTGAGTTCGAAACCATCCTCACAAAAATCAAAACTAAGGAGATTTTTCACAGTGAAACGTTCACTCTATCTTACCCAGGCAGGTATTATTGCCGCACTTTACGTTGTTTTAACCTATATTTCAACATTGTTCGGGCTTTCTTCCTATGCAATTCAATGCAGACTTGGAGAAGCACTCTGTATCCTGCCGATATTCACCCCTGCTGCTATACCGGGCGTCACCGTGGGATGCTTCGTATCGAATCTTTTGACGACTTCAAGCATCTTCGACATTACCATCGGTACTGCCGCAACTCTTGTCGGTGCCCTTGGTGCATATCTGTTGCGACACGGGAAGCTGAGATATTTGTCTTCCCTTCCTACCGTGGCGGCAAATGCTATAGCAGTCCCCATTATACTGAAGCTAATGGACATACCGGATATTCTTTACATATACACTGCATTTACTGTTGCGGTGGGTGAGATATTATCCTGCACGTTGATCGGTGGACTCTTAGCAAAGGTCATAATCAAAACGGGGCTTGACAAGCAGCTCTTAATTAAAGAAAGCAAAAAACGGAATTTCATCTGAAATTCCGTTTTTTCTTGTTATTTTACAGCTCTTTTTACAGATTGTACCCCGCTTTTTTTCTTGGACCATGAATTAGGTACCAACAGGATCAGCACCGGATAGAGTTCAAGCCTTCCGAGAAGCATTGCAAGAGAAAGAACTATCTTCGAAAATCCCGAATATATAGAATAGTCAGCCGCGGGACCTACGAGAGAAAATCCGGGACCGATATTGTTGATGCACGCTGCGACCGCAGAGATATTCGTCTCAAAACCGAAGGGTTCAAGGCTGATGAGAAGGAATATTCCAATGAAAAGGCCCATGTAAATCACAAAATAGTCACTGACGCCTTTTTTAGTTTCATCGTCAATAGGTTTTCCTTCAAATTGAATAGAGCTGACTGCTTTAGGATGTATTATCTTCTTAATATTGTTAAATGCAACCTTGAACAGAATAAAGATTCGTGAAACTTTAAGTCCGCCTGCGGTGGAGCCTGCACATCCACCAATAAACATAAGAAGAAACAGTAACGTTTTCGAGAAATCCGGCCAAAGATCAAAGTTAGTCGTGGAAAATCCTGTAGTCGTGATTACGGTTGCCACTTGGAAAGCAGAATATCTGATGGTCTCGGCAAGTCCCTCATAAAGGTGTCGGACATTTATTGCAATAGAAACAACAGAAAAAGCTACTATGCCAAGATACATCCTCAATTCTTCACTCTTGAAGACAGACTTCACGCGTCCGATGAGGATAAGAAAATACAGGTTAAAGTTGACGCCGAACAGAAGCATGAATACGGTTATGACCCACTGTGAATATGCGCTGTAACCGCCTATGCTGGTAGCTTTGATGCCAAATCCGCCCGTTCCCGCTGTCGCAAAAGAGTGAAGGATGCTTTCGAAAAGGTCCATATCACCGCACACGAGGAAAATAGTCTCTGCTACTGTAAGCACAATATAGATAACGTAAAGGATCTTTGCGGTGTCCTTAACTCTCGGGAGCAGCTTACCTACCTTATGTCCGGGCATCTCAGCACTCATAATGTGCATGTACCTGCCGGATTCTGTGGGGAATATCGCCATAATGAATACGATAACACCCATACCTCCCAGCCAATGGGTAAAGCAGCGCCAGAAATTAATTCCGTGGCTGAGAGTTTCCACGTTTGAAACGACGGACGCGCCCGTGGTGGTAAAGCCGCTGACGGTCTCAAACAGAGCGTCAACATAAGACGGAATTTCTCCGCTGAGATAAAACGGAAGAGCCCCGAAAAGAGACATAACTACCCATGCCAATGCAACGATAACAAGACCGTCCTTAGCAAAGATAACCTGGCTATCCGGCTTTACGGCAAAACGCAGAATAAGTCCGAGCGCCAGAGTGAGGATAACGGTAAACGCAAAGGCGGTAACGCACTCCTCTTTATAGATCGCCGAAACGATCAGCGGAAGCATTAGTAAGGCGGATTCAAGGCGAAGGATAAGTCCCACCATACTAAAGACAACTTTGTGATTCATTTTAATCTCCAATCAGTCCGAGACTGTAATAAAGCATTGATAAAAACGAAGTCTGCGGAACAACACTCCCGATTATCCTTTTACGATCTCAGAAAGATCACTCAGATGTTGCGGCTCGGAAACCACAATTACTCTGTCTCCCGCCATAAACACTTCGTTACCTGTCGGAATTATCGGTTTGCGGTTTCTGAGAATTCCCGCTATCAGAATTCCGCGCTTGATATTCAGCTTAGCAATAGGAATATTAACAAAAGTTGAGTCTGCACCCACGTTAAACTCGATAGCTTCGATTCTGCCATCCATAAAGGTATAAAGGGTTTCAATATTACTGCCGAGGGAATTTTCAAGGGCTCTTGCATATCTGATAACCACGTCAGAGATCGCCTTTTTTGGGGACGTTATGCAGTCAAGTCCGAGGTTTTCTGCGATCGACGAAAGCTCGTCGCTGTTGACCTTTGCAATCACCTTAGGCACGTTATGATTTGAGGCAAAAATAGACATCAGTATATTAACCTCATCAAGTCCCGTGAGGGATACGAAGGCGTCTACGGAGTCGATTCCCTCTTCCATAAGCAGTTCCTGACTTGCACCGTCTCCGTTGATGATGACCGCTTTGGGAAGAGTTTCCGCAAGGGTCGCGCATACGTGTTCATTTTTTTCGATGATCTTGACGGAGTTACCTACACCGGTCAACATTTTCGCAAGATAAAACGCAGTTCTGCTACCGCCGAGAAGCATGACCTTCTTCGCTTTCCTGTGAAGCAGTCCCATGTCCTTCATCAACTTCTGGATCTCAATATGGGCAGCAGTTACGGCAATCTTGTCTCCGCTCTTCAGCACGAAATTACCGTCGGGAATGTATATCTCATCGCCTCTCTGAACGGCACAAATGACGAATTCAGCACTGTATTTGCTTCTCGCGTCGAGAACACGCAGACCGTCAAGGGGAGAGTCCGCCTTTAAGATAAGCTCAATCATTTCAAAGTTTCTGCGTGAGAAAGACTCGATCTTTGCTGCAGCAGGAAGTTTCAAGATGTTGAAAAGCTCGTGAGCCGCAAGCAGCTCAGGGTTTATGGGCATTGCCAATCTGAGATTACTGCATATAAAGCCAAGGCTGTCGGCGTTGTAATGGGGATTTCTGATTCTGGCGATAGTGTGCTCTGCGCCCATCTGCTTTGCTATAAAGCAACTAAGCATATTGAGTTCGTCTGAGCCTGCCACGGCGATGAAAAGTTCTGCCTTCTCAACTCCTGCTTCGCTGAGAGTAGCATAGTCGGCACCCTCTCCGCATACACCCATAACGTCGTAGATTTTAGTAATTGAATCAACTGCGTTGAGACTTGAGTCGATTGCCACAACGTCGTGACCCTCCGACACAAGACTTGCGATAATATGGACGCCGATCTTTCCGCATCCCACAACGATAATCTTCACGTTTTTTATTCTCCCAATTCTTATAACAGCGCATAATTCGGGAAAAAATCTCTCAAATTACGTTCTGTTAGAGTATATCACAAAAATATTATTATTTCAAGAGTTATACAGCAAAATCCCTTTTTCTGCGTGCTTTTTTAGTATTATTGACGGCGAATCCGGCGACAACGCTTGACAGTATTCCTCAAAAGTATTATAATAACTTAAACTTCAACAGCATTCGAGGTTTTTATGAACAAGATCACATTATTATTCCCCGACTTCAAAACAAAAGCCTTTACCATGAGCTTTGACGATGGCCACGACTCCGACATTCCCCTCGTTGAGCTTATGAAAAAATACGGTCTAAAGGGTACGTTCAACCTCTCCTCAGGACTATTATACCCCAAGGATTCCGACGTACCCACAGGACACGCTCACATACCTCTCTCTGAGAAACAAGCTCTTGATCTTTACGACAAGGATTACTGTGAAGTTGCGTCCCACGGCTATGAGCATCAGGCTCTCGGACATATCGGTACTGCTGATGCCATGTATGACCTTCTGATGGACCGAAGAAAGCTTGAAGGTATGTTTGGTACCCTTGTTCGCGGACACGTATATCCTTACTGCAGCTACAGCCCGGACGTTATAGAAATCGCCCGTCAGGCCGGCTTTGTTTACAGTAGAATTATTGAGCAGGACCGCAGTTTCAAGCTTCCTGCCCCCGGTACTTGGATGGAGTGGAAGCCCACCTGTCACTTCAACGACGGTGGCGCTACGGATTGCCTCAAGAAATTTGTGAATGAGCCGAATCTTTACTATCACGGCTGGCTCTTCTTGGGTTGGGCACATTCCTTTGACTTCCTTGAGGATGACGGATTTGCTAAGCTTGAAGAGCAATTCAAAATAGTTGCAAACAATCCCGACATTTGGTATGCTACAAATATTGAGGTATACGAATACACCGAAGCTTTCCGCAGCCTCATCTATTCCGCAGATTCCACTTTTGTATATAATCCCACTCAGATTCCCGTTTACCTGAGATACAACACAGGTCACGGTAGCGGTCAGCTTCTCGTTCCGCCTGGAGAGACAGTATATTTTGAGATTTAACTAAAAAATCCGCTGAGATCAGCGGATTTTTTATTTTCATTCAAGCTCGAAAGCTCCTGTGTAAAGTTTATAATACTGACCACGCTTTGCAATGAGGTCATCGTGGTTGCCGCGCTCGATGATCCTACCCTTTTCAAGAACGATGATTACGTCGGAGTTCTTTACGGTGGAAAGTCTGTGAGCGATAACGAAAACTGTGCGTCCGTGCATCAGTGCGTCCATACCCCGCTGTACGATAGCCTCTGTACGAGTGTCGATGGAGGAGGTCGCCTCATCGAGGATCATTACCGGCGGATCTGCAACCGCCGCTCTGGCGATGGAAAGAAGCTGACGCTGTCCCTGAGACAGATTTGCTCCGTTCTCGGTGATCATAGTGTCATAGCCTTCGGGAAGTCTTACGATAAAATCGTCTGCACCGGCAAGCTTTGCGGCAGAGATACACTCTTCGTCAGTCGCGTCAAGCTTTCCGTAGCGGATGTTATCCATTACCGTGCTGGTAAACAGGTTTGTGTCCTGAAGAACGATGCCGAGAGCACGTCTTAGGTCGCTTTTTCTGATCTTATTTACGTTTATACCGTCATAGCGTACCTTGCCGTCTGCGATATCGTAGAAACGGTTAAGAAGGTTTGTGATGGTGGTCTTTCCGGCACCGGTGGCACCGACAAACGCCACTTTCTGACCGGGCTTTGCGTAAAGTGACACGTCGTGAAGTACAGTCTTGCCTTCAACGTAGGCAAAATCTACGCCATCGAGAACAACGTCACCCATGAGAGGAGTGTAAGTGAGAGTTCCGTCGGAGTGGGGATGTTTCCACGCCCAATGAGAGGTTCTCTCGGAGCACTCAACAAGCTCACCGTTCTCTTCCCTCACGTTTACGAGAGTTACGTAACCGTTGTCTGACTCACTCTCCTCGTCAAGAAGAGTGAAGATTCTGTCAGCACCTGCAAGACCCATAACTACAGCATTTACCTGATGGGAAACCTGACCGATGTTGCCTGCAAACTGCTTGGTCATGTTAAGAAAAGGAACTACGATGCTGATTCCGAAGGGAAGTCCGCAAAGGGACACATTGGGAAGACCGGATACCATCAGAATTCCGCCGACGATAGCCATTACCACATAGAGTACGTTACCGATGTTATTAAGCACGGGACCGAGAATATTAGCGTACTTATTCGCTTTGAACGCCTCTTCATAAAGAGCGTCATTGATACGGTCGAAGTCAGCCTTGCTCTCTTCTTCATGGCAGAAGACCTTGATGACCTTCTGACCGTTCATCATCTCCTCGGCAAAGCCCTCCATCTTACCGATAGCCTTCTGCTGCCGGATAAAATATCTTGCCGAGCCGCCGCCGATCTTCTTGACTACCATAGTCATAATAACGACGCCTGCAACGACTACGAGAGTCATCCAAAGGCTGAAGTAGACCATGATGGAAAGGAGTGTCACAATAGTAACGCCTGAGATAAGAAGCTGAGGCAAGCTCTGAGAAATAAGCTGTCTGAGGGTGTCGATGTCGTTGGTGTAGGTACTCATCACGTCACCGTGGTTATGAGTATCAAAGAATTTTACGGGTAGGGTCTGCATACGCTCAAACATACGCTCGCGCATCTTTTTCAGCGTTCCCTGTGTTACGATCGCACCGAGCTGATTGCAAAGAATAGTAAGCAGAAGCGAGGAAACATAGAACACGACGAGTATGGATACTGTTGCGAATATACCTCCGGAAACTTCATTCCAAGGAGCACCGCTTACGAAGCTTTCCTCGATGATAGCGATGACCCTCTGCATAAAGAGAGACGGAACTGCGCCGACGATAGCGCTGATAAGTATACAAACGACGATCAAGGGAAGCATCACAGGGTAAAATCCGCTGATCATCTTAAAAAGGCGACCGATTGTTCCCTTTTTAGCCTTGGGAGGTCCACCTGCAGGACGATTATTCTTCATCGTTTCCACCTGCCTTATTCTGTGAATTATAGATCTCGCGATAGATAGCGTTGCTCTCGAGAAGCTCTGCATGAGTGCCTACCGCATTGATCTTACCGCCATCCATAATGATGATCCTGTCGGCATCCTCAACAGAGGAGGTACGCTGTGCAATAATGAGCTTAGTAGTCTCGGGAATATATTCCTTCATTGCACTTCTGATAAGAGCGTCGGTCCTTGTGTCAACGGCACTTGTGGAATCGTCAAGAATAAGCACCTTCGGGCGCTTGAGAAGAGCTCTTGCGATACAGGGTCTCTGCTTCTGTCCCCCTGAGAAGTTAGCGCCTCCCTGCTCTACGTGGGCGTCATACTTTTCGGGGATCGCCTCGATGAACTCATCGGCATGGGCAAGTCGGCATGCCTCGATTATCTCTTCGTCTGTAGCCTCTTTATTACCCCAACGGAGATTCTCCTTAACAGTACCTGAGAAGAGCACGTTCTTCTGCAGAACAACGGCTACGCTGTTTCTGAGGGTTTCAAGGTCGTATTCGCGAACGTCTCTGCCACCGACCTTAACAGAGCCTTCAGTTGCGTCATAGAGACGGGAAATAAGCTGTATAAGGGTGGATTTGGAGGAGCCTGTACCGCCGATGATGCCGATAGTTTCTCCTGACTTAATGCTGAGGTTCACGTCGGAGAGAGCCTTATATTCCGCAGACGCACTGTATTTAAAGGAAACATTCTCAAACTCAATGGAGCCGTCAAGCACCTCGGTAAGAGCGTTCTCGGGGGAGGTAAGGGAGGATTTTTCGTTTATTACCTCGGCAATACGCTTGCAGGACTCGGTAGCCAGCGTGATCATAACGAAGATCATAGAAAGCATCATAAGACTGCTGAGCATCATGAAACCGTATGTAAGGAGAGCGGACATCTGTCCAACATCAAGTGCAAGTCCGCGGCTTGAGATTACGGTGTAAGAACCGTAGGTCAGAACGAACAGCATTACGGAGTAGAGGCAGAACTGCATGATGGGACCGTTGAATGCAAGAATTCTTTCAGCCTTGGTGAAGTCACGTCTTACGTCGTCTGCAGCTGATTCAAACTTCTTTGTTTCATAGTCCTCTCTTACGAAGGATTTCACAACGCGGATGCCTTTGATATTCTCCTGAATGGAAGCGTTCAGCTTATCGTATTTTTTAAATACCTTTCTGAAAAGGGGCATTGTAAGGCGCATGATAGTGCCGAGTCCCACAGCGAGAACGGGGATAACGAAAACGAAGATAGCCGCCATCTTTCCGCCCATGTAGAACGCCATAAAGAATGCGAAGATCAGCATAAGAGGCGCTCTGATGGCAGTACGGATGATCATCATGTACGCGTTCTGCACGTTGGCAACGTCAGTGGTAAGTCTCGTCACGAGAGAAGAGGTGGAGAAGCTGTCAATGTTTTCAAAGGAATAGTCCTGAATACTGTGGAACATATCGTGACGGAGGTTTCTACCGAATCCGCAGGAAGCTTTTGCACAAGTGATTCCCGCAAGCATTCCGAAGGTGAGGGAAAGCGCCGCCATAAGCACCAAAATTCCTCCGTAACGCAGAATAACGGAAAGGTCACAGCCTTCTTTGATCTTATTTACCAGATTCGCAATGATAAAGGGGATAACACATTCGAGCACGACTTCAAGAGAAACAAGAAGCGGTGTTGCGATGGAAACGCCCTTAAATTCACGAATACTTTTCGCAAGAGTTTTTAACATTCGTTCAAAGTCCTTTCTTCAAAAGATACTGATATTTTACTTTTTTCATTATATCAAAAAATAATTTATAAGTCAACTAATGTTGTGTTATGCAACTACTTTCGTCATATTAATCAAAAACTGCCGCTATCTAAAACGGCAGTTTTGTCAGTATAAAATTTTAGTTTAAGGTTTGTTCACTGGCAGGTAAAAGCTCGTACTTTTTTCGCACCTTGCGGTAGCAGATATAGTGAACAATTGCTGTGATTATCCACGAGATCGTATAGGAAATATAAAGGGACTCGGGGGTGTGGAGAAAGCGAAATACAGTGAATATCCAAAGCATTCGTACGCCGCAAACGCCAAGGATAGACACGATCATGGGCATCCACGGCGATCCCATACCGCGAAGGGCACCCACAAGCACGTCCATGATTCCGCAGAGGAAATAGGTTGTACTGATTATGGAAAAACGGACCATGCCGGCGTTTATTATTTCTTCGGGAGTGATAGTAGTCACTGTCGTGGAGGTGGCGGTATAAAGTGAAAGAAGCGGCTTGCCGAAAATAAAGATGAGCCAACCGATAACAAGTCCTACCACTGTAACACATGCTATACATCTGCGGAATATCTTGCCGAGACGGTCAATCTTTCCCGCACCGATATTCTGAGACATAAAGGCAAGGCAGGTCTGATGCATTGCGTTCATCGCCACGTACACGAATCCTTCGATATTGGCAGCGGCTGAGTTGCCTGCCATTACGGCAGAGCCGAAGGAGTTTACGGAAGACTGAATGATGATGTTTGAGAAAGAGAAAATGGAGCCTTGGATTCCTGCAGGGATACCGTGACGGAGCATGGCTGAAAGCTTTGAAGAATAGATTCGCACACGGCGAAGCTCAAGGCGGTACACTCCCTTTGCTCGAGTGAGACAGATCACAACTGCAACGGCAGAGATCACCTGAGATGTGGTAGTAGCGATGGCAACACCCGCAACATCGAAGTGAAAACCGATAACAAGCACCAGGTTCAGCGCTACGTTGACGATTCCCGCCGCTGTAAGTATGTAAAGCGGGCGTTTGGTATCACCTACCGCACGGAGAATTGCCGCACCAAAGTTATACACCATGATGGCGGGCATACCGAGGAAGTATATACGGAGATATAGGGTGGCTTGGTCTATAACGTCAACAGGAGTACCCATAAGTTTCAGCGCCCAAGGTGAAATGACAAGTCCGATAACCATGGTGGCAAGTCCGCAGATAATGCTGAGCGCCATAGCGCAGTGCACAGACTCGTGCAGGTTACGGTCGTCTCTCGCGCCGAAATAACGGGCTACGATAACGCTGGCACCTACGGAAAGTCCCACGAATACGTTGATGATCAAATTCACAAGAGGACCGTTTGAGCCTACCGCCGCCAAAGCAGTGCCCCCTGCCCAGCGTGCAACCACGATCATATCCGCGGCGTTATAAAAAAGCTGCAGAAGCCCCGTAAGGATAAGAGGAGCGGCGTATAAGAAAATATTCTTCAGTACCGAGCCGTTACACATATCAACTGTTTGCTTTTTTGCCATAGTTCTCTACCTCCTTTACGCACCGAATACAATTATACTCCTAAATCGTCCCATATGCAAGTAATGTACCCTTGAAAATATTGTTTTTTTGTTGTAAAATGTAGGTAGAAGTATTAATTTACGCGAAAGGAAAAAATACAGTGATTTATCGCGATTTTCAAGGCAAAAAGCTCTCTCTCCTGGGATTTGGAACCATGCGTCTCCCCGTGATTAACGGCGACTCCTCAAATATTGACGAGGCGGCAACGGAAGAAATGTTCGACTACGCCATATCCCATGGCGTAAACTATTTTGACACGGCTTGGCCCTATCACTCGGGTCAGTCTGAGAAGGTGACGGCGAAGATACTGAAAAAGTACCCGAGAGACTCCTATTATCTTGCCACAAAATACCCCGGTCATCAGGTTTCCGACACTTACGACCCTGCTGAAATTTTTGAGGCTCAGCTTAAAAAGTGCGACGTAGACTACTTTGATTTTTATCTGCTTCACAATATTTACGAAAACTCCCTCCACGTCTACAAAGACGCAAGATGGGGCATTATCGACTATTTCCTTGAGCAAAAAAGGCTCGGCAGGATCCGTCATCTCGGCTTTTCGACCCACGGTGGCGTGGAAATGCTGAAGGAATTTCTTACGGAGTACGGCGACAAGATGGAGTTCTGCCAGATCCAGCACAATTATCTCGATGACAGTTTGCAGGACGCGGGTAAAAAGTACGATCTGCTGACCAAGTACAACATTCCCGTGTGGGTAATGGAGCCACTTCGCGGAGGAAAACTTGTAAATCTGGACGAAGACAGCGTAAATTCTTTGAAGAAGTACAGACCTGAGGACAGTACCGCTTCCTGGGCGTTCCGTTGGCTTCAGGCACTGCCAAATGTTACAGTGATCCTCTCGGGAATGTCAAACTTTGAGCAGACCGCTGACAACGTGAAAACTTTTGAAAAGTATTCTCCGCTGAGTGAGAAAGAGAAGACACTTTTACAAAACATTGCAGAGGGAATGAAGAATTCTCTACCCTGTACCGCCTGCAGATATTGCGTGGACGGCTGTCCCATGGGACTTGACATTCCTCATCTTATCTCAATTTATAACGAGCTTTGCTTCTCTCCCTCCGTGAACGCTTCAATGCGTCTCGACGGGCTGCCTGAGGAAAAACTCCCCTCCGCCTGCATCTCCTGCGGAGCCTGTGTGAATATATGTCCGCAGAAGATAGACATTCCAACTGCCCTTGCCGATATGGCTGAAAAGATCGCAAAGCTGCCTAAGTGGGCTGACATTTGCCGTGAAAGAGCCGCAGCACAAAAGTAATACAGATTAAAACGCTGACCCCTGAACTCGCTGAGCTCAGGGGTCAGTTTGTTTATTCAGTTCAAAAGCTCCTCAACACTTCTTCTGACCTTGTCGCGGTGTGCAATAGAGATATACTTAGTAGTGTCACCGAGCATTACGAATTCGCCGTCTCCGTCAATCTCTATGCGATAGATGGAATACGCCGCAAGTTCGTCGGGTTCAAAGTCAAACTCAAGTGTGCTATCGCTGTTTACCCTTGTATACTTACCCGTGAAATATTCGAAGGCAACATATTCAGAATCTTTATCTATGCCCGGGATAACGTCAAGCTTAAAACTGTGGACAGTGTGGTAAGGCTTGATATTATATACAGCAAGTGCGAAATTATCACCGCTTCTGTTCCAAACCTTAAACACGTCCCCAATCTCGTACAGACAGTCGAGTGTGGGATATGCACCGTGGTCACAGAGGTAATGCTCGCCCTTGTCTCCAACAGCGTGGCTGATTACCTTAGCATCGCAGGGTCCCGGGTCGCTTACGTAATTGGGGCCGTCGTGTATTGCGCGAAGCACCGCACTGTGTACCGCCGTTCTTTTGTCGGAGGACCACCACATATCATAGTCGCAATACATCATCTTATCGTGCCATACCGCACCAAGTGCGTTAACTATCGTGAAGTCGTGGAAACCGATAAGCTCGGGATCATCCTCCTCTACTGAAAAGTCCCGGCTGTTACGGGAAATAGGTGACATGGGACGGGAGAATACGTTTTCGATATCCATACCCATGCAGTTAAGTATTGCGCATGAGCCGAAATTCTTTTCTGCCGCCCGTTCGATAATCTCGTGCATATTACGGGTGGAAACGATCGAAGGCACTGCCCCCTCTACCATCAACGGATAACAGCCTTGACTGTCTATCTTTACGAAGTCAATTCCGCAGCTTTTCAGATATGCGTAAAAGCTATCCCACAGTGCAAATCCCTTTTCTTCATCAGTTGACGGTAACCAAAGCCCACCCTGCGTCAGCATAAGGTTTTCTCTCTGTTCAAGGAAAGCCTCACTTCCCTCCTTAAAGCCGTGCCAGTATACTCCGATAGCGTGCCAAACGCCCACGTATTTTACTCCGTACTCGTTTTTGATACGGTCAACCAGGTATTTAAGTCCGCTGTGGAACTTCACGGGATCCTCACGCATACCTGTCAGATGATGGTCGTCGTAGGTCTGCCAGCCGTCGTCGATAAGCACCCAGTTAAGCGGAACGCCTGCCGCCTTATACTCGTCAAGCTTTGCGAATACCTTTTCTTCCGTTATGTCAAGTTCGTAAGTATTGAAAGTACAGTAGCCAAGACCCTTGAAGCAGTCGGGAAGCTCTCTTTCACGCTTCAGCGGAACCTTGATAGCGTCCATTTCACGTGCAAACTCGTAGTTTCGCTCGATCGCCGCAAAAGGATCCGACGCACGGGTTATAGCCAGCATTGGACCTTTTAGTCTATTATATCCGGTGGAACCGATGCTGATATGGTATCCTTCACCGTCAAAATCGCATCTGTAAATATCCCCCGCAAGTCCGAGGATGCTGTAGTGCACATCACCGATCTTTACAAGAGCCGTGTGCGTACGTCTGCCAAGCTCCTCAAATGAGTGGCAAAGTGCAGGCTGAAGACAGCAGGTATACAAATGGTAATAATATCTTATCGCATCCGGAGTTACGCCTCCTATTGAAAAGCTGACTGAGTTGTCAGGCTGAAGTTTAGCGAAGGTCTCCGTGTTATGTTTTAAATCAATGCTGAAAAGCACGCTGTCACCCTTCACCTCAGCTATAACGTCAAAGCGTTCAAAGGCACCGTTATTTGCAGAAAACACTGCACCCGTCTCGGTTTCAGTTACGTCAAAGGAGGGGATAGATTTCACGGATCCGCCGTATCCTCTGGTATATTTTATGGATGCAGACAAGCCACCCATAAAGTTATCAACTGTAAACTTTAAAAAGTCATTCATTTTTTCTCCGTTATACTCCAGCATGGTCATTTAATATTTTTCAATCTGTCCGCGGACACGTCATACTCGAACGTTACAGCAATATCCGTAACGTACCGAGAATATATCTCGGGTATCTGTTCAGCGGCTTCGGGAACGGATATACGAAAAGTATATCTTTCCCTAATCATTTAATAACAACAGCACGGCTGGCAAGCTTTTCAAAATCAGCGTGGTAGTCCCCGTCGGGGTAACCGAGAATACAGTTACCAACGCCGAATACCTCTTCGGTGATGCCCCACTGACGGAGCAGATCTTTTCCCTCAGGGGTCTCAAAGGTTTCCCTTGCTCTATGGATCCAGCAAGCACCAAGTCCGAGAGCATAAGCCGCGGTGAGCATATTTCCAAGGACGAGACAACCGTCCTCAAGAGAAGTACGCTCTCCTGCCTTTGCCAGAACGACGATGACGGTAGGTGCTCCGTAGAAGGGGTCTGACTCAACACCCATTATGGAGGCGTTGATCTTCGAAAGCTTCTCTATGGTCGTCTTATCCTGAATCACAACGCTAAAAACGGGCTGTCGGTTTCTTCCCGAAGGAGCGGCAAGCCCGCAGTCCACAACGGTCTTCAAAAGTTCCTCAGGTACCTGCTCGTCGGTATAAGATCTGCAGCTTTTTCTTTCAAGTATGGTTTTGATGGTTTCGTTCATGGCAGAACACCTCTTTTCACTTGTTTTTCTAAACTAATTATATCAAAATTTCAGGTTATTGTCAACAAAAGCAAAACCGCCTGCCAAATTAGCAGACGGTTTTGGTTTTACTTGTTTTCCTCGTCGGAGTCGTAGTTTTCGGTTTCCGAAGAATCCGTTTTCTCGCCGTTTTCCTTATGATAGTTATTCAGATAATCGCTGAAGGACATCTTGCCGTTTGCAACGTCGGCTTTTGCCTGTCTTTCCTTTTCCTCAGCGGCACGCTCAGCCTCTCTCTTCTCCTCCTCGAGTCTGATGTGCTCAGCGCGAGCTCTGTTCTCCTCTTCACTGCGGCGGCGCTTTTCGGCAACCATTTCCTCAAGCTCCTCGAAGGTAACGTCTTCCTTCATGGCGCGCTCAAACTGAGCCTGCTCCATGACTTCGTACTTAACAAGGAACTCCGCAATAAAGTGAAGCTTATCGATGTTCTCGCGGAGAATGTTTTCGCTGACTGTATACGCCTCGTCAATGATACGGCGGATCTCACTGTCGATCTTAGCCGCGGTCTCTTCGGAGTAGTTTTTGGAGTTATTGAAGTCACGTCCCAGGAACACTTCGTCGTTAGAATGCTGTGAGCCGTAGAGGATGGGACCGAGTTCTTCGCTCATACCCAGCTTCATGACCATATTCTTAGCAATTGCGGTAGCTCTTTCGATATCGTTGGACGCACCGCCCGAAACGTCATCAAAGATGATCTTTTCAGCCACACGTCCACCAAGGAGCATGCTGATCTCTTCCTTGAGACCGTTCTTGTATACGCTGTACTTATCCTCAACAGGGGGATTAAGTGTATATCCGAGGGCTCTTCCGCTGGGGATAATAGATATCTGTCTTACAGGATCGAGGGTAGGAAGAACGTATGCGATAAGTGCGTGACCTGCCTCGTGATAAGCAGTCTTCTTCTTCTCCGCAGCCTTGATCTGACGGTTCTTCTTGGGCATACCTACGATGATCTTCATAGATGCTTCTTCGATATCTCCCATGCCGATGAGGGACTTGCCCTTACGAGCCGCAAGGAGCGCCGCCTCGTTAAGGAGGTTTGCAAGGTCAGCACCTGTGAAGCCAACGGTGGTCTGTGCAATTTTCGCAAGGTCAACGTCCTCTTCAAAGGGCTTGTTCTTAGCGTGTACCTTAAGAATATCTTCTCTTCCCTTGAGATCGGGATAGTTTACCGTGATCTGTCTGTCGAAACGTCCGGGTCTGAGAAGGGCGGGGTCAAGAATATCGGGACGGTTTGTTGCCGCCATAACGATAACGCCTTCATTTGTGCCGAATCCGTCCATTTCAACGAGAAGCTGGTTCAGAGTCTGCTCGCGCTCGTCGTGTCCGCCGCCGAGACCTGCGCCTCTGTGACGTCCTACAGCGTCGATCTCGTCAATAAAGATGATCGCAGCGGGATTCTTTCTGGCAGTATCAAAAAGGTCACGGACACGGGAAGCTCCCACGCCCACGTACATTTCAACAAAGTCGGAGCCGGAGATGGAATAGAAAGGAACACCCGCTTCCCCTGCAACTGCTTTTGCAAGAAGAGTCTTACCTGTACCGGGAGGACCCATCAAAAGCACGCCGTGAGGAATCTTAGCACCGAGCTTTGTGAAGTAGGAGGGATTTCTGAGGAATTCTACTATCTCCTCAAGCTCAGCCTTCTCTTCGTCAGCTCCCGCAACGTCCTTGAAGAACACCTTTGTCTTATCCACGTTCACGAGCTTTGCCTTTGCTCTGCCCACGGAATTGATCTTAGAACCCTTTCCGCCTGTCGCCTGATTCATAAAGTAGATCCAAACGACAATAATAACGACGCCGATAATAACGTAGGGGATGAAGGACACCCAAACGGGAAGCTGTGTCGGTGCGGGATAATCGTAGGACTCGATGATACCCTTCTGATGCTGCTCGGCGATAAGGTCACCAAGGTCATTGTAGAACAGGTCGAGACTGCGAAGCTTATAAGTAACAAGCTTCTCTACTTCCTTGCCGCTGCTGTCTGTATCGCGAAGAGTCAGCTCTACGTTGTTATTTTTATCAACAACGAAGCTTTTGACCTTCTCCTGTGTAAAATATTCCGTGATGTCGCTGTATACCACTTCATCGGAGGGGATCTGTCCCCAGAGTGCCGCCGTAGCAAACAGCAGAATTGCAAAGAATATTATATAAATTATGGCATTTTTAAAGCTTTTTTTCATTCAAATGAGACCATGCCTTTCTGTGCTTTACGTTTTTATCTGCCCCTGTCACTTTGAATATACAGACGGCTTCAACACGCCGACAAAGGGGAGCGCTCTGTACTGTTCATCATAGTCGAGACCGTATCCAACAACAAACTCGTCGGGAATCTCGTAACCTACGTAATCGGGAACAAAATCAACCACTCTTCTCGAGGGCTTGTCAAGGAGAGTACAGGTCTTAACGGAATGAGCTCCGTTAAGAGTGAGATATTCCACAAGATAGGACAGTGTTCTGCCGCTGTCGATAATGTCTTCAACGATTACGATATCTCTCTCTGACAGGTCGTTTCTCGCAAGGTCAAGGACGATATTGATTCGTCCCGTGGAGATGGTGCCCGCTCCATAGGAAGAAACCTTCATAAAGTCGATCTCAAGGGGAGTTGTAATTTGCTTCATAAGATCGCCCATGAAAACCACACTACCCTTCAGTATTCCCAAAAGAAGCAGTTTCTTTCCGCTATTTTTAGCATCTCGGTCGATTTCTGCCGCAATTTTTTCAACAGCCTCCGCTATCTTCTCCTCGGAAACGAGAATACGGTCTATATCCTTTGTAAGTACGTAATTTTCAGTGTTGATCATATTTCCCTCGTCATTATTATTTGAACACAAGACAGTAGACTATATCGCAACTATTATCGCACTTCAGAGCGTCCCTTAAAGGGAATCCCGGAATCCACACAATCCCATCGTCATCGGTAAATAACGGAAGCGTTTCTCTTTCGGTTGAAGAAAGATGCCTCTCGCTGAAAAGCTTTTTTACTTTTCGTGTCATTCCGCCGAAGCGATAAATGTCGCCTGAGACTCGTGTTCTGATTTTTAAACTACCTTTTATTTTATCAAAATTGATGGCTTGGTATATTGATAAATTGTAAATATTTTCTTTTGTGTACTGCTTTATTTCCTCAATATTCCGTGAAATCAGGATATTATATCCGTTTTTCGTGATAACGGAATCAAACGGAAGCTCAATTTCACTTTTGTCAATATCAGATGCATCCTCATCCAAGGAAGAAACAAACCGTGATCTTCTGCCGTCAGACGTAAAGTTTACTCCTCCCGGTACTGTTATACTGAAGGGGATCTCTTTATCTCTGATAGCGGTAATTATGGAATTTATGTGCACACTTTCAAGCTTTGCCCCGGTTCCCGTCACAACTGCTTCGAACATGGAGGAGATCACACGGGAAAGCACAGCGTCGTGCAGTGCAGTCAGTTTGAAGTTCTCAACGCCAAGGAGAAGGTCTTCTCCATCAAGAAAACGGTTACTCTCAGCACATATGAAATCTTCATCCCGTCTCAGAGAAGCGCACATTTTCATAGCGTGGGCACTGAGCATCGGAGATAGCTTCTCAAGGGCAGGTACCACCTCAGCTCTTATATAGTTCCTGGTATATTCCGTTTCAAAATTGGTGCTGTCGTTCACATAACGAATGTCATGTCCCGCGCAGGCTGATCTGATCTCATCACCCGTAAAAACGAGCATCGGTCTTATGAATTTTCCGTCGCGAATCGGTGGGATGCCGCAGAGTCCGCGAAGGGCTGTTCCCCTCGCCATGTTAAAGAGGACCGTTTCCAGGTTATCGTCAGCGTTGTGAGCGGTGGCAACCAGAGTTTTGCCCTCTCCCGCTTTGATAAGCTCGTCAAAGAAAGCGTATCTTTCCCTGCGTGCAACTTCCTCCACGCCTCCGGATCCATTTTCTACAAGGGACGGAATATCGACTCTCCTGAGGTGAAGCTTCACACCAAGCCTTTCAGCCGTTACCACGCAAAAAGCTTCGTCTCTGTCTGCTTCATCTCCGCGGATCATGTGGTTAATGTGAGCTGCTTCAACGGTTACTCCCGTATTTTCAAAATATTTTACTGCAAGGTGAAGCAGGAGAGTTGAATCCGCGCCGCCCGAAAAGGCAACGATCACACGCTTCAGTTCCGGCATGGCATTGAGAATGCCGAAGGTATCAATGCATTCTCGAAACTTTTTCATTAAACGCTCCATATTCACCTCTCCCAAATTTAAACTTCTCGGTCAACAAAAAGGTCAACCACAGCAGAAAACGCAAGGACGATTATAAGTCCCGCAAGCAGATGCTCCGCCATTTCGGGGATCATCATATACATACCGGGGTTTGCAGAAGGATTGCCTATAAGATCCACAGTCTCATACAGTATGTACACTCCAAGTAAGGACAGGAAAAACCAAAGTCCCCTCTGAACTTTCCCAAAAAATGCTCTGTTTGACAATTTATTTTCGTTTTTCATTTACATATTCCTCATTATTTTCGTTGACAGGTCTATTTTATCAAATAGTCTGAAAAAACTCAAGGAACAATAAATGCTACCTTATATTATACTATCCTTATCTTCCCTTTTCAACATTATTTGTAATATTTTTTCTTCGCGAACTAAGGCAAAGGCATAAAAATACGTAAATCAAAATACAAAGGACAAGTCTTGGTAACTCAAGGCCTTTTTTGTCCATCATAAGCGGAATGATAACCGTAAGAAAAGCACTTATCACGGCACACAGCAATGCGAAAAACAATTTCCCCTTTAACTCCAGCGTGATTTTCGTTACTTTTTTCAGCCTCAGCATACTGAGCACACAGTTGAGCCCTTCGCAAAAGTAGACCGAGGCAACATATCCCCCGATACCGAATTTTGGCACAAGAATAAGCACAAGTATAAGGCTTGAAGCGGAGTCGATTATATTGACTCTCATAGAATACACCTGTTCACCGAGGCCTTTCAGCATCGCGTCCGTTGCCATATCAAGGTACATTACGGGAACCATCGCCGCCGTGAATTTTATGTACTTTCCTGCCTCGGCACTTCCGTAGACCCCGACTCCGAGAAATTCTGAAAAAGCAAAAAAAGCAAGAGCGCATCCTACCGCAAAGCATACCGTAATGGAGAGAACACGTTTGATTATTCGTTCGATCTGTCTATAATTACCTAAGGTTTGAGCTTCGGTCAGTTCGGGGATAAGCAGTCCCGCAGTTGAAGACAGTACCGCTGACGGAAACAGTATCAGCGGAAATACCATTCCTTGCAGTATTCCGTAAGTAGAAAGAGCGTCAGCACCGCCCAGACCGCTTTTTCGCATACCCCAAGGAATGGCAAGATGTTCCGCGGTGGAAAGTCCCTGTCTTGCGTAAGCACCAACTGCTACAGGAAGGGCAATCTCTCCCACCTCTCTAAGCTTGGTTCGCCTTACAGTCTCCGTACCATCTGACAAAAGTGCCCCCGAGGGGCGCTTATTATCGAAAACATACATCACCGCGTTGACTACGAGAGAAAACGCCTCCGCTATAGCCGCGCCACCCACCACGGCAAGGCAGGAATACTCCACCTTCTCGGTTAGCACGGGAATACTGAGAGCTAAGGCACCCGAGGTGAGAACTATCTTCATCGCCTGTTCCAAAACAGCAGAAGAAGCGTTTTTATAGACCTTTCTGACTCCCGTGAAATATCCCGACAGGGCGGCGGTGACGGATATTGCAGGCAGACTGAAGGAAAGAACTCTGAGTGAGAGTATTGTTCGTATGTCTCCAAGAAGATGTACCCCTATAAAATCCGAGCCGAAGTACAGTGCAAGTCCGGCAACAACGCTGAACGCCAGACTGTAGAGTACGCACTTGTAAACTACCCCTCTCATGCTCTTTCTGTACTGGGCAGGACTCGCTCCGCTTTGAAGCAGAGGCGCAAGTCGTTCTGCTGTCAGTTTCACCGCCGAAAGATTTACTCCCGACGTGGCAATTGTCACCGCCAGTCCGTAAACGCTCATCACAAGTGTGAAAAGTCCAAGGCTCTCCGTACCTATTTTTGCGGAAACGTAGGCATTAAAGCTTACGGCAACACATCTGAGAATAATATTCACGCCGGACAAGAGTCCCGCACTTAGTATAAAATGTTTAAGCTTACTCAAAATTTACCTCCCAACGCAGGAATATGCTCTTTGTATTGATATGAAGATACACTTCGGTTGAGAAGTATTTTGAAAATAGTTTTTCTAATTGAATATTTTTTGTAAAGTGTTTAAACTAACCTTTGACATATAAGGAATTTTATATTATAATTACTTTGTATGATTGTGTTTAAATTAAATTTCGGAGGTTTAAAATTTTGAAAAACGACAAATATCTTTCCGTGCTCTCGGAAGTTTACCCTACCGTTCATTCTGCGGCAGCCAAAATTATAAGCCTCAACGCAAAAAGAACTCTCCCCAAAGCTACTGAGTACTTTTTCAGTGACATACACGGAGAGCATGAGTCTTTCTTATATCAGCTCAGAAGTGCGTCGGGTATGATAAAATTTAAGATCGACGAGATATTCTCAAAGAGCGTTTCCGCTACTGATCGAGAGGAGCTCGCCCGTCTTATCTACTATCCTGCCCACTACATCAAAGATCTCGAAAGGCAACAGGGGCTTTGCGACGAGTGGAGATGTCTCACCATTTACCGCATGATCCTTGTCTGTAAGACCGTTTCCGCAAAGTATACCCGTTCAGCTGTCAGAAGCAAGATGCCCGAAAGCTTCGGATATGTGCTTGACGAACTGCTTAACGTAACGGACGACGTTAACCGTGATTTTTACTACGAGGAGATCATCAAAACCGTTATCGAAACGGATATTGCCGACGACTTCATAATCGCTCTGGCTTCTCTTATCCGTTCTCTCACCGTAGGACGGCTCCACATCATTGGCGATATTTTTGATCGCGGTCCGAGAGCCGATAAGATCATGAACGAGCTTCAGAAATACAAGCACATCGACTTCCAATGGGGAAATCACGACGTTTCCTGGATGGGTGCTGCATCGGGCAATCCGGCTCTTATCGCCAACGTTATTCGCATTGCCCTCAGCTACAACAGCCTTGACGTTCTTGAGGACGGATACGGGCTTAATCTGCGTCCCCTCTCTGTATTTGCTGCTGAGACCTACGCTGACGATGACTGCGAGCTCTTTATGCCAAAGACCCTCGACGACATAAAATACGACGTTATCGACAGCTCCCTTACCGCGAAGATGCACAAAGCCATCGCCGTGATCCAGTTAAAGCTTGAGGGTCAGATCATCGCACGTCATCCCGAATACAATATGGCAGACCGTGCCGTTTTTGAAGCAGTCGATTTCAAGTCGGGTAGCATCAAGATCGGGGACTGCACGTATAATCTCCTTGACTGCAACTTCCCTACCGTTGATCCGGACGACCCGCTGAAACTGACAGATGCCGAAACTGAGCTTGTGGGGGTACTAAAAAACTCCTTCCACCACAGCCGTCTCTTAAACGAGCATATAAGATTCCTTTATTCCCATGGATCTATGTACAAGGTCTACAACGGCAACGTTCTCTATCACGGATGTGTGCCAATGAACGAGGACGGCTCCTTCAGAAGCGTGGTAACTCCCGACGGAGCTGCCGCCGGAAAAGAGCTTCTTGACAAGATCGACCGCGTTATCAGAAATGCGTATTTTGCTCCCTACGGATCAAAGGACCAAAGTGACGCTTGTGATTATATGTGGTATCTGTGGTGCGGAAAGGATTCTCCCCTTTTCGGCAAGACGAGACTTGCCTTCTTCGAACGCACCTTCATCGGAAGCAACATTCCTGAGGCTAAAGAGGTATTTGACAACTACTATACTCTCAGCCAAAGCGAAGACGTATGCAAGAAGATTCTTGCTGAATTCTCTCTTGATCCCGACAAGGGTCACATTATCAACGGTCACGTTCCCGTAAACCAGAAGGAAGGAGAAAGTCCCGTTAAAGCAGGGGGCAGACTCTTCGTTATCGACGGAGGTATCTCCAAAGCCTACCGCGTAAAGACGGGAATTGCAGGATATACTCTTATCTACGACTCGCACTCTCTCCAGCTTGCGGAGCACAGACCTGCGGAAGACGGAGTTTTCAAAACCCCTGACATTCGCATCGTGGAAAAGCTTGACCGCCGCTTTAACGTTTCAGATACCGACCGCGGAATTGAGCTTTTTGAGGAGGCGGAAGACTTAAAGCGTCTCATTGAAGCCTACAGAAGCGGAAAGATTTCCGAGAAAGTTTAATATTTTTATCAGCAAGGTACTTTTTTCTATGGCAAAAAGAACAAAACTTATTGACCGTATTCTTCCCGACTATACTAAGGGAGAAGAGGTCTTCAATATGGTCTCCCATATCGTCGGAGGAGGTCTTGGTGTCGTTTATCTGACACTTTGCGTAATCTTCGCGGCGCTGAAGGGCAACGTGTGGGGTGTTGTGGGCAGCGCTGTCTACGGTGCTTCCGTTATATCCCTTTTTACAATGTCAAGTGTTTACCACGGAGTTACACACGTGGGTGCCAAGAAGGTGCTTCAGGTACTTGACCACTGCACTATCTACTTTATGATCGCCGGAACCTACACGCCCTTCACTCTGTGTACCCTCCGCGAGATCAATCCCTACATCGGTTGGGGCATCTTCGGCTGCATCTGGGGAATTGCGGCTTTAGCTGTAACTCTGACAGCTATTGATCTAAAGAAATACCGCGTATTTTCCATGATCTGCTATATCTGCATGGGTTGGTGTGTAGTCTTCACGGCAGGTCCGCTTTTCCGTGAGCTTGGCGCTATGGGTTCCGCACTTCTTCTCGGAGGAGGAATTATGTACACTATAGGTGCTGTGTTCTACGGATTCGGAAAGAAAGTAAAGTATATTCACTCTGTATTCCACCTTTTCGTAGTCCTCGCAAGCGTAATGCACTTCCTTTGCATCTTCTTCTATGTCATATAACAACGAAAACGGATTAAAAAACCACATTTCGGAGATCTTCTGCCTCGCTGAATCAGAAAGAGTCACCACTCTGGATTCCGAAAGTGCCATCGGCTACTATCTGTCTTTTCTGTTCGAGCCAATGAAGGCAGGATACGCCTTTGCCGTATTTCTCGACAAAAAGCATCGAGTGGTCTCTACCGTAAAGCTGAAAAAAGCAGGTGTTATGGCCAGCTCCACCGTATCGGAAGCCATTACAAATGCCCTGAAGGACAAACGTATCGTAAGCTTCATCATAGCGCACAATCACTACGGCAATCCGACCACGCCGTCCTTTGAGGACATGGCTACAACAAACCTCCTCTACCGAAAGTTTAACGGTACTAAAGTGAACTTTCTCGGTCACTACGTGGTGTCGGATTTTGATTACACGGTGATAACTGATAAAGGCCACGTAAAACACCCCTATTAAACAATTACTTAAAATCAACGGAAGGCATATCCTCAAAATGATCAAATTTCTTACAAGCTCAGACTCAGACACGTTTGCACTGGGCGCCGCACTCGGCAAGTATATAAAAGAGAACAACTTACCCCGTGCTTTTATAGCGGTCTATGGGGATCTCGGCGCAGGCAAGACCGTATTCACAAAAGGTATGGCGTCTGTCCTTGCACCTAAAAGCCGCGTAAAAAGCCCCTCTTACACTATTGTAAATCAATATCTCAGCGGAAACGTTCCTGTTTATCACTTCGACTTTTACAGAATAAACAGCACTCTCGAGCTTGAGGGTATTGGCTACGACGACTGTGTGGACGGAGGCATCTGTATTGCCGAATGGTGCGAAAAGATCGAGGGTGAGCTGCCCATTGACACTGTTTCGGTAAACATAGAAAAGTGTGGAGACACCTCCCGCGAAATAAGCTTTAAATTCCCCGATACGGAGGCCTTTAAAAATGTGGACCTTAGGATTTGACTCTACTACCTCTACCGTCACTGCGGCATTACTTAAAGACGGAAGCCTCGTTTGTGACTATTCCGAGGAAAATGCTACATCCCACAGCACGACTCTCCTTCCCGCTATCGAAGATCTGTTAAAAAAAGCAAATATCACTGTGAGTGACCTGTCTCTCATTGCTTGTTCAGGCGGTCCGGGCTCATTCACGGGTGTCAGAATCGGTGTAGCCACCGCTAAGGGTCTGGCGGCGCCATTCTCCATTCCCTGCATCGGAGTTTCTTCCCTTGAGGCCATGGCATATCAGTTTAAAGGTAAAAAATGCCTCGTCTGTCCCGTGGTCAACGCACGTCGCGGCAACGCTTACTCTGCCCTTTTTTACACCGATGGTGCCGGCAATATAAAAAGGCTTACCGATGACTCTCTTTGGTCTCTTGACGAGATTTCTGCGAGAGTTAAGGACGTAATGGCTACAGAAGATCTTGGCTCACTGAACCTATATTTCACAGGTGACTGCGTAGATGCCGCCAAGTCAAAATTCAGCAGTATCGACGGAGTATGTCTTGCAGAGACTCCCGAAGAGTTTGCAAAAGCCAGCGGTTTCGGTACCGCGCTCTGCGGTCTTGCAGAATTTGAAGCAAGCGACGACAAGGCAAAATACACGGGAGAAGCTCTCGTGCCAATATATCTCCGAAAGGCTCAGGCCGAAAGAGAACTTGAAGAAAAAACAAAGTGAATTTGCTCGGCACACCCGAGTTTACATACGAAAGGAAACTTTTCTATGAGCACAACAAAAAAGACTATCGCTCTCGCTTCCGACCACGCAGGCTACCCCTTGAAGGAAGCACTCCTGAAGCATCTCAACGAGAGAGGCTTTGATTGCATCGACTGCGGAACAAACTCCACCGAGAGCTGTGACTATCCCGATTTCGCTGTTTCAGGCTGCTGCAAGGTACTGGACGGCGTAGCTGATCTCACTATTCTCTGCTGCGGCACGGGAATCGGCATGAGCATGGCTGCCAACAAGCTGAAGGGTATTCGCGCGGCTTGCTGTTCCGACATTTTCAGCGCACGTTACACACGTCTCCATAACGACGCAAACGTTCTCTGCCTTGGCGCGAGAGTTGTAGGCGAAGGCCTTGCTGTCGAGCTTGTTGACGTTTTCGTTGACACCGGCTTTGAGGGCGGAAAGCACCAGAGAAGAATCGATCTCATTGCAGATCTTGAGAAATAATTAATTTGCTACAAAAGCAAGGAGGATAAAAATCATGAAAATCACATTTATGGGTGCGGGCAGCACAGTTTTTGCCAGAAATGTAATCGGTGACTGTCTCTGTACAGAAAGTCTTCGTGACGGCGTATTCGCTCTTTACGACATCGACGCCAAGAGACTTGAGGAAAGCCGTGTTATCATTGAAGCTATCAATGCCGACAAAGGCAGCCCCGCTAAGATCGAGTGCTACCTCGGTGTTGAGCAGCGTAAGGATGCTCTCCGCGGAGCTAACTTTGTTGTAAACGCTATTCAGGTAGGTCTTTACGATCCCTGTACCATCATCGACTTCGAGGTTCCCAAGAAGTACGGTCTCCGTCAGACCATCGGTGATACTCTCGGAATCGGCGGTATCATGCGTGCTCTCCGTACCATCCCTGTTATGGAAAGCTTTGCAAGAGACATGGAAGAGGTATGTCCCGACGCATTCTTCCTTAACTACACAAACCCCATGGCTATGCTCAGCGGCTTTATGCAGAGATACACCGACGTTAAGACAATAGGTCTTTGCCACAGCGTACAGAGCTGTTCCAGCGATCTTCTCTGCCAGCTCGGCATGGAAGACAAGCTTGAAGGCAGAAAAGAACTTATCGCGGGAATCAACCACATGGCTTGGCTTCTCGAGATCAAGGACAAGAACGGTGTTGACCTCTATCCTGAGATCAAGTCAAGAATTCAGGCCAAGATCGACGACCCGAACTTCTACAACAAGGTCAGACTTGAGTATATCAAGCATTTCGGCTACTACTGCACAGAGTCCAGCGAGCACAACGCTGAGTACAATATGTTCTACATCAAGAGCAAGTATCCTGAGCTGATCGAAAAGTACAACATTCCCCTTGATGAATACCCCAGACGCTGCATCGAACAGATCAATGGCTGGAAGGCAGAGTACGAGACTATGATGAAGGAAGGCGTAAAGGCTCACAATCGCTCTCACGAGTACGCTTCCTACATTATGGAGGCTATCACCACCGGTAAGCCTTACCAGATCGGCGGTAACGTGATCAACAAGGGTCACCTTATTACAAACCTGCCCGAGAACGCTTGTGTTGAGGTTCCCTGTCTTGTTAACGGATACGGAATCCATCCCTGCCACGTCGGTGCCCTCCCCGTACAGTGTGCGGCTATGAACATGACTAACATCAACGTTCAGCTTCTCACCATTGAGGCGGCAGTTACCAAGAAGAAGGAGCACATCTATCAGGCGGCAATGCTTGATCCTCATACAGGAAGTGAGCTTGACATCGACACTATCAAAAAGATGGTTGACGATCTCATCGAGACTCACGGAGACTGGCTCCCCAAGTACAACTGATAAAAGATTTATCCCACCGATAATCTCGGTGGGATTTCTTTGTTCTACAGGTAACTTAAACTATAGTTTTGCAAAATCCGTATGAAGGCACCATCTCAAACGCCGAAGTTTCCTCACTCGGTAAACCCCGTTCACCTCCTTGGCTGATTCTTTCTTCTTGTTACCTGCGATAACAAAAAGAAAGTTGAGAAAAAGGCAGACACATAGTCCTTTTCATGTCTGCCTCATTCTTTATTCAAGCTGTTTTTTCATCTCACAGCAGAGTAAAACTCTTTCTCTCGTTTTCGATGATTCCCTCTTTTTTCAGCTTCCCTATCTCCGTGGAGAGTCCGCTTCTGTCTACCTCAAGGTAGTCCGCCAGCTCCTGACGGTCGAATGGAATCTCAAAGGATCTGTCCCCCGCTTTTTTCGACTGATGGAAAAGATAGGAGATAAGTTTTTCTCTTGTTGTACGTTTGGAGGTTATCTCAAACTTTTGATGGAAAGCGATATTTTTAGCGGCTAAGTTTCTCATTATATTGAAGATCAGCTGTCGGTGGAACGTGCAGTTATTACTGCAGGTATGTAAAATATGACCGGCATCTATAAGCATCACCTCACAGGGTTCACTTGCAATAACGGACACGGGCAGCTTTTCCACCCCTGCACAGGCAAAGGCATCGCCGAACATATCGGCAGGCGTAACGGTATCAAGGATAGTTCTGTTTCCGTAGTAGTCGAGCTGTACCACGTGGGCGCTTCCCGAGAGCATTATGCCGAAATACGTAGCGGGAGAGCCTTCGGAGAAGATAGTATATTTTTTATCGAAGCTTATCACCTTCGCATTCATGCAGTTGAGCATTCTGAGAAGATCATCATCTGTTATTCCGTTGAAAAGCAAACATTTTCTTAAAATTTTTAAGTATTTCTTCATTTTTTCACCTTTTGTGTTGAAAATTCAACATACTTTCATACCTCATTGTACTATACTATTATCAGAAAAGCAAGAGATTCTGCCGATGATTCGGCAAAAAGGAGTTTAAAGATCATGAAAGTGGCATTTTTTGATACAAAAGCTTATGACAAGCCCTCCTTCGACAAGTACGGAGAGGAAAATGGAATAAAGTTTAAATATTTTGAAACGAAGCTCAACGAAGACACAGTAGACCTTGCGGCAGGCAGAGATGCGGTGTGTGTATTTGTAAACGACACGGTAAATGCCTCAGTTATCGACAGGCTGGTGGAGCTTGGAGTCAAGACCATCGCCCTCAGATGTGCGGGATTCAACAACGTTGACTTAAAGCACGCGAAAGGCAAGATCCGCGTGGTAAGAGTCCCTGCCTACTCACCCTACGCTGTGGCAGAACACGCCATCGCGATGCTTCTAACCTCAATCCGCAGAATACACAAGGCGTATATCCGCTCCCGAGATTTCAACTTCAGCCTTACGGGATTCACGGGCTTTGACCTCCACGGCAAAACCGTTGGTGTCATCGGCACCGGCAAGATCGGCAAGGTATTCGTGAACATCTGCCGCGGATTCGGAATGAAGGTGTTAGCGTACGACAAATACCCCGACAAGACCCTTGAGGACGGTGACTCTGTAAGATACGTGGAGCTCGACGAGCTTTTTGAAAAGAGCGATGTCATATCCCTCCACTGCCCCCTCACAGAAGAGACCTACCACATCATAAACGAGGATTCTCTCGGTAAGTGCAAAAAGGGCGTGGTACTGCTGAACACCTCAAGAGGTGCCCTCGTTGACGCAGAAGCCCTGCTGGCAGGAATCAAATCACGAAAGGTTGGTGCGGCTTGTCTCGACGTATACGAGGAAGAGGCTGACGTATTTTTTGAAGACAACTCGGGACACATTCTCGAAGACGATGTTTTGGCAAGACTCATCTCAATGCCTAACGTGATCGTAACGTCTCATCAGGCGTTCCTGACGGAAGAAGCACTTGAGAATATCGCGGAGACTACGGTTAGTAACTTGATCGCCATTGAAAAAGAAGGTTCTTCTCCCAACGAACTGACAGCATAAAGGTCTGATTCTAAACCCTTAATAAGGAGAATACTATGATAAGAAAAATAATTAAGATAGACAAGGAAAAGTGCAACGGATGCGCCGCATGCGCAAAGGCTTGTCACGAAGGTGCCATCGAAATGGTGGACGGAAAGGCAAAACTGACCCGTGAGAGCTACTGTGACGGTCTCGGAGATTGTCTCCCCGCCTGCCCCACGGGTGCCATCAGCTTTGAAATGCGAGAAGCACCAGAATATGATGAAGCCGCAGTTCTCCGCTCAAAGAGGAAATCCCCCTGCTCTTCCGGAAAATCGGGTTGTCCGGGCTCCGGAGCAAAATTGATCTCTCCCAATGCGGAGATCAACGAAGTTCCCCGCAGCAGTTCTTCAAGGCTTATGCAATGGCCCTGCCAGATAAAGTTAGTGCCGCCTGCCGCACCCTACTTCGACGGAGCAAGACTACTTATCGCCGCAGACTGCACCGCCTACGCCTACGCTAACCTTCACGAAGAATTTATGAAAGGGCACGTAACCCTCATCGGTTGCCCGAAGCTTGACGGATGCGACTACGCGGAAAAGCTGACACAGATACTAAAGTTACACGAGATCAAAAGTGTAACGGTAGTACGAATGGAGGTTCCCTGCTGCGGAGGCATCGAAAACGCTGTGAAAAGAGCGTTGATGAACAGCGGAAAGTTCATTCCGTGGCAGGTTGTGACAATTTCAACTGACGGAAAGATTCTTAAATAATAAAAACATTGAACTTAAGGCAAAAATATAGTATAATAATATCAGAATAACAAATACATATAAACGGAGGTATATATGAATAATTCGGTTCACAAGCTTTTAAACGAACAGATCAACAAGGAACTTTATTCGGCCTACCTTTACCTTGATTTTTCAAATTACTTCAAGGCGGCAGGACTTGACGGATTTGCCAACTGGTACATGATCCAGGCTCAGGAGGAAAGAGATCACGCTATGCTCTTTTACACCTACCTGCAGAATGAGAATCAGGGGGTGACCCTTGAAGCTATCGCTAAGCCTGATAAGGTCTTCTCCGCTCACATTGACGTCCTCAAAGCGGGGCTGGAGCATGAGAAGTACGTGACCTCCCTTATCAACGACATCTACAGTGCCGCATACGACGTAAAGGACTTCCGCACCATGCAGTTCCTTGACTGGTTTGTGAAGGAGCAGGGTGAGGAGGAGACCAACGCAAACGACCTTATCTCAAAGATGGAGCTTTTCGGTTCAGATCCCCGAAGCCTCTATCTGCTCAACCAGGAGCTTGCGGCAAGAGTTTACACCGCACCGTCTTTAGTTTTATAAATCAATAAATCAACTGAATTTGAAAGGAAAATACGAATATGAAATACGTATGTGAAGTTTGCGGCTGGGAATATGATGAAGAACTCGGATCTCCTGAAAACGGAATCGAGCCCGGCACAAAGTTTGATGATCTCCCCGAGGATTTTGAGTGCCCCCTTTGCGGAGTAGGCAAGGATCAGTTTGCCGCTGAATAATTTACCGCGTCTGTCTGACAGATACAGGTTTGGAGGTTGACTTTATGGAAATGGTCTTACTGACGGCTCTCGGAGTGGGTGGAGCTACCGTTATCGGTTCTCTGATCGGTTTTGCTTTCAAAAAGATCTCCCACAGATTTTCCGACATCGTTCTCTCCTTTGCCGCGGGAGTCATGCTTGCCGCCGCAATTCTGGGGCTGATCATACCCTCCCTCGAATACGGAGGAAAATTCGGACTTATCATAACGATTCTCGGAATTTTCGCAGGTGCCTTTTGCCTTAGCCTCATCGACAAGGTAGTGCCTCACCTGCACCACCTTGTGGGTGTTGATTCTGAATCCCATGGAAATGCAAATCTCAGCAAAATCCTGCTGTTCGTCACCGCTATCGCCATACATAATCTCCCCGAAGGAATTGCCGCAGGTGTGGGATTTGGCTCGGGAGATACCACCGGAGCTTTGATTATCGCAGGAGGCATAGCTCTGCAGAACATCCCCGAAGGTATGGTCATCATAGCTCCCATGCTTGCCGCAGGTGTGTCACCGAAAAAGACCTTGATTTGCGCAATGGCTACAGGACTTGTGGAAGTAGTCGGAACACTCATAGGTTATTTCGCAGTAAGCGTAGCCTCAGTTATCCTCCCCTTCGCTCTCGCTTTTGCCGGAGGCACCATGCTCTACGTTATCAGTGACGAAATGATCCCCGAAACCCATGCTCACGGAAGCGAAAGAGGCGCCACATACTCTCTGCTCGCCGGATTCTGCATTATGCTTGCAACCGACTTTTTGCTCGGATAATATTATTAAAATTATAAATAAAAACACGGAGGACAAAACATGTCTGCTATCAAAATTACAAAAGACAATTTTGAAAATGAAGTTTTAAAGAGTGACAAAAAGGTTCTTATCGATTTCTTCGCCGATTGGTGCGGTCCTTGCCGTATGGTCTCCCCTATCGTAGATCAGATCGCTGACGAATACCCCGAATACAAGGTCGTAAAGATCAACGTTGATGCTGAGCCTGAACTTGCAAGTCAGTTCCAAGTAATGAGCATTCCCGCACTCTTCGTTATGGAAGGCGGGAAGGTTGTAGGTCAGTCTCTCGGTGCAAAACCCAAGGCGCAGATCCTCGAAATGTTAAAGTAATTGGCACAAAAACTAAAAAAACTGCTTTGGCAAGAGCTAAAGCAGGTTTTTTGGTTATATTCAATTATCTGTTGAGGTGACAGTCCAACTCTCGCCCTTCCAGATGACTTCAACAGTCACGGGAACGGGAGATTTTACGCTGATCACGGGGCGTTCGTCTTCGTTTACGCGAGCTTCGCAAACGAGATCCACCGCCACGTCGCCAAGAGGATACTTTTCAACTCCGTGACGCTCAAGACAGTTGATTCTCCAGCGAATATGACGATCCTTTGCCACAGAATTGATTCCGAATACGTATTCGAAGAGCACAGCGACCGGTCCGATTCCACTCCAGCCCACAAAATCACGCTTGCCGCTGTTGTTATAGGGAAGTTCGGGTGAATAATACTCGAACACTGTGCCCATCTTGCGGTACACGTTAATGATATAGTCGTGATAAGCCACAGCAATATCGCGGGCTACGTCATGGTAACCGTATTTGTCAAGCCCACGAAGGATCATATAGTTAGTGGGGGCCCAAACACCGCCGCCCCAGTAGCCGAAGAGAGCAAGATAATAGGGATTGTCTGCCGAAAGTGCGGGAACGCGGTTGGGACGCTTGAATTCACGCTCATCTTCAAGGTGAGCTACCATACGCTCTGCCCTCTCGGGAGTCGCAATGCCTGAAATGAGAGTCCAGAAGGGTGCTACAGTCTTTACACTGCTTACCGTTCCATCACGCAGCTTATCGTTGTAAAGACCGATCTCTTCGTTCCACATTTTTTCATTAATGGTATTATAGAGCATCTCCGCTTCCTCAGCAAGCCAGAGAGTTTCATCTTCCCTGCCGAGGATCTTACCCATTTCAGTGAGGATCACACCGCTGAGATACTGCTGACAGCAAGTATCGATCCAGCTCATAAAGCTGTGGTGACACTCATTGTTATACTCGGGACGGGTTCTGGGAAGATTGTCCATTCCGCAGGCATTGCCACAGCTCCAATAAGTACCGTCCTGCCACGTGCGGTTGAGCTGAAGCCATTTGTGATAAGCTAAAAGGGGATCGAACACCTTTGAAAGCCTATCCATGTCTCCCGTAGACTTGAAATATTCCCACTCAGAGAAAGGAAGCACGTTGGGGCCCGTTGAGCAGGGATCATCACGGGTCCAGTTTTCGCCGCCTTCGTCTACATTGATCTCACGGGAGATAAAGCCGTCGCGGTGCTGATGAGAATAAAAATTATCAAGCGTTCTTTGGAAGTTGAACACACGGGAAGCGTATTTTGTGAACATCATGATAAAAGAGCTGTCCCACATGAAGAAATAGTCGCTGAATGCACTGTCTATAAAGTTTGAAACGAATCCTGCCTCAGCCTTGGGGCTATGAAGATTTCCGAATGCCAATTCCCATACTTTGTTGTAGCATGCAATGGCGTCATCGTGTCCGTCCCATATCGGGTGAGGAAGTTCTCCCTTGATATCTTCATATTTAGGCAGAGGACCTTTGTCCGCTTCCCTTCCTATAAATGTATTTTTTGCTACATGGGGATCATCTGTGTAGCAATGATTATCGTTCATTTTAAAAAGTTTTCCGTTTCCCATTTTTAACTCTCCTAATTTAAGTTTGTTAATATTCGTTTTATGCTATAACCTCTCAGCCAAGGTCTTTCGCTTTTCCCATCTTCCCATGAGGAAGTACACAAGGCTGGGGATAGCGTAACCGAAGGGGGCAAGAGCATATCCAAGTACAAATCCGTAAAAGCCCCATCCAAGAGCTATACCGAAGAGCCAACTGAGTCCGATTCTCAGCAGTACGCCGTCGAAAATCGCCAGTACCATACTGAGTCCCGCGTTACCGATACCTTGAATAAATGCACCGCTACCGCGCATAATACCGAAAGCAGGAAACATCCAAAGTATAGCCGACACAAAGGTACCCGACATTTCGTGAACCAGCGGGTCATCGGAGAACACCATAAACATCTGCTTTCCGAAGAGTACGTATAGGGTAACAAAGAAAACTGTAAGGAATGCAGAATATATCCACGCGTAATACACAACCTGCTTTGCTCTCTTGTTCTGCCCTGCACCGAGATTTTGACTGATCATGGGCATCGCCGCGTACTGGATTCCCTGGGAGATTTTATTGATAATATCGTCGATTCTCGTTCCAACGCCAAATGTTGCAGAAGCTACGACACCCACGTTATTTATCATTGAATTTACGAAAAGCATGGAAAGGTTGATAAATCCCGACTGAATTGCCATAGGCGTGCCAAGACTTGTGATCATTCCCGCGTAACGCTTATTGATGGCGAAGCTTTCCCTCTTGAAATCAAATCCGAAGGCTTCCTTCCTCTTATAAAGGTAAACCAGAGAAAATGCGAAGGACACCGCCTGACCCAAAATCGTTGCGTATGCCGCACCGGCGACCCCAAAACCTAAAATACCTGTAAAAAGTATATCAAGGACAAGGTTTACACCGGAGGCGATACCGATAAACAGGAAGGGACGTTTTGAGTCACCCATACCTCGAAGCACGGCAGAGATCATATTATAGCCTGCTGTGAATACAAGTCCGGCGCCGCAGATTATGAGGTAGTCTGTTGCCATTGCATAAGACTCGGCAGGAACGTTCATCAAATTAAGAATAAGCTTATGTGCCGACAGCATAACCCCCGACATCACCAGAGCGAAAATCATCAGGTAGCTGAACAGCGTACCGATGATGTTGTTCATCTCCCGTTTTTTGTTGGCTCCGAGGGCCTGGGATATTAGAACCTGCCCCGCGTTTGCAAAACCAAGGCATACCATGGTTGCAAAGTTGACGATAAGGCTGCTCTGCGACACCGCGGAAAGTCCGGCTGTGCCGACGTATTCGCCCACTATTATCATATCAATGGTGCTGTAAAGTACTTGAAGGGCGTTTGACGCCATAAACGGCAGAGAAAACATCAGCAGCTGCCGGGGTATATTCCCTTTTGTAAAATCCTTAACTATTTTCCCCTTTTTCAAAACGATTCCCTCTCGTACTTTTTGTTTTGTCTTCCATAATTATAATATTTTTGAAAGGATTTTGCAATAAGGAAGTGCATCTTTGCTTTTTAATATGAGTCTATTTTACGTCAATTTTACAAGACTCAGCTCGTGGATTTTACAAGGATAATGTAAAATTAATCTGTAAAGCAAATAATATTAAAATTCACAGATAAAAACGAGGTCATTTCATATGGATATTTTTAACGTGTTGACCCTCATCGGCGGACTTTGCCTCTTCCTCTTCGGAATGAATCTTATGGGTGACGCCCTTGAGCGTAGTGCAGGAAGCAAGCTTGAGATCATGATCGGAAAGCTCACCACGGGAAAGCTGGCAGGTCTTCTTACAGGTCTCGGAGTAACTGCTATTATCCAAAGCTCCTCCGCAACCACAGTTATGGTCGTAGGCTTTGTAAACTCCAAGCTTATGACGCTCAAGCAGGCGATCCACGTAATCATGGGCGCCACCATCGGTACTACGGTTACCGCGTGGATACTGAGCCTCAGCGGAATTTCAGGAAGCAATATGTTCCTTAAACTGCTTAAACCCTCCTCCTTCACCCCCGTTCTTGCTCTTATCGGTATTGCTCTTCTAATGTTCACCAAGAGCAACAAGAAGAAGGACATCGGCGTTGTTCTTCTGGGCTTTGCAACTCTTATGTTCGGCATGGAAACCATGACTGATGCTGTTTCCGGTCTCAAGGACATCCCCGCATTCCAGGATATGTTCTTAATGTTCAAGAATCCCATTCTCGGCGTTCTTGTGGGTGCTATCCTCACAGCAATCATTCAGTCCAGCTCCGCTTCCGTTGGTATTCTTCAGGCTCTTGCGGCTACGGGCGCTGTTTCCTACGGTGCGACTATCCCGATCATTATGGGACAGAACATCGGCACTTGTATCACGGCACTCCTCTCTTCCGTTGGAACTGCGAAAAATGCAAGAAGAGCCGCTCTCGTACACTTATCCTTTAACGTCATCGGAACTATCGCATGCCTCAGCGGATTTGCCGTGATCAGAGCAATCTTTGCTCCTGCTCTTCTGGATGAAGCGGCAAGCTATGCCGGAATTGCAACTGCTCACTCTGTGTTCAACGTTGTATGTACCCTTCTTCTTCTCCCCATGTCCGGACTTCTTGAAAAACTTGCCTACAAGCTCATCCCGGAAAACGATCAGGTTGAAAAGGCTCCCGAACTTGATGAAAGACTCCTCGTTACCCCTGCCATCGCTCTTGAGTGTGCCCGTAATCTCACAAATACAATGGCAGAGCTCTCTACAGAAGCTCTTAGAAACAGTATCGACTGCCTTACAGATTACGACAAGACTAAAGCTGAGGCAATCCGCGAATCCGAAGATAAGAGCGACCGTCTTGAAGACGTTATCGGAAGCTATCTGGTGAAGCTCAGTACCAAGCAGCTCAATGAAAACGAAGGCGCGGTGGCTTCGATGCTCCTAAAAGCCATCGGTGACTTCGAGCGTATCTCCGACCATGCGGTAAACATTCTCGAGTCTGCTGAAGAGATGCGTGAGAAAGGCATCGTTTTCTCCGAAAGTGCGCGTAATGAGTTAAGTGCCCTTTCAGACGCTACCGTTGAGATCGTTGATATGTCACATTTCGCATTCCTTCGTGAAAACGCCGAGGAAGCTAAGTTTATAGAACCTCTTGAGCAGGTTATCGACAGAATGAAGGAACTTCTCAGAACCCGACACATCGACAGGCTTCGTGATGGTGAGTGCGGCATTGAGGTGGGCTTCGTATGGAACGACCTGATTACAAACATGGAGAGAGTCGCAGACCACTGTTCTAACATCGCAGGCTGTGTTATGGATCTTCGCGATCGCAGTATGAATCTCCACGAGTCCCTCAAACTGCTCAGAAGCGATAACGAGTTCTACAGAGAAAAATACACGGAATATACTAAGAAATATCTTTCCGTTCTCTAATTAATCTTAAACTTCTGAAAGTGGCACTCACAAAGGAATGTCACTTTCAGAAGTTTTAACGTCAGGACTTGCAGAAAACGACGCAAGCGGATATAATAATATTACATACTGAAATTGTGAGGTGTCGTGAATATGATATGGTGTGTTGACGACGACAAAACTATACGCGAGATAGAAGTCTATACATTAGAGCAAACGGGATTTACGGCTCGCGGTTTTGCAGATGGGATCTCAATGCTGGAGTCTCTCCAAACCGAGAAGCCTGATCTTATAATTCTTGACATAATGATGCCGGAGATCGACGGTCTTGAGGTGCTCAGCAGGCTTCGCGCCGACCATAAAACTGCAGACATTCCGGTCATAATGGCTACCGCTAAGGGTACTGAAATAGACAAGATAGGCGGACTTAACTCCGGTGCCGACGACTACTTAGTAAAGCCCTTCGGAGTCATGGAAATGGTGGCACGTATAAACGCAGTTCTCCGTCGCACGAAAAAAAGCGACGTTCAAAGTGATATTATCTTGGGAGACATCACGTTAAAGGAGCTTGAGCACTCCGTATTGGTAAAAGACGAAAAGATCAGTCTCACAAACAAGGAGTTCGATATTTTGAAACTTTTCATGAAGAACCCCAACATCGTTTTAACCCGGGAAAAGCTGATGAACGACATCTGGGGCACGGACTTTGTGGGTGAATCGCGAACTGTGGACATGCATATTAAAACTCTCAGGCAAAAACTCGGCTCTGCCGCAGGTCAGATAAAGACTGTCATCGGTGTAGGATACAGACTGGAGCCCACACCGTGACGAAAAAGATATTTCATTCAATACTGAACGTTTCTATGATCGTTCTGCTTCTTGTGCTCGTTGTTGCCACGTCCTTTCTTTACAACTACTTCAACACGTCTCAGGTAAACAGACTCAAAGGAGAGCTTTCTCTCGTTACTGATACGGTTAACGACGTAGGAATCGAATATTTCGAAAACTTCAACTCCACGGTATTTCGCTTTACGGTAATTGATGAAAGCGGAGTTGTTCTCTACGATACGGAAGTTGATACCGCAAGTATGGAAAATCACTCTGATCGAGAGGAAGTCAAAGAGGCTTTGAGGGACGGTAAAGGCAGCAGCGCCCGTAACTCCCTCACATTAACTCAAAAAACGTTCTACGAAGCGGTAAAGCTTGAGAGCGGAGACGTGCTTCGTATTTCCGTCAAGCAGCTGACGGTGGGGGCACTGATTCTAAGTATGCTCCCTGCTATATGTGCCATCATTCTTGTAGTAATGATCGTTGCCCTCGTGCTCTCTCACGCAATGGCAAAGAAGATCACAGAGCCGCTGATGCAGCTTGACTTAGATCATCCCAAGGAAAACGACGCTTACGAGGAATTGACTCCCATTCTCAAAAAGCTTCACAAGCAACACAAACAAATAAAGTCTCAAATAGAGACGCTGAAGCGAAAATCCGACGAATTCGAACACATCATCTCCTCGATGAACGAAGGACTTATTCTGCTGGACGAACACGGTATGATCCTAAGCATGAACGCTTCCGCAAGACGCATTTTCGGCCTCAAAAACGACATGAGCGGCAGTGATCTGCTCCTTCTTGACAGATCGAGCAAGATGAACAGCGCCATCTGGGATGTTCTCGACGGCCAGCACAAGGAATTTACCGAGCAGCGGAACGGAAGTGAATTTCAATTTAATATAAGCCCGATCAAGACCGACGGAAAGACTCTTGGTGCTCTTATCCTGATTTTCGACATCACGGACAAAGCTTTTGCCGAGCGAAACCGTCAGGAATTCACCGCTAATGTTAGTCACGAGCTAAAAACTCCTCTGCAAAGCATCATTGGCAGTGCAGAACTCCTCGAAACAGGTCTTGTAAAAGCCGAAGACATGGACAGATTCGTCGGAAACATTAAAAATGAGGCAACAAGACTTGTAAGTTTGATAAACGATATCATCAGACTTTCTCAGCTTGATGAAAACCACGAGCCTGCCACAGAAACCGTGGATCTGTTATCCGTTGCAGCGGAAGTCAGAGACGTGCTCTTCCCTTCTGCTGACAAAAAGAGCGTCACTCTAAATGTTCAAGGTGAAAACGTATCAATTTTCGGTGTCCGCCGTTACGTTTACGAGATAATCTACAACCTTTGCGACAACGCCATAAGGTACAACGTAGAAGGTGGCTCCGTGACAGTTACCATCGGCAAGGAGGAAGGTCACACTACCCTTACCGTTAGCGACACGGGCATCGGAATTCCGCCTGAGCACCTTGGAAGAATATTTGAGCGTTTCTACCGCGTTGACAAGAGTCACTCCAAGGAAACGGGCGGCACGGGACTTGGACTTTCCATCATGAAGCACGCCGTACAGTTCCACAGGGGCAAGGTCACAATCGACAGCGAGGTTGGAGTCGGGACAAGCGTGAAAGTTATATTTTGAGATAAGAAAAGACCATCGAATTACGATCGATGGTCTTTGTTTTGGTGCCTTTAAAGAATAACCGTAATCCGAAGATTACGGTTGTCCTTGAAGACTAACCCTAATTTTAATAAAAATGCACCCCCTTTTAGGTTTAGGGGGTGCATTTTAGGTCAGGGGGTGCAAAACTATACACCTTCTCTGTAAACTGACACCTTATTATCAGTTGTAGTGTTCTCGGTCACTGTAACCTGATAAACTTTGTTATCCGTTTCGTAACTGATAGTTTGCTTGACTACAAGTTGACCGTTTTGCTCTTCTATATCTAAACGAATGTGAACGTTATGCCAATTATTTGTATTTGCAAAACCAAACTCTATATTGTACTTTTGGGATAGGTTTATTGTTCCCCGGATTTCCCCGTAGTCGATTTCAGATTTATAGCCATTCCTGAAATCATCAAAGGCAACATCGCTGGTTATACTGTATTCGTCGGTTGTGAGCAATTCGCCGTTCCAAAATACAGATATATACGCAACGCCTGATTGTGTGTGCCGATCTATGTAGTCAAATCCACCCAATCCAAAAAACAATGCAACCAAAATACTTACTACAGAAATAATGCTAACTATTTTCAGCCATTTACGATTTTTCTTCGTTTCTTCTATCGAGCCGCCTAAAATTTCGTCTTTACTTATTTCCAAAATATCACATAGCTTTCTAACCATTCCAATGTCTGGGAGCGTTTTTCCTGTTTCCCATTTCGAAACAGCCTGTTTGCTGACAAAAACCTTTGCCCCAAGCTCTTCTTGGGTTAGTCCTTGCGCTATCCTATGATTTCGTATAATGGTGCCTATCTTTTCCACGCTGACCACCTCCTTGTGTAGGTAATTATATCATAATTTTTGTTTTGAACAATGGTTTTACAAAACATTGGTGGTATCTTATTGGTTGACACGGCAATTTCTGACTTTTTTAGTTCTGTGTCCGTATGTTTTAACGATATGCGCTATATTTCAACGATTAGTCGTATAAACCAACGATTACTAATCTTTTAACGATTGGAAGGACACCTGTTCGAGTTATTTGTCATTTGCTCTGTTCAAAAGTTAGCAAAACTCTGTTTTTTTGGTATAAAATAACCGTCATTCCGTTGTATCAGAATGACGGTTGTCCTTGGCGCAGAGAGAGGAATTCGAACCCTCGTGCTGTTGCCAGCAAACTGATTTCGAGTGGGGTGTCAAAAAACGAACTTGGCGGAATATAACGGAAGATAACGGCAACAAAGAGAACCCCGAAAACCCCGATGTTTTCAGGGGTTTTATCATTTTTATAACCAAAAACGCAGTAAAAATCAAGGTCTAAAAGTCTTCTCGATTTTGCCGAGTTCTAATTGATTTTTGGGAAAGTCTATTAGAATTTTTTATAGAACTGCGCCTGTTTTTACTCCAAAATCACCCCTTTGCCAGTGCAATAAAAAGCACCTGCCCCGGCATACAACACACAAAATCGTGTTGGCTTTTCAAGAGCAAGGGCCAAGTGTTACCGACAAAACAGACTATCGCATCAACTTGCGAAAGTCTGTTTTTGTTTTGATAAAGTCTCTTGTAAAACTGTTCTCGTTGTGCTATAATATAATAAAATGTAATCTTTTTATGGAGAAAGGAAAATCGCAAATATGGCTATGAAGGTTAGTTACAACAAGCT
>JAZULS010000092.1:0-5475 GCA_045603205.1 Eubacteriales bacterium | reverse complement strand
CGAATGCCTCGCCGCGCTTACGTCCGTCGGGAGTAGCACCTGTCGCCTTACCGTAAACAACGTTGGAGGTGATGGTGAGGATGGACGTGGTGGGGATACCGCCTCTGTAGGTGTGGTTCTTTCTGATGTGCTCCATGAAGCGGTGTACAACGTCGTATGCAAGAGAGTCAACTCTGTCGTCGTCGTTACCGTACTTGGGGAAGTCGCTTTCTACTTCGTAGTCTACTGCAAGACCTGCCTCGTTACGGATGACCTTAACCTTCGCGTACTTGATAGCGGAGAGAGAGTCAGCAACAACGGAGAGACCTGCGATACCTGTTGCGAACCAACGGGTAACGTTCTTGTCGTGAAGAGCCATCTGGATCTTCTCGTAGCAGTACTTGTCGTGCATGTAGTGGATGATGTTGAGGGTGTTTACGTAAACGCCTGCAAGCCATCTCATCATCTCGTCGTAACGCTTCATAACTTCGTCGTAGTCCAGGTACTCGGAAGTGATGGGGCGGTACTCGGGAGCGATCTGCTTACCGGAGATCTCGTCCACACCGCCGTTGATAGCGTAAAGGAGACACTTAGCAAGGTTTGCTCTTGCACCGAAGAACTGCATTTCCTTACCGAGTCTCATGGAGGATACGCAGCATGCGATAGCGTAGTCGTCACCGTGAGTCATTCTCATCATATCGTCGTTCTCGTACTGAACGGATGACGTCTCGATCGATACCCTAGCGCAGAAACGCTTGAAGTTATCGGGAAGACGAGTGGACCAGAGAACTGTAAGGTTCGGCTCGGGAGCAGCGCCGAGGTTCTCAAGAGTGTGGAGGAAACGGTAGGACATCTTTGTTACCATGTGACGTCCGTCGATTGCAACACCACCGATAGACTCGGTTACCCACTGAGGGTCACCGGAGAAGAGTGCGTTATACTCAGGTGTACGGGCAAACTTGATAAGACGGAGCTTCATGATGAAATGGTCAACCATCTCCTGAATCTCGGTCTCGGTGTACTTACCGTTTGCAAGGTCACGCTCTGCATAAATGTCAAGGAAGGTAGAAGTTCTACCGAGAGACATTGCCGCACCGTTCTGTTCCTTAACTGCTGCAAGGTAACCGAAGTAGAGCCACTGAATAGCTTCCTTTGTGTCGGTAGCGGGCTTGGAAATATCGTAACCGTAGGAAAGAGCCATTTTCTTAAGATCCTGAAGTGCACGGATCTGCTCAGAGAGCTCTTCTCTTGCGCGGATAACCTGAGAGTACATAGCGGAACGGGTAGTTTCCTTCTGTTCCATCTTGTCCTCGATAAGTCTGTCTACACCGTAAAGTGCAACACGTCTGTAGTCACCGATGATACGACCGCGGCCGTATGCGTCCGGAAGACCTGTGATAATGTGGCTGCTACGGCAAGCTCTCATCTCAGGGGTATATGCATCAAATACACCTGCGTTATGGGTCTTTCTGTGAGTTTCGAAGAATTCCTTTACTTCGGGATCAATGGTGTAACCGTTGTCACTGCAAGCCTTTTCAGCCATTCTGATACCACCGTAGGGCATGAGAGCTCTCTTGAAGGGCTTCTCTGTCTGGAAACCTACGATCCTCTCCTTGTCGCGGTTGAGATAACCGGGAGCGTGAGAAGTAATGGTAGAGATAACCTTAGTGTCCATATCAAGAACACCGCCCGCTTCTCTTTCCTGACGTGTGAGATCGAGTACCTGATCCCAAAGATCAAGTGTATCCTGAGTAGGACCTACGAGGAACTCTTCGTTTCCGTCGTAAGGTGTATAGTTGTGCTTAATAAAGCTTCTAAGGTTGATTTCCTTTACCCAAGTACCACCGTCAAAGCCTTCCCAGCCTTCGTATTTGTAATTCATAGCAAAAGTCTCCTTTAATTGCATAAAATTCTATAGTAATTATACCACTAATCTTTCCGACAGTCAATGAAGCTTTTCCCGAAAAACGCAGAATATTTTACATTTTAAGCGTACAATATTGTGCAACATTTGAGCACATCAGGAAAGTTGACCGAATATACTCTGATTTTCCCCCAAAAATCAAGATCTCAGTCTATTCGTACTACAGGATTTTGATTACATTTATATTATACCTATTAAGTAGGAATTTGTCAAGCAGGTATCGATAATTTGATAATTCCTTTTTATTCCTTTTTTCGAAAATCAGTCCATATCCACGTAAGCACTCCGTCTGAGAAACTCTCCCGAGGGAACGCCACGTTTCATACACAGTGAATAGACCTCGTCGGCTCTGCGGGCAAGCTCAAACTGTTCTCTCGCTTCTCCCGTCAGCTCCAGACCTGCTGAGGGTTTGGTGAGAAGTGCAATTTCTTCGTTTTTGCGGTTTTCTGCAAGGAACGCCCTTCCCCTTTTGCTCACGGCAAGGAGAAGTGTAAAGCGCGGTCTCATTCTGACGCTTTTTTCTTTTACCCCGAGAAGTGAAAACAACGCCGCTCTGCGAAGACGGGAATCGGTGTACTTTTTCGTTGCCGCCAAAGAGAAGAATTCTTCGCAGCTTGCCGCCTTCCCTGCCGCGCTGCGAAGTCTGCCGGAGACGCCGCCTCCGTTTTCGAAGATCTCGGCGTCATTTTCCCCCGAGCTGAGGCGGAAATGGTTAAACTCAAGGGCGGTCAGCTTGTCTGCGTCAGCGTCGGGACTGTCTCCGTAAATATCGGCAAGGGTTTTGGGGATATATTCGTCCGTAGGCTCCCCGATCTTTAGCATTTGCCTGAGATTTGATGCACTTTTATAAGAACCTTCGTCGGTCATTCTGAGATAGGCTTCGAACTCTCCGTCAATGTCCAATTTCCGAGCCGCTTTTATATATTCTGCGGCAAGTTTATCGTTAGAGGAGAGCTTGATGCCGAACTTTTCAAGAGCCTTATCTTGCCTTACAGCCGCACCGTCAGCGCTGTCTTCAATGCCTGCAAGCACCTCTGCAAATTCCGCACTCTCCATAAGTCGTGCCGCTCTCTCAACGTATTCTACGTCCCCCGTTTCGCTGCCGAATATGAATTTTTTTATACCTAGGGACGCGGCTATGGACACAGCTCCCCACGCAAAAAACTCAGCCCCGCCGGAGCACCAAGGAAAAGGCAGTTCCAGCACAACGTCGGCTCCCATGGCAACGGCGGCTCTCGCTCTTTTATATTTATCGTAAACGGCACATTCAGACCTTTGAGTAAAGTTTCCGCTCATTATTGCGACAATGACATCCCCGTCACGCTTTGCATAGTCAAGAATCGCTTTGTGCCCGTTGTGAAATGGGTTAAATTCACATATTATCGCTTTTGGGTCCATCATATTTTGTGACTTCCTCCAAATTAAAATATTGCACTTGTTTTTAAGTAAAATATCCTTTATAATTATATATGATTTGATATTCCTTGTCAATTATATAATTTTTTAATAATTAAAGGTCGCGAAACGAAGGAGATCGTCTCGCGGCAGAATGGAGATTTCAATGAAAGTTCTTGTTGTAAACGCAGGTTCATCATCCCTCAAGTACCAGCTCTTTGATACCGTAACCGAAAGCGTTCTTTCCAAGGGTATCTGCGAGAGAATCGGTCTCGACGGCAGACTTGAGCACAGAAAAGGCGAAGATGGCGAAAAGCTGAAACTTGACCTTCCCATGCCCGACCACGCTGTGGCTACTAAGTACGTTATCGAGTACCTCACACATCCCGAGCACGGCGTTATCGCTGACATGAACGAGATCGAGGCTGTAGGTCATCGCGTTGTCCACGGTGGTCCTTACTTCTTCGAGTCTGTTCTTCTTACCGACGAAGTTCTTGAGAAGCTGGAGCTTTGCCGCGACTTCGCTCCCCTTCACACAGGCGCTCACATCATGGGTATCAAGGGTTGCCTCGCTGTAATGCCCGAGAAGCCTCAGGTTCTCGTATTCGACACATCCTTCCACCAGACAATGCCCGAACAGGCTTATACCTACGGTATCTCCTACGAGATGGCTGAGAAGTATCACATCCGCCGCTACGGCGCTCACGGTACATCTCACAGATTCGTATCCAAGGAGATGGCTAAGCTTCTCGACAAGCCCGTAGAAGACACTAAGATCATCACCTGCCACATCGGCAACGGTTCTTCTATCTCCGCTGTCAAGGGCGGCAAGTGCGTTGATACTTCCATGGGTCTTACTCCCCTTGAAGGTGTTATGATGGGTACTCGTTGCGGTTGCATCGACCCGGCTATCGTTCCCTTCCTTATGGAGAGAGAAGGCTGGACTCCTGCTGAGGCTGACAACTACATGAACAAGAAGTGCGGCTTCCTCGGCGTATCCGGGATCTCTTCCGACAGCCGTGACATCGAGGCTGCTATCCTCAAGGGCGACAAGAGAGCTGAAGTTGCAGCTACAACTCTTGCTTACCAGATCAAGAAGTACATCGGTTCTTACTCCGCTGCTATGAACGGTCTTGACGCTATCGTTTGGACCGCAGGCATGGGTGAGAACAACCCCGAACTCCGCGAAAGAGTTTGCACCGAGCTTGAGTTCTTCGGCATCGAGCTTGACCGCGAGGTTAACGCTAAGGCTCACCACCAGTCCGACATCGTTGAGCTCTCTACAAAGAACTCCAAGGTTAAGGTATTCCTTATCCCCACAAATGAGGAGCTTATGATCGCGTCCGACACAGCCGCTATCGTTTCCGCTCTTTAATTAGATCAAAATTTAAAAGGTGACCGAAAAGGTCACCTTTTTTTGTTTGAGTCCACTTTTCGTGGGCTTTTTTGTTAATCGTCGTATTCGTCCTCGTCGTCATGGTCATCGTCATCGTCATTGTCGTCAATCTCGATGCGTTCCTTGTCGGAGTCGATCACCTTGCCGTTCTTTGCCCCGATCTCATAGCTGTACTCGTAGCCATCGGCTTTAAACTCGATCTCGTAGATTCCGTCCTCACGGTCAAGCTCAATACGGTAGCCTGTGATGCTTGCAGATTTTACTCCTGCATGGTCAAGAGCTGCTTTCTTAGCGTCAGACTTGCTGATGTAAGTGGAAGTCGTAGGCGTGGGCTCGGTGGTCTGTGCGGTGGTAGAAGTTGTCTGGACAGGAGTTTCGTCTCGGTCGATACGTTCCTTATCAGAGTCGATCACCTTGCCGCTTTTTGCGCTGATCTCGTACTCGTACTCATAGCCATTCGACTTGAACTCGATCTCGTACTCTGCTCTGCCGTCGCCGTCGTCGCTCTCAACAAGCTTTACACTGTAGGCGTACACGTCTGCGGAGTTTACACCTGCGTGGTTAAGAGCCGCTTTTTTTGCGTCAGACTTGCTGATGTAAGTGGAAGTCGTAGGCGCGGGCTCGGTTGTTGCCGCTGTTGTAGAGGTTGTCTGGATGGAAGCTTCGTCTCGGTCGATACGTTCCTTATCAGAGTCGATCACCTTGCCGCTTTTTGCGCTGATCTCGTACTCGTACTCATAGCCATTCGACTTGAACTCGATCTCGTACTCTGCTCTGCCGT
>JAZULS010000091.1:0-10081 GCA_045603205.1 Eubacteriales bacterium | reverse complement strand
CCCGCGGCACGCTGAATCCTCCGCAGGCGTGAACGCACTGCTGTGTTTCGTCTCCTGCAATGGGGACATCGAATCTATCGTCCCGTCAATCCACACAAGACGTTTTTCGTGCCGCATTGGCGATAGATAACGTTTCGTGCGTTGCCATATCGTTCCGCTTTACCGTGTACAGGCTTCGCCTGACGGGGCAAACCTTATGGTTTCTTTGTAGGGGCGTACCTACTTCGACGAAGTCGAATGTAGATGGTCGCCCGCTTCGTTTGTGTTACGCCGCGCGAAATTGATGTCCGCCGAAACATCATCTCCTTCGTCTTCCCGTCCCACAAAACTTCCCCTTCTCACCTCCCCTTCGCAAAAAACTATTGAACACTTTTTTAAATTGTGGTATACTATTCTTATAATACAAAAAGAAAGTCCGGTTTGGTTATGGATAACTTACATACATCTATGCGCGCCTGGGCTGAGGTTGACCTTGACGCGGTGCTTAAAAATCACCGTGCCATGCGAGCTCTCACCCCCGAAAACGTGAAGATCGCCTCCGTTATCAAGGCTGACGCCTACGGTCACGGATCAAAAAGAATAGCAAGACTTCTGGAAAATGAGACCGATTATTTTGCGGTTGCTATGACCGACGAAGCCGTTCAGCTGCGTCTTGACGGTATCCGCCGTCCCATTCTCGTCCTTGCACACACCCCCGCGGGAGATTTTTCCCGTCTTACCGCATACAACATCGAGACCTCCGTTTCCTCTCTCGACGAGGCGGTGGAGCTGTCTGATTTTGCAAAGACGAAGGGCAAGAAGATCGGCATACATATCGCCCTCGACACGGGTATGTGCCGCATAGGCTTTGCCTGCACCGACCGAGCGGCTGAGGAGATTGCCAAGGTGGCGTCCCTCGAAGGCGTGAAAATTTGCGGAATCTTCAGCCATTTTGCCATGGCAGACGCGGAAGATCTTGAATTCACTGCCTATCAGGCGAAATTGTACTCGGATATGGTGGAAAAGCTTGAAGCCTTAGGCGTTGAGATACCGCTGAAGCACATCTGCAACAGCGCAGGTGCTGTCACCGACACGGCCAAATTCGATATGATAAGAGAGGGAATCCTCCTTTACGGAATTCCGCCATCAGCGGAGTGTGACCTTTCCTCCTTTGGAGAAGTAAGCCCCGCGCTATCCCTCAGGACTCACGTTTCCTCCGTGCGACGGGTGCCGGCGGGAACTCCCGTAAGCTACGGCTGTACTTACGTCACCGAAAGGGAGTCAGTCATCGCCACACTGCAGATCGGTTATGCCGACGGAGTGCCGCGAGCTCTGTCGAACAAGGGAGACGTGCTGATCCGCGGCAAGAGAGCGAAGATCGCTGGCAGAGTCTGCATGGACCAGATGATGGTCGACGTTACCGACATTGAAGGGGTAAAACGCGGAGACGTTGCCACGGTGATCGGCGCCGACGGCGATGACATCATCCTTGCTACCGAAGTGGCGGACATCGTGGGGACCATTGCCTACGAGATCGTCTGCGGAATCTCAAAGCGAGTGCCGCGCGTATACACCGAAGGCGGAGAGGTAACCGGAGTTGCCACCATGCTGAGAGGATAAATAAAAAGCCACCGAAAGGGTGGCTTTTTCGTATTAAAGTCTGCTGATGGACCCGAAAGCGTCCTTGAATACCTTACCTGCGTCAAGATGATCCATATAGATGACCTTATGACGGGTGGAATCGAAGGCAAGCTTCTTGTCGTTTGTGATAACGGGAGCAGGAATGATGCTGAACTCAAAGGCTTCGGGAACGGAAAGCACCGCGGGCGCTGCGATGTCCCAGATTATCCTCTCCCAGACTCCGCCGTAGGCCTCGTGCATAAACTCACCGGGCAAAGTCTCTCTGAAGAACACAGCCGCTTTTGAGTCTCCCACGATCAGTCTGCGGATGGTGTTAAGGCCGGTATAAAGCTCCTTTGTTCCCTCTTCACCGTGACCCATAGCAGGGAGGATCACAAAATTAACTCCGCTGTTCATAACGATCTGACCTGCCGCGTAGTCCTGAACAAGGTTGAACTCTTCCATATTCTCCCAGCTGATGCAGTTGAGACCCAGCCAGATAACGCAGATCTTGTCCTTGATGGCAGGCTCGATAAGCAGTGCGCACGCAACGTTGGTAAGTGCCCCCATTGAAAGCACGTAGATCATCTCGTCTGCCTCCATGGCGGTCTTGATGAGGTTTTCTACCGCGGGGCTTGTGGTAGGCGCGAAATTTTCAGTAAGAGTAACGGTAGTCTCGCATCCCATGTAAGCGGGGATCTGACCGGACTTGCCGCAGACCTCAAGCACACGGAGGATCTCCTCGTAGCTTTTTCTTACTCCATCAGCATATCCCTCGCTTCGTGAGTTGTTGAACAGCACCGCATTGATGCCGAGAGTCTCGATCCTCTCAGAGCCGAGAGTATAGGCAACGGCGTACTGGTCGTCACATTCGTTATAGGTATCCGAGTCGATGATGACCTTCTTTTTTCTGTCCGAGCGGATATCCGCCAAAATTTGTTCCAGTGTCATTTTACGTTTCCTCCGTATGAGCAAATCTTCTGTATCTATACTATCAAAGTACCCCCTCTTTGTCAAGGGCGGGGGGATAATTTACGCCCTGTGCCTGCGTATATCCGCCAAACTCTTGCTTTTTGCCTCAAAATACTGTATAATAATAAAAAGTTACTTTTTACGGGGAGCGAAGCGGCTATGACACAGAGAGAAACGGCGATATCGGAAAATTATAAGCGGGTCGCTGAAAATATTGCCTCGGCAATACTGAAAAGCCCCACCGGTGAAAAAGTCACACTTCTCGGCGCCACGAAAACCGTCTCTGCCGAGGATATTGTCTTCGCGGCGGGCCTCGGACTTAACGTGGCGGGAGAGAACCGCGTGCAGGAATTCACCGAAAAATTTGACGCGGTGCGCCCCGCACTTAACGAATACCACTTCATCGGTCACCTGCAGACCAACAAGGTAAAATTCGTTGTGGGGAAAGCGGACCTTATCCACTCCGTGTCCTCCCTGAAGCTTGCCGCCGAGCTTGACCGACGTGCGGCAGCCCTCGGCGTCACCCAAGACGTGCTCATGGAGATCAACTGCGCGGCTGAAGAGTCAAAAAGCGGATTTCTGCCTGCCGACGCCCACGGGATAATTGAGGAATTTGAGGCATTTTCTTCCTTAAATCTCCGCGGAATCATGACAATGGGTCCTGCAGGGGCGGAAAAAGACGTCTTACGAAAATATTTTCGAGAAACTTATGCGATTTTTATTGACAATTTCACAAAAAAATCGCATAATATAAGAGAGACTGTTTTATCCATGGGAATGAGCGACAGTTATCAGCTTGCCATAGAGGAGGGGGCGACCCTTGTTCGCGTGGGAAGTGCGATCTTCGGCAGCCGTTCCTACGTATAAACGTCAATACATAAAAATCAATTACTTGTAATAAATTTTTTGGAGGCTTATTATGGGACTTATGGACAGAATCAAAAACGTAACCGGCGCAGGCGGATACGGCGACAGCTACGAGGATGACTACTACAACAATTTCGACGACGAGAACTACGGACCTGTAGACGATATGGATCAGACTATGGGTCAGACCAACATCGGCAACATGGGCACAGCAGGCCCCATCGGCGGTATGGGCGGCATCAGCCTCTCCGGCTCCGGCACAGCTCTTGAGATGAAGGTCGTTAAACCCCAGCAGTTTGACAGCGTTTCTCAGATCGCTGACCACCTTCTCAACAAGCGCACCGTTGTTCTTAACCTTGAAAACACAAGTAAGGAGACCGCACGTCGTCTTATCGACTTCCTCTCCGGCGTTGCTTACTCTATCGACGGCTCTATCAAGAAGATCGCTACCAACGCTTACGTTATCACACCCAACAACGTTGACGTTGGAGACGCTCAGCTTCGCACTCCCAAGGTAAAGGAGCCCGAGCCGGAAGTTCCCGCACCCAACCCTGACATTTTCCCTGAGTTCTGATCGACCCTGAGAAAAGAGAACGGTCCGATTCTTGAAATTTTTTCAAAAATCTGACTTAAACTGCAGTTTACTGCATAACAATGATAATATAGGCGGAAGTCCGAGCCAAGATTCACTTCTCACGGGCATCCGCCTTTTCTCGTTATCCGTTTTTGCCGCTTTTTGCGGCGGCATCATTTTTTGTGGTTTTCTTATGGACGTTTTTTACTATTTATTTTCAACGACGGTGTCCCTTGCCATCCACGTGATCCAGTTTTTGATGCTGATCCGTGCCGTGCTGAGCTTTCTCCCCGTGGACGAGGAAGGCAAACTCACCGCCCTCGTTTACACCTTTACCGAACCTGTGGTCCTGCCCGTCAGACGCATTTTTGAAAGGTTCGGTTGGTTCGCTTCCTTCCCTCTCGACATACCATTCTTCGTAACTTACCTGCTCCTTTCTTTTCTGCTTATTTTGCTGTAAGTTACCCTTTTCGCGGAGTCCGATATGAACAAACAACAAGACTCGATAGGCGCCAAAGCCCACGATTTTGCCCGCAAGGTACAGCGCTCTCCCTACGAGACGTTTTTCAGCCGCTTTCTCTCCCCCGGAGAACAGAGAGCTTTTACGGACGCACTTTCGGAGACTTATCCGAGCGTGGCAAGGCGGACTTTCCTGTGGGGCGGAGCGTCAGGTGCCGAGAGAAGATGCGCTCTCTTCGTTCCCGAATACGTGGACGTGGACGCTTCCCCCTTGTCAAAGCCCCTCTCCCCCGAGCGAGAAGCTTTCTTGAACTCCGACGTGCTTCCCTTCCTTGACTCTGAGGAGACCACCGTCAAAGCCGTCAAGATCACGGGTAGCCCCTACACGCCCCTGAGCCACAGAGATTATCTCGGCAGTATTTTGGCTCTCGGCATCAGCCGCGACGTTATCGGAGACATCGCCGTGGTGGGCGAGTACACAGCCGTGGTGTTTGCACTTGACTCCATCACCCCATATATTCTCACAAGCCTTGAGCGCATCGGACGGGACAAGGTAAAAACAGAGCTCTTCACTCCCGACGAAAGCTTCGTAATTCCTCGTGAATACGAAAGCCTCACCGTTCCCGTAGCCTCCCCCCGACTTGACTGCCTCGTTGCCTCTCTGACAAATCTTTCGAGGGAAAAAGCAAAGGAGCTGTGTCTTGCCGGCATGGTGGAGCTTTCCTACAAAGCGGTCGAGTCCCCCGACGAAAAATTTTCCGAGGGAGACACGTTAAGCATCCGCGGATACGGGAAATTCATCGTGGACTCCTTCGGTGGCGTGACCCGAAGCGGCAGAACCCGCGTGGCAGTGCGAAAGTATATTTAAAAATTTGAAAATCAACGCTTAAAAACAGAAAGGCAGTTTTTAAAATGAGCGTACAGAATAAACTCAAGAAGCCCGAGTTCTCTCGCGGCGTTATGGGATACTCTCCCATCGAAGTAGACAGATACATAGACCGCGTTATCGCAAGATACGACGACGTTTGCCGCGAAAACGCAATGCTGAAGGAGAAGCTCTCTATTCTCAGCGAGATCAACAGTCTCCGCGAAGAGCTGAACGCTTGCCAGGCGAGATTTGAGGCGGAAAGCGCCGCAAAACCCGACCTTTCCGAGCTCCGTGAGCTGATCTCCTCCGAAAACGTCCGCAGACGGGATTTTGAGTCCTGCCTTATCGGTTTTATCAGCGACGTTTTTGCTAAAGAGGAGGAAGGCCGCGCATCCTTTGAAAACGCGCTGTGCACTTCCCTTGAAAAGCTTGGCATATCTCCCTTCGACGTAACGGAGGCGGCTCCCGTTGCCCCGTCCGCAGAAGAGATCGAGGAAGCAAAGGAGACCGAGGCTACCGAAGAAACCGCAGAAGACACCGAAGAGGCGGAACTTTCCTTCGATGAGCTTATATCCGAAGCTTTCGCCGCTGTCGGAGCTACCCTGACTGAAGAAACTAAGCCCACCGAGGCTACCGAAGAAGCCGCCGCCGAGACCGAAACTCCCGAAAGCGAAAACGTGCCCGATGTAGGCATCATCATCGACGAAGCCGCCTCAGACATAGAGACCGCCCTTGCTACTCTCCCCGAAAAACGCCTGCCCGTAGCAGTTGAAGAAACTCCCTCCTTCCCTGTGGAGTCCGTTGAAATAGTGGACGAGCCTGTCCTTTGTACCGCTACCCCCACCGCGGAGGTCTTCGACGCTCCCGAATTCGAGACTGCCGCAGAAGAAAGCACCGCGGATTTCGAAGTTGAATTCTTCGATGCCACCGAAGTGCTCGCGGAGACGAATGGCAAGGATGAAACTGCCACCGCGGAGGAAAAGCCCACCGCCAAAGAACTCTCCCCCGAGGAAAGATTCGCCCTCGACTTCTACACCGAGGACGAGCTCGACGAAAAGGCTGAAACAGACTTCTCCGCTGAAACTGACTTCTCCGACGACGCCATCAAAAAAGCCCTTGAAAAGCTGGTTATGACCGACTATAGCGAAGCGGAGTCTGACTTTGAAGAGTCCACCGTGGAGCCCGAAGAGGAAGGCGCCCCCGAGGACATTTCCGACTTCTATATCCCCGGAGAAGCGAAGGAGTACGAAGAGGAAGACACCCTTTTCAAGGACCTTCAGAAGCTGATGGATCTCATCGAGGAGGAATATCCCGAAGAGGCAGAAGCACCCGCCCATAAGGCTCCCGAAGAGGAGGACACCCGTACCCCTGCAGAACGTGCCGCCGCTCTTGATTTTTATACCGACGACGTTCACGAGGACGGCGAAAGCTTTGACGCTATGACCCTCGCTGCCCGCCATACCGAGACGAAACGCCCCACCTACAGGGATTTCTTCGGCAACATCATCGACGCGGGTATGACCGACAACGACTAAAAAGGAGGCACTCCGTTGCTTTTCTGTTTTGGCATTATCGCCCTATCAATAATTCTCGATCAGGTATCAAAATTTTTGGCGGTACACTTTCTCTACCCCACAGGCTCCGTGGCAGTGTTACCGAAGATATTAAACTTCACCTACGTGGAGAATCGGGGTGCCGCTTTCGGCATGATGGCTGACCGCCGCTGGATATTCATGGTGGTTTCCACCGTTGCCATCGGCGCACTGCTTGCCTACGTAATCGTAAAAAAGCCGAAAAGCTACCTTGAGAGACTTTCCCTCGCCCTTATCATCGGCGGCGGTATCGGCAATATGATCGACCGTATCCGCCTCGGCTACGTCATCGACATGATCGACGCTGTTTTCGTGGATTTCTACGTGTTCAACGTGGCGGACTCCTGCGTTTGCGTGGGATGTGGACTGCTGATACTCTACCTCATCCTCTCCGAGGTCCGCGAAAGACGGGGCAAAACCACACCTCAAACATAATTTAAGGACGGTGTCCCAATGCTCTTTACTGTTCCGAGCTACATCAAAGCCGTCACCGACGCGCTGGAGTCAGCGGGATTCGATGCTTATCTGGTGGGCGGATGCGTTAGAGATGCCGCTCTCGGCAAGACTCCCCACGACTACGACATAACCACAAACGCGAAACCGAAGGATATGCTTTCGGTTTTTTCGGCTTTCCGCGTAATTGAGACGGGGCTGAAGCACGGCACCCTCACCGTTGTCTCCGAGGGAGAGTGCGTTGAGGTCACCACCTACCGCATCGACGGAGAGTACACCGACAACCGACACCCCGACAGCGTAATTTTCACCGAGGACATCACTCTCGACCTGTCGCGAAGGGATTTCACCGTCAACGCCATGGCGTACAGCGTAAAAAAGGGACTTTGCGACCCCTTCGGCGGCATGGATGACCTAAACCGTCGCACCATCGTCTGCGTGGGACGGGCGGAGGACCGCTTTACCGAGGACGCCCTGCGAATCCTCAGAGCCCTTCGTTTTGCTTCCGTTCTTGATTTTGACATCGAAGAAAACACGGCGGCAGCGGCGCTGAAGCTGAGGCATCTCCTTTCTAAAGTTTCCCGTGAACGCATACAAGTGGAGCTGTTCAAGTTCCTTTGCGGTGCGGGAGCGGCAAAGATCGCGAAACTTCTCCCCGAGGTGCTGATCTCTTGCCTGCCCGACCTGACAAAAGAGGCAATTTTCTCCTTTGCCGACAGAACTCACCTCTTGCCAAACTCCCCCGAGGCGAGACTGTCTTACCTGTCCGCAGTAATGTCGGAAACTCCCCATGAGGCGGCGGAAACAGCGGCGGCGATGACGAAAAGCATAAAAACCTCCACCGCATCATCAAGAAAAACTCAGACCATAGCGCGCCTGTCAAAAAAAGCCTTCCCCGAGACAAAGGAGGACATTTTGAGGCTTATGGGCAAGGCGGATGATGAGATAATAGAGCTTTACGCCTCGTTAAGACAGGCACTTTCGGGAGAAAACAGCGAGGTTTTCCTTGAAAACTATGGAAAACTGAGAGATGAGTCCCCTTGCGTGAAGATCTCACAGCTTGCCGTCAGCGGTCGTGACGTAATGAACGTAACAGGCGCCCGCGGAGAGCGTGTAGGTCAGGTACTTGAAGCCCTTTTGGAGCTTGTCATCACAGGGAAAGCGGAAAACACCCCCCACGAGCTGACTTTAGCTATGGAAAATATGAAGTAAAACGCTATGAATCAAAGACTAAACAACCCCTATAAAAATTCCGACACCAACAAAAGATATTACACCTACGACTACTACACGCGAAAAACCTTCGGCGGAAAGTGCGCGAAAGTCCCTCTTGATGCAGGCTTTTCCTGCCCCAACAAGAACGGCACAAAGGGTCGCGGTGGGTGCATCTTCTGCCTTTCGGGAAGTGCCGCGGCTAAGGCGGAGACTATCGAAAAGCAGTACGAGGATGCCGTCGCCGTTGCCACGAGGAAGTGGAATCCCGTGGGATACATTCCCTATCTGCAGGCGAACTCCAACACCTACGCCGACGGTAAGACTTTGCGAAAGATATACGAAGCCGCCGCAAGCCTTGAGGGAGCGGTGATGCTTGGGGTCGCAACCCGTGCTGACTGTCTCACGGGCGAGGCTATAGCGGAGCTTGTGCGAATTTCCGAAAAGATCCCTGTGACGGTGGAGTTAGGGCTTCAGAGCTCAAACGAGGAGACCTGCCGCCGAATCGGACGAGGTCACAGCCTTGAAGAGTTCGAGGCAGGCTACAGGGAACTTCGCTCAGCCGGCGGAAATATCGGAATCGGCATCCACATCATCAACTTTCTTCCCGGCGAAACTGTTGATGATATGATGGAAACCGCCCGATACGTGGCACGTCTTAAACCGGAGCAGGTGAAAATTCACCTTTTGAACGTGCTTCGTGGAACAAAGCTTGAGACTCTGTACAACGGTGGGAGCTACGTTCCACCCGCAAAAGAAGATTACGTGAAAGTGGTGTGCGATCAGATCGAGATTCTGCCCCCCGACACGGTGGTCGCCCGAGTCACGGGAGACAGCGAAGCTGACGTGCTGGTTGCCCCCGACTGGAGCCGCCGCAAAACGGAGATCACCAACATGATCGACAAGGAACTATATGCCAGAAATTCGTGGCAAGGAAAATTTTATAAATAAAAAAGACGCAAAATGCGTCTTTTTTGATGCAAAGAATAGCTTTCGCCCCACGATATTGATGTATGTATGGCGGGGGTTCGTCTCTCGCCGTTTTCGTTTGGTTTTGGTTTAACGTAATTCATTTATACGAATTACGTGCAACGATAAATCAAACGTTACGGGCGAAAAATGAATCGCCCCTACGGTGTTTAGATTTTGTGCGGTTTAAAACCAACCGAAACGGGAGGAGTAAACCCCTCCCGTTTCGATGGGATTTAATCCCTACGTAATTCATTTATACGCCCTTTCTTTCCGTGAAAGAAAGAGGCACAAAGAAAGCCTTCAATATGGTGGCTCCGCCCCCCTTGAGAAGCTTCACCCCCCCGCGGCACCCAAGCCATACGCAGGCGTGAACGCACTGCTGTGTCTCGTCACCTGAAATGAAGCCATCGAATCTATATAAACCTTATACCCCACAATTTTGAAAACCGTGCCGCATTGGCGATAGATAACGTTTCGTGCGTTGCCATATCGTTCCGCTTTAACGTGTACAGG
>JAZULS010000090.1:0-3723 GCA_045603205.1 Eubacteriales bacterium | reverse complement strand
GTCTACCCAAACGTCAGCAAGCACCGCGCCTGCTGCAGCAAGTGAGTCGATAGGACCTGAGAACAGCATGCAAGCGGGGTTCTTCTTCATTGTGCATGCACAGTAAAGCACCAGACCGCCGGTGGTGGAGCCGATAGTCTGAGGCAGGCAAAGTGCTCTGTTAATAAGGGGTTTGCCGTAAAGCTGCTTATTACTCTGGTCTCCACACTTAACTTCCTTGTCACCGAACTGAAGAGCCATCTGTAAAGAGGCAAGTGTATTAAATCCCTCAGTGGTAACGACTGCTTCTGCTGTTACCTCACCGGGTGTGATAACACGACCTTTGAACTGTTTCATTATCTTTTACCTCCCTTTGTGATAGTCTCGAGAATCTCGGCATCTGTGTAGTATCTTGCGCTGGTATAAGTGCGAAGTTTGTTGGAAGATGTGATAACGGGCATCTTCTTGCAAAGAGGATTATTCATATACATAAGGGGACAGATGTAAGAAGTGATTACACCTGTTGCCTTGAGTCTTGCTGCGTATTCGGTCTTATTGAACGCCTCGAGAACCTTGGGAGCCGCTGTAAAGACGGTGGGAATCTGAACCTTCTTATTACCGCTTTCTGCAAGACCAGACTCGATCTTGTCTGTCCAGTCCTTGAGCTGTTCAAGAGACAGGTGAGGACATCCGACAAAGCAAAGTTTGGGAGCGGCATCGGGATTCTTCCAGATAACGGGATAGTTGTTCTTTACTCTTTCAAGCTCAGCGTCGTCAATAACGTATTCTTTAGCACCTTCAGCGATAAGAGTTTCGCCAAGTTCTACGGCTTCCGGAGTAAGATTAGCGATGTGGTAAAGACCTACGGCTCCGTTTGAAGCAGTTGCCGCACCGAAATCCTTCAGATATGCGCAAGCGGAGTCATTAAGCTCACTTCCGATCCACTTGTCAAGTCCTACAACGTAAGGAACGTCTTCCATAACCTTCATTCCGATAGCTGAGCCGAGGAGCTGTGCTTCAGGCTTCTTTGTGGTCTCGATCTTAACTACCCAAGTCGCCTTTCTGCCCTCGTCAGTAAGGGGACCGAAGTAAGGAACGTAGCCAACGATGGAGCCCATGATGTCGATGATACCGGAGTTACGGTTGCATCTTGCACCGAGAACGGAGTTGGCGTATACAACTGCGCTGGACTCTGCCCATGAGAGCACTTCGCCCTTTTGAGGCTTGTTGCCCACCTCATCCATGTAACAGGTGCAGGTGAACGCGTCCTTGTCCATAAGGCCGAGCTTATCAAGCTGTTTCTCGTAGAAATCCTGCTTGGTGTACATGAACTTGTTGAATACAAGATTCTGCAAGAAGTTTGCGGGAACATTCTTGTCGATGGGTCGGGGGTCAACGGAAAATTTCTGTTCCGAGGAAACGCCGGCGTCAAGAAGCTGCTGCATCAGGTCGTATACGGGAGACATTACCTTCAGACCGAAGGAGGTTACGAGATGGTTATATTTTGAAGTAATAGGAACAAGCTTTTCTGCGTTAAATGCGTCACCGTACATAACGAGGGTCTTCATGACCTTCGCTAAGGTTTCGCCTTTTTCACCGTCGAGTATCGCCTGCTGTTCTTTTGTAAGAATCATAATACTATATTCTCCTTTAAGATTTTATCAGAGTTTCATACAAATGTCCCACGCGCCCCAGATAACACTGCGGAGGTTTCCTACCTTCGCCGCGTCACCGATAACGTGGATGTGACGTCCCTTTTGAGCTACGGGTGCGGGATTATAGCCAACAGAGAGGATAACAGAGTCACACTCAACCTTGAAACTGTTACCGTCCTTATCCTTCAACATAACATAGTCGTCGCCGATCTCGGAAAGTGCTGTTTCGAGATGTACGGGAACGCTGTTGGTATTGAAGAAGTCGCGGAGGTAGCTTGTATTTGCAAGGCAGATACCGGGTGTGGTAACAAGGTCGTCCTGCATCTCAACGATGGTAGGCTTCTTGCCCTGCAGGTAAAGGTCGTAAGCGATCTCGCATCCTGTCAGACCACCGCCGATAACTACTACGTTTTCGCCGACTTCCTTGTTTCCGAGGAGATAGTCAACCGCTTCGACAGCTGTATCAGCACCCTTCACGGGAATTCTTTTAGCTACTGCACCGGTTGCAACGATAACTTCATCAGCATCAAGAGAAGTTACGTCGGTTACTGTAGTGTTCATATTGACTTCGATGGGATACTTGGAAAGCTCACGGATGTACCAAGCGATAAGGTCACGGTCCTTTTCCTTGAAGGAAGGAGCCGCCGCGGCAATAAATACGCCGCCAAGTTTGTCTGTCTTTTCGTAGAGTGCCACCTTATGTCCGCGCTTTGCACAAAGGATAGCCGCTTCCATACCGCCGATACCGCCGCCGATTACAGCGATCTTCTTCGCCTTCTTTGCGGGGGTCACTTTATACTTCTTGGACTGCATTGTCTCGGGATTCAGAGCGCAACGAGCAAGGCCCATGGTATCGGTCAGATCCTGTGTATTTGCATGGCCCTTGGAGGAGGAGAAGTTAAAACAACCGCTGTGACAGCAGATACAGGGTTTGATGTCCTCAAGTCTGTTATCGATAAGTTTGGTAACCCATTCGGGGTCGGTGAGGAACTGACGTGCAACGCCAACGCCATCGATAAGTCCATCGGCAACTGCCTTTGCACCAACGTCGGGTTCCATTCTACCTGCGCATACAACAGGAATGTCAACGAACTTCTTGATGTGAGATACATCTTCAAGGTTACAGTTCTGAGGCATATACATCGGGGGATGCGCCCAGTACCAGGAGTCGTATGTACCGTTGTCCGCGTTAAGCATATCGTAGCCTGCGTCCTGAAGATACTTTGCCGCCTTCTCGGACTCGGTCATATTTCTGCCTACTTCAACGTAATCCTCGCCGGGCATAGCACCAACGCAGAAGTCCTTCATCTTGGACTCAACGGAGTAACGGAGAGATACGGGAAAGTCGTCGCCGCAGGAAGCCTTGATAGCCTTAACAACCTCAGCAGCGAAGCGATAGCGATTCTCGAAGCTTCCGCCGTACTCGTCGGTACGCTTGTTGAAGAATTCGATAGCAAACTGGTCAAGGAGGTAGCCTTCGTGAACTGCGTGGACTTCAACACCGTCAACGCCTGCATCGCGGCAAAGCTTTGCAGTCTTTGCAAAGGCTTCTATGATCTCGTGGATCTGTTCCTTAGTCATTTCGGGACATTCGATGTCATGAGCCCAACGGGATTTCTGAGAGCTGGGACTTGCAAGCTCGTGAGAAGTATCGATGATCGGCTTTACGAGGGCTCTGGTAAACTTGTTTTTATGGAGAGGTGCAACAAGCTCGGTGATCGCCCATGAACGGCCCATACCGGCTGTAAGCTGAATGAAAAGCTTTGCACCTGTCTTATGGATCTCGTCCATAAACTCCTTCAGATCTTTGAACATCTTCTCGTTCTGCCAAAGCCACTTGCCCCAGAAGGTGTCGCGGAGGGGTGCGATACCGGGGATGATAAGTCCCACGTTGTTATTCGCTCTCTCAAGGAAGAGTTTTGCCGCCTCTTTGTCGAAGTGGCATCCGGTGAGCTCAAACCAACCGAAAAGTGACGTGCCACCCATAGGACACATAACGATACGGTTCTTGATCTCTACGTTGCCGATCTTCCACGGGGTAAACAGGGCTTCATATTTAGCGTCGATCTTGTCCATAAAATAATTCCCT
>JAZULS010000089.1:0-9862 GCA_045603205.1 Eubacteriales bacterium | reverse complement strand
ATTGCCTACTTTCCACGGGGTAAACAGGGCTTCATATTTAGCGTCGATCTTGTCCATAAAATAATTCCCTTCTTTCTAAGTGAATCAAAATTAATATTAGTTAGGTTTGTTCGGGTATTTGGGTTACAAACGCCGGTAACCCGAGCTATACAAATTCATTATAGCACAAATTTATTGAGGTATCAACAAATTTGTGCAAAAAGATTAGATTTTGGATCGGTTTTTAATGAGTTTTGGAGAGTTTGAGGAGATTTTATGGTACGTTGTGGTATAGTCAACAAAAAAGCCAACCGCGGAGCTATTTGCTCTTTGGTTGACTTTAGTGTAAAACGTTACTTCTTTATTTTGCCGTATCCCTTATCGAAGGCGGGGTTCCAGCCGTAGAAGTTTTTGGCGTCGAGATCGTCCTGAGTGAGACGGAGAGCATCACCGATTTTACCGTATTAAATAGGTTTGTGAACTCTACAGTTCGTTTGTTTTGTATGTTGTATAACCCTCGTAATAATAGCTATGGTCAATTCCCTTCATGTAAACTTCGCGACTATCGACGTCATCGGTAAGCGCCGCTTTTAGAACATGCTTGATTTCAATATCTCTTATGGGACTACGTTCCATAGCAAGAAGATAATCTTCTTTATCAACAAGACTCCAATCTATTACTTTACCAAGCTCTTTTTTTAATACGAGGTCAAGCCAAATTCTCGTGCTACGCCCATTCCCTTCTCTGAATGGGTGTGCAATATTCATTTCCACATACTTTTCAACGATCTCGTCAAAAGTAGATTGAGGCATTTTATCAATATTCTCAAGCGCTGCTTCTAGATACATCAATGGAGCAAAACGGAAGTTTCCTTTTGAGATATTAACGGTTCTGACTTCTCCTGCAAAATCATAGATATCTCCGAAAAGATGCTTATGAATTACTTTCAATGATGAAAATTTACCTGCTTCTATTTTGTCTAATATTCCGTTTTCAAAAAGTTCGATGGCTTTCTTTTTACTTAATCGTTCTTCTTCACGTGCAAGGTCTGAGGAGTTTATAAGACCTAACTTATTTTCAAGTGCCATAAGCACCTCCGAGGCTGTTCGTTAAGTAAATTATACCACATAATCATAAAAACATCAATAACCAAATAGTTACAAATAAAAATGTATAGGAGACCGATATATCCGGTCTCCTATTATGCTATGTTCAGTTGCCACCTGGCCTGTTTAAGTCCTTATTAAATTACACTACTCTCAAACTTTAGAGATAAAGAAACAGGTACACTTTTTTTGATCTGTTGCTTGTAACCACCAGCTATGTTGCAGAGAGATGTCTAAGCTATACTCATCTTCTCACAAGCTCATATCTGCTCATAACGATATTTACAATGTCCTTTGATCTGACTTTCATTCCGACCTTGCTTATAGCTTCACTGACCATAGCCTCCGTGACGGTAGGAATGAACTTTCTGTACTCGGGATACGTGTCCATAACGTCATTAAAGAGAGTAATCAGCATATCATTCGAGTTCGCCTTGGCGGGATATCCACGTGAAATAAGCGCCATGTTATTGTCATAGTTGGGAGCAAGTCCGATAAACTCTCCTGTTGCCGTATCGCGAAGGAGACCGAAATTATTTGTATGGCGGTCGGGATTTGCACAAACGGTGTCCATAAAGATAAGTCTGATATAATCGGGGATCGCTTCGGGGCAAAGTTTTTTCAGCGCCTCGATTACGTCAATGTAATCTTCGTTATCACCCATAAACGTTGACGCAGGTTCAAAATTCATCGATGCTCCGTCTGTAAAACCGAGAGATCTTACGCACTTATCTCCACGCTCGTATGTCGCCATATTCATTCCGAGAGATCGTCCAAACTCATATATGAAAAGTTCAGAGAATGCTTCGTCGTGGGTTGCAACCTTGTACATCCACCACTTGCCGTCACGAAGTTTCCAGCACTTCTCAAAGCTTCCCACATTGGTAAGTTCGGGTGTCTTAGAACGTTTACTGTTTGCCGCACGGTTGAAGCTGTTGTAGGTTCCCCTTAACGCAAGGTTTGAAAAGTAATCGTCTGTGAACTTAACGTCACTGTACGTCAGTTCGGAACCGATGGGACGGATCCAGTAATTGTCGGTGATAGTAGCTCCGTTCACGTGAATAACGGTTGAAACGTCATCCCTCTCCGCAAGACGGAGGGCCTTTTTTAGAAGACGGGAGTTTGCGCGGTGGCTGTCAATAGAACGTGTTTCAAGCCACATATCGAGGTTTTGAATCTTCTTCAGATAGAGGGGAAGTAAAGCCTCGTTTATGACGGTAAGAGTGTCATTCTCCCATGTTGCAACGTGTGTGTTTCCGCTGAAAATTTCATAGCTTCTCTTATCCATTTGACTTTCCTCCTTTCTCTGTTTCATCGGGAATAAACTCTACGATATCATCAAGCTTGCAATCAAGAGCTACGCATATCTTGCCAAGTATCTCAACGGTCACGTTGTTGCCGGCACTCATTTTGCTTATGGTAAAATTACTGATCCCTGCCGCCGCAGCAAGATCTTTCTTCTTCATATCTCTATCTATGAGCAGCTTCCAAAGCTTCTTATAACTAGTCGCCATAGTATACCTCTGTGTGCGTATTTATATATTCAGTATAGCACAAACCACAAACCAAGTCAATCAACAAATATAGCGAACGCTAAATTATTTTAGCGTTTAATTTGCCGTTTCATGCAAACCAACTATATTCTGTCTTTGTAAGCGCTTTTCCGCAGAACAAAAGGCTTCTCTTTGTATCTTAAAGTATTTTACACACAGCTCTTCTTTTCCGACAAATCGAAAAAATATGAATTTATAGATGCGATCATTGAGTTTGCACTTGTTATGGCTTTGGTCTCTCCAAGGTGCTCTTTATACATTAACACAACTTGTTTAGTTAAAATGTTATCTCCTAAATACTCAAAAAACATGCGAATATCTCTCATATATTTTTTATCGTATTTTGACTCTTTTCTTCTTCATAAAGGTAAGATCTAAATTTATTAATGTTTTCAGCTATGTTCATGTTATATCCCTCGATATGAATTTTTCTAAATTATACACCTAATGTTAGTTATGTGGAAGATGAATATAGCATTATCATTACGTATATGTCATCGGACACGTAAGTAGCAGATCAACATTAACGACGTATCAAAACAAAAAGAGTGGTAACCACCTTGAAAACTGTGGCTACCATTCTTTTTTATAATTTTATCTGCATTTCTTTCCTTCTCTGTAACCCTTATCGAAAGCAGGGTTCCATCCGTAGAAGTTCTGCGCATCAAGATCGTCCTGGGTCAAGCGGAGCGCATCACCGATTTTAGTTTATTAAACGTATTAGGGAACGGATCTTGGTTATTCCGGTTAGAGATTCTTATAACATTTGTAGGTGTTTTATTAATTCCATTTCCATGTTTTTTAAAATTAAAAGTTTCCGCCGGTTGTTCTTCCTCCGGATGAACCGGACGAACTACTTGACGAGGATTTTTCTTCTATTTTTTCAGATTTCACTGTACTGTATAGATAGAAATCGTTTGCCATAGTTACGTTCATACTACCGTTCTTAACGTAATTTGCGGCCGCTCTCTGCTGTCTTACAGACTTGAGCTGTCCTTTCCATGCTCCCGTTATGATGAGCGCAAGAATAATACCAATCACAAGTGATATGATAAAATTCTTGCCTGCAGCAAAAGGATACCCGTTGATCTCGCCATTAATATAGTATTCGCTTTCGTCAAGAAAAACGTTAATAGCTTCTGCGTATTCCGCGTCAGAGAGATGTGTTGCAGTATCCTCACCTATCTCGATCTGCTGATCTTCGGTCATTGCATCTTCAGGGAGACCGCGGGTATGTATACGGTAGGCTCTACCGCCTTCGCCGTCATCCATTGCGATTAGCAACAGGATTCCTCCATCGCAACCTTCTCCTGTGCTGAGTCCCACTGTGTCAAAGTAATACTCAGTATACTCATCAACGGAATAACCATCAACTGAATTAACAGCTGCTACTGCAAAATCAACTGCATACTTCTCAGTAAGACTTGCAAGCTTTGTTAAGATATCGGCTTCCTCATCGTCTGTAAGCAGATCTGCTTCATCGTAAAGAAGGTAATCGTATGCTTCACTTGCAAATACAGGCACACACATAAGCATGCAAAGAAGGATAGCGAACAATGCCGCATAAATTCTGTTCTTCATTTCACTACCTCCTTACAGTAACCAAACAAGATATGATATCAGATAGCACGCGGCTGTAGCAGCGGCTCCGATACCGAAGAGCCATCTTTTATAAGCACCCTTGTCAAGAGGAAGGTCGCCAACGAGCTTACCTGTCTGTCCATTCATTGCAAAGGTATATTTCTGACCGTTCCAGCTTGTATTCAGAAGCCAAACCGGATACAGTGCATATTTTGCAGAGCTGTTATTAAGCATCACACTTGAAGCCTCGGGTAAAACAGTTGTGTATCCGTTAACAGTGGACGCAAACGCGTCTGCTGTGCTGACTTTGATACGCTCGTTTGCACGCGCTATGCTCTCTTCAGAGGTAACGTCATATTTGTCTGCGAGAAATCCTGACAGATACGCTGTCTGGAAATCTACAGCTTCATTCACGTTAAACGGCTCAATAGATTCCATAAGTGTGTCGTCCATTTTTGTGGAGCCGTCAACGGGAACTGATGAAAAGCCGATAGTTCCTCCTCGCATAACGGTATAATAGCTTGTTTCTGTGTATCTGTAGCTTGAATCCTTCCAAACGCGGGTCTTGGTAGCTCTGTATCTGATGTTAGCGTTAGCATCAGCATCAAAAAGCCAGAACGGGACGTACACGCCCTTTACTTCGTCGATATGGTTCTGATCCTTGAAAACTTTGGGAAGCAGTTTTTTGCCAAGATAATGCTTTTTTAGTGCATTTATCGCTGCTTTCTTATCAAATTTAAAAGGAATAACGTAATCGGGCTTTAGATCTCCTGCAAACTGACCCATCATGACAACTGGATTTCCGCAGAAGGGACAGCTTGTTGCACCAAGCGTTTCGTCGCCTACGATTTCTCCGCCACAGCTTTTACAAACGTAAACACGAAGTCCGTCTGCCTCGCCTTCTCTCCATTCGCAACCTGCTTTTGTATCCCAGTTTAAATTATCCTCACCCTGGGTATTAAGCGCTTCGTCGTATGCGCGAAGAGTTTCCATTTCAAATTCTGTCCCGCAATATGGACATTCCATTTTCTGTGACTGTACGTCAAATTCGATAGCGCCGTCACAGCATGGACATTTGTATTGCTGTAAAACTGACAAGGAAATTCACCCCTTTCATTTCGTTTTGACGGTAGATTTTTAACTTGAACGTAAAATAAACATACCGTACAGAATATATACTTATTTCAGATCGTTATAGTCAAACTCTCTGCCGCAGTTGGGACAGAATTTGGGAACCGTAGTTGTTCCCTCATCAGCAGTCCAACTGCACTCACTACACTCAATATCCTCAGGACGAGCAGGTTCAAGCCCGCACTCACTGCAGAATTTGCCCGTATTCTTGGCACCGCAGAGGCAAGTCCATGAAGCATCCGACTTAGGCACAGGCATTTTTTCTCCGCAATTATTACAGAATTTTCCTACGTTCTCACTACCGCAAGCGGGACAGATCCAACTTGCATTAGATGATGTGGATGCGTTCTGAGCAGAGGTGGAACCCGGGACACTGTTCCCTACAGCACCCATCGCTCCGTTATAAGGAATACCTGCTGCTGCAGATTCAATGCGAACCATTGAATCTGCCATGATCGTTGCCGCCTGATCCATGATTGTAGCTTTATTAGGGTGATTTATGATCATTGTGGTAAGATTCATCTGTAGTGCTGTAAGGGTCTGCATATCGTTAGCTGTACGCATCTGAGCGAGTATACCCTGGATCGGATCTACAGTACCGCCATGAGCGAAGTTATTTGTCTGTCCGTATTGCATTCCACTGTAAGTGACACCCTTCTGACCTGCGGAAACGTATGCGCAAATCTCATCGACCATCGCCTTGAACTCACGATACTCGGGATACAGCATTGGGTCGAAGGTATTTCTCATGTTAAAGAAGCCGTTTCCTGCAGGAGCGACCGTCTTTAATTTAACACTGCCAGAGTTGAGATCGAGATTAATGAAATCAAAATATTCACAACCTGAAATATTCAGCTTGATGTTGAAATCATAGCTGTACTCATATCTCGGGGGATTGTAGCTTACTCTCTCGCCCTTATCATTGGTGTACTTCTCTTCAGTTCGGTTTTCCTTGATATCGGGTGTGCATGAAGAAACGTTCTTGAAAGAAATAATGTCGGGGTTCTTTGCTTTGTAATTATCAGAGGATGAAATTACAAAACGTGTGGGAACACCGCCTACGACCTCGATGAACATCTTCTCATACTTACCGATCGCTACGCTGTGATTGAAGCCTGCAAGTGCTTTTTCATTCTCCGCACGGTATGCAAGCTGAGCCTTTATTTGTTCTACGGTAGAGTGTCTGCGGTCGTCGAAAAATGGAGAGAGCTTCTTTACGCAATCATTACAGATCTCGCCGTCCTCAAGCTTTTTATAACCAAGAAGACCGACTTCTTTACCGCAAATTTCGCAGTCCTTTTTCTTGAAAATATCAAAAATTCCCATAATTTCCTCCTTATCATTAAATTATAATTAAATTAAACGGTTTTACTATTACACTAAATCGCCGTTGTCGAAAATGTCACCGCACTCAGGGCAGAACTTAGGCGCTTTTGTAGGATCTGCGGGAGTCCAGCCACACTTATCGCACTTATACTGAGGTACACCTGCAGGCTTCTTTGCACCGCATTCAGCACAGAATTTGCCCTTGTTTACAGCACCGCATGCACAGGTCCAACCCTCTTTATCAGCAGGCTTGGGTGAACCGCACTCGGGACAGAATTTTCCCGTTGCAGTTGCACCGCACGCACATGTCCATCCGCCGGCGGGCTTGGGTTCAGGCTTCTTTGCACCGCACTCGGGACAGAACTTGCCGGTTGCGGTAGCGCCACAAGCGCAAGTCCATCCGTTTGCCGCAGGAGCGGCAGGTGCCGCAGCCTGCTGCTGCATACCCATCTGGAAGAAATTCTGAGCATTCATTCCGCCGGCGTTAGCAGCCATTCCCATTCCCATAAATCCGGTCATTGCACCGCCTTCATTCTGCGCAGCCATCTTCATAGCGTCAGCCTGCGCGCCAACAAGTCGGCTTCCTGCCATCATGGGATTGGTGGTCATAGCGTTTTCTTCCCACTCGGTGAGCTTCTTTCTCTGATCCTCGGGAATGGTGAGGGAGTTGATGCTTACGTTACGCATCTTAAGACCGCGCAGCTCTCCCCACTCACGTGAGAGGACCTCATTGAGTGCATCGCGGATCTCCATAGTCTTACCTGAGAGCTCATAATACTGAATTCTTGCCGCTGCAAGCTTAGAAAGCGCAGGCTGAAGTGCATTCAGCATTTCGGACTTCAGAGTTTCGTCGATCATATCTCGAGTATACTCTTCTGCAACGTTGGATGCTACGTTTGTATAGAACAACAGGGGGTCAGCAATTGTGTAGGAATACATACCGTTACAGCGGATGTCAACGGACAGCGCGAGTCCCATCTGCTCATTGATAACCACGCGGAAAGGAATGGGAGATGCGGTTCCAAACCTGTTACCGGTGATCTCTTTGGTATTGAAGTAGTATACTCTCTGATCCTTACCTGTATCGCCGCCGTATGCGAAGCGCTTGCCGATTGTCTTGAAGGTATCAAGGATGCTTGTGCCGAGCTTGCCTGTAAAGATTGAAGGCTCTGTGGATGTATCGTATGTAAATTCACCGGGTTCTGCGCAAAATTCAACTACTTTACCCTGCTCTACGATGATCATCGCCTGACCGTCTGCAACGGCGATACCTGATCCGTTTGAAATAATGTTATCGTTCCCTTTTGTGTTGGAAGAGCGTCCGCTGACTCTCTTCTCTCCCTTTTTCATAAGTACATCTGAAGAGAGTGAATCACAATAGAAAAATTCTTTCCACTGATCTGCAAGTGTGCCGCCCAGTGCACCAAGTCCTGCTTTAATAAGTCCCATAATAGAACTCCTTTCGTTTATTAAGACTTCCCTTTCGGGTGTTTTTAGTTATACTCTAAGTATAACACGGATATGGTTTGCTGTAAATTATCTTTTTGCGTTTTAATTATATTTTGCTTCGAATAAAGGAAGCACGATATTGTAGAGCGCTAACGAAAAATCGTCTTTGTCTACTTTTTTTATCCGTTTGCCGTCAGTATAGACGATTTCGATCTCCACGTTTCCCTGATCAAGTATTTCGCCTCCGTCCCGGATGAAGTTTTCCTCTTCCGAGGAAAGCTCTGTCGGTGTGACGTCGGGTAACTCATGCGCTCTAAGTGACCTGATAGCTAATAGCATATCCCCTGGGATCCGGATCGCATCCTCGGGTTCGTAAACACCATAGCTTCTGTAGATGTCACCGTTAATGAACCACCCATCGTCGGTTACGGTGAGTTCCAGATTAAAGTTCTGCTGTGATTCACTGTAGCCGCTGCGGGAAACGGTTATCTTGTCGAAGACATCCGTATTTATCATACCGGGACCGTCAAGAATAAATTTATCCTTATTACAACCGAACAACGCTGCTAAAAATCCGAGGCACATGATGATCACTCCTAATCGTAAAAATGTTTTCACTTGGTATCATCCTTTTTTACGGAATAAGGATTTTTGTTTTCCTTTATCGGGTCGGGCTCAGAGGCACAGCTCGCCGCCCAGCCCATGATCCACATACCCGAGAGGATGCATAGAATCCAGAAGACAAGACCGCCAACGAACCACCAGATCGAAATATCAAATATGAAGTGCAAAGCAAGGAGAATCCATGCGGGTATGCTGTATTCAAGGTTTAAAAGCAAATTGAATATGAAGCATATGAAGAATCCTCCGCTGCGTCCCGTGCGCCTCATTACGCCCAGGGATCGGCAGACTTGGGCTCGCGGATTCCAACGAGGATCATCTGATCCCAAAGGAGCCACGTACCGTCACCCTTTCTTCTGAGGACGATCTCGCGGGGATTATCCGCACCGCCGCTTCTTACGAAAAGCTTCATGTAGCCTTCATTGGCATCGGAATAGGGATTTGACTCAACGGTGAGTACAAAGGGGACGTCGGGTGTGTAGTCGTTGTCGGGAGTTGCGCCCTTGAAGTATGAAAATGGCACGTAGGTCTTACCGTCACGGAAGCGGTCCTTCAGGAAGCTGAGCTCACCGCCGCCGAGAGGACGGGGACCGCGGAGCCAGTTGAGCATCTCAACGCCTGTTGCCTCGTCTGCTGCGTATGCGCAGACAGCAAGAACGGTTAGAGCCGCAGTTTTGAAAGGATCGTCAAGCTTTGCCTCGGGGAGAGCCTGAAGCTCGGCAAGGGTTTCGGGGAGTGCGGCAAAGGTGAACGTCTCCTTCTTTGTGCCGATTGCTGTCTTTACGTTCTTAGCTACGGCATCGGTGCCTTTTTTGAGAATCTTATCAAATATTGACATGATATCCCTCCTTAAAATATTTTGTAAAAATGCGCAAGGGAGTGATGTGCGACATCACTCCCTTTGATCGGTATATCACTCGGGTTGTGAAGTCATACCGTATTATTTAATTTAATTTAAGTTGAAACTTACTTATTAATTGCTCTGTAAAGGAAGGTTACTATCTGACCGCGGTCGCAGGTTACGTTGGGTGAGAATTTGCCTTTGCCCGTACCGGCGGTAATTCCTTTTTCAACAGCCCAGAGGATAGTGTTTGTATACCACTGTCCTGAGGGGA
>JAZULS010000088.1:0-22717 GCA_045603205.1 Eubacteriales bacterium | reverse complement strand
AAAGGTGTAACTTTCGGTCAGAATGTTTCTCACTCTAATCGCAAGACTAACAGAATGTGGAAACCCAATATCAGTCGAGTTAAGGCTGTTGTAGACGGCGCTCACAAGACTGGATACGTATGCTCTCGTTGCCTGCGTTCAGGCAAGGTTACCCGCGTATAATAACGAACTGTTTGTTATAAACTCCCTTTCGAGGGAGTTTTTGACTTTTAGGAGAAGATTATGAAAAGGTACACAGCCATACTGTCGTCCCTCGCCGAGGAATATTTGCCTATTATTGAAGAAAGCTTCGACGTTATAATGTTACCCTCGGACAAGGCATTGGATACACCGGTGAATACCCATCCCGATATGATAGTGTTTTGCCTTGATGACAAGGTAATACTGCCCAAAGAATATCACATTTCAAATCCTCACGTGGCAAGGGCTATCGAAGAGAATACGGGATCAAAAGTCGTGCCGTCCGATTCACCACGCTCTCAAAAATATCCTTTTGACGTTTCACTCAACACGCTTGTTTGTGGGGAAGTGGCTATGGGACTTGAAAAACACGTGGCACCCGAGATCAAGTGCCTCTTCGAGCTAAAAGGCATAAGACTTGTGGACGTTAAACAAGGGTACGCTACTTGCTCAAGCCTCGTTCTTGAAAATGCTGTGATAAGTGCGGATCCTTCCATTATTTCTGCCTGCGAATCGTTGGACTTGCCTCATCTGCAAATAAAAAGCGGCAACATTCGCCTGGATGGCTATTCCGAAGGATTCATCGGCGGTGCTTCGGGAGTATGCGAAAATACGGTTTATTTCCTCGGAAATATAGAGCGTCATCCCGACCACAAAAAAATCCTTGAGTTTCTTAAAACCCAAGGATATTCTGCAGTTTCGCTGTCAGACGGTGAACTTTCTGACTTCGGCGGTATCAAATTTATTCCGAATAAGGATTAAATTAAGGATTAAATTTCGGAAAGCAAAAATTCCGACTTGCCACGGATTTTGACTTCCCCCATACCTGCAGGAATGAATACGCAGTCGCCCTTCAAAATTTCAAGTGAAGCCTCTCCTGACATCACAAAAGCATCATCGGCATCCGTAAACAACAGACACACAAAACTTCTTTCGTCAACTGCAAATGAGATTTCCGATGCGGTACCGACTTTCGTTACTCTGAAGTATTCGCAGTCACAAAGAACTTCAGACGGGCAAAGGAGATCTCTTCTTGATTCCCGCCTAAAATACTTTAGATTTTCGATTTCTTCATCTGTATAACATTTTACAACCTCAAGAGCTTCCATTACGTGAAGCTCTCTTTTATTGCCGTCGGCACCTACTCTGTCGTAGTCGTAGATCCTGAAAGTGGTGTCCGAGTTCTGCTGAATTTCGGCAATGAGAATACCTCCGCAGATAGCGTGAACTTGCCCGGCGGGAATGTAGAACAGGTCCCCTGCCTTAACGGTAACTCTGCGGAGAGTTTTTTCAATATCTCCCGACTTAACGGCGTCTTCAAACTCACCTCTTGACACCTCACCGTTGAAACCGTAAACGATTTCAGCACCGTCCTCGGCTTCAAGAATGTACCATACCTCGTTTTTTGCAGCCGCTTCGGGGTGGGTCTCAGCATAAACTTCATCCGGATGTACCTGAATCGACAGATCGCTTTCGGCGTCAATGAACTTTATTAAAAGAGGGAAGTTTTCGCCCTGCCAATCCGTACCGACGGCAGTTGAATCACGCTCTACGTATTCTTTCAGCGAAAGCCCCTTATATTCTCCGCTTGATATTATCGCCGAGTCATTTTCTCTGACGCACAGCTCCCATGACTCTGCAATCTTTTCAAAGGGAGCGACCTTGTTATAGTGTTCTTTCAGTCTCATCCCGCCCCAAATTATCTCTTTTGGAACGGGGCTTAACTTCATAGGATATTTAATCATTTTTATCCACCGCAGTTTTATGAAGGTTCAGAAGATTTTCAAAATATGCGTGTCTCACAGCCTTAGCGATGCCTGCCTTGAATAACGGTTCATCACATATAACGACTTCAGCAGAACATACTTCTTCGCTTAGAAAAACATTGAGCTTTGAGACAAATTCACGTGCAAAGTCACGTTCACTTGTGATTTTAAGTCGGTCGAACAGGATTTTTTTCGGCTTAATTACGGAAATGAGATTGCCAAGGGACTTTGCACAGTAATCCGCAAGATTGCTTCCTGACGCGATATGACTCCTCTCCTCGCACCGTAGAATCCCCGTAGTGTAACTTTCATCGTCATGAACACAGGTGCAAAGCAAGTCACGTCCACGCTGATTGATGATAAAACAGGGTGCGGAGTCAGCACGCAAAGACACATTTTTGACAGCCATAGAAATATTGTCTTCCACTAAAACACGCGTCTCTCCAAAGTAACCACGGATAAGGGCAGAAAGTCTTTCATAAGAGCCTAAAATGCTCCGTGTGGTAGATTTGAAATTTTCATACCCATTCTTTATCACCGCAACTGCACAGACTTTGTCTGAGAACCCTGCTGTTGAGATCTTGCTTACGAAGCTTTTCATAAAAACTGAAACGTTCTCGTCGAAGAAATAGGCATCCGAATATCTGTATGTCATACTGTAGACTACATCGCCGCTTAAAGTCATCATATATGCGACGAAATTGCGGTCACACAGATCGAAAACGGTAAATAAAACGTTGTCAGTTATGTAAAAACGAGAAGATTTGCCGTGAAATTCCTCACAAACGATACCAAAGTCAAGGAGTATTTCAAGGGCAGAGGACAGAGTTGCAGGCGAAATTGCGCATCGTTTCGACAGTTCAGCTCGGCTGATCTTGCCGCAAAGCGCTAACGCGTCAAGAATTTTAAGAAAATTTTTATTTTTTACAGAAATTTTTTCGACAAACATAATATCACCGATTTCGCATATATATACCTGATTTCCTATGTATTATACAATATGTTGACTTTTTTGTCAATTATACGATGGATTTTTGGCTCTGTCCCTCCACTTCGAGGGTCATAGCCGCAAAAAAACCGCGAAAATTGTATTGACAAAATAATTAGACACATGTATAATAAATAGTGCGAAAACAAAAATAACCATTTTTACACAATTGGAGAAAAATAATGAACGTTGATAATGTTAACGGACTGATGGAAGAAATCATCAGCCGCGCAAACCCCGTTGACTATTCGGTAAAGCTTCCGGATGCGGAGTTTGAAGTAATGAGCGCAATCTGGGAGGGAACACCTCCGCTCAATACTGCATATCTTATGCAGCAGGTAGGAAACAAAAAGGGCTGGAAGGCACCCACACTCATTTCTTTCCTCGTGCGTCTTGAGGACAGAGGCTATATCGCTTCCTACAAGAACGGTAAGGAAAGATACTATATTCCCCTTGCAGAGAAGGACAGCTATATTCACGAAGTGACCACTAACTTCATCGAACAGTATCATGCAGGCTCCTTCGTTTCCGTAATGAACGCTTTCTTCAAGGACAGAAACCTCAGCGAGGACGATATTGACGCCCTTCTCGAGTGGTTGAAGAGTCGTTATTGATATGGTGAAGGAATCGGACAGACTGGCTTTTGATAATCTTGTGTCAATGTGTGCCTTAAACGGACGCGCTGAGTACGGGATCGGCACATATAAAGAAAAGAGTCTGCACTATATCCTTAAAAACTTCTTCGAAAGAGAAACACAGTTCCATGAGGTCGCATATAAAGGCTTCGTCGCCGACTGTATGCGAGAGGGTCAAATAACAGAAATACAAACCGCAACTCTTTACGGTATGACGGACAAGCTTGAAGCTTTCCTGGCCGATAAGTGTGTGCGGATTGTTTTTCCTATAGCGGATAAAAAGAGAGTTGTGTGGCTCGATCCCAAAAGCGGAGAGGTTACGGGAAAACTGACCAGCCGAAAAGGCGGGGATATGTACACGCTTATCTCAGAGCTTGTCTACATTATTGACTACCTCAGAGATCCGACACTTACTATAACTGCCGTGAAGATCCACGCTGACGATTACCGACTTCTCAGCGGAAGAAAAAGTAATCCAAAGAAGGGTGCGAAAAAGCTTGATCTTATACCTACAAAACTTGTTGACGTAGTAGACCTCTCTTTTCCGGAAGATCTTCGTGCTTACGTACCCGAAACGCTTCCTGAAGTCTTCACAAGAGATGATTTTGCAAAGGCGGCTAAGATACACGGACGTGAGCTGTGGGGAGTGCTGAAGGTGCTTGAAGCAATGAGAGTCATCGCGAAGACCGAGCCCGATGGGAGACGTCACAGATATATCAGAACTTAATAATATGAACCGACAAGTATTGAATTTTTTCGCTTGTCGGTTTATAATATTTATAAGCTCATATTACAGCTTATGGGAGGTAATTATGGAATACGGAATTCAAATGTACAGCATTAGAGACATAGCTGAAAGAAGTCTTGAGGAAGCAATCAAAACAGCTGCTGAACTTGGATTTAAATATATCGAATTTGCGGAGTTTTTTGACAACACTCCCGAGCAGGTGGTTAGCTTTATGGAGAAGTACGGCGTGGAAGTCATAGGTTCTCACCGCGATTGGGAAACGCTTAGAGACGATATTGACGGTACTATAGCTTACCTCAAGGCGATCGGCTGTAAGAGATACATTATCCCCGGTGCTGAGCTCAGACGCCGTGAGCAGCTTGAGGATTTTATCGCACTAATCAACAGATCCATGCCAAAGATAAAAGCAGCGGGACTTGAGCTTCTTTACCATAACCACGCGGTGGAGTTTTACGAGACCGATGAAGGATACAGCATCCACGACGAGCTTTTAGGGCGCACAGAACTGAACTTTGAGCTTGACACTTATTGGGTATACGTTGCGAAGCTGGATCCTATTAAGGTCATCGACAGACTGGGAGACCGAGTAAAAATGATCCACCTGAAGGACGGAATGGCAAACGGTGAAGGACGTCCCCTCGGTGCAGGTACAGCTCCCGTCAAGGCAGTTCGCGACTATGCCGCTTCTATCGGACTTGACATTGTTGTTGAGAGCGAAGACTGCTGGCCCAGCGGAAGAGAAGAGGTCAGCCGTTCCATGGAATATCTGAAGACTATTGGCTAAACCGGAGAACCTCAAAGCGTGAATTTATTCAAATCAATACAAAATCTGACAAAGATCGAGAAGACCATATGGATAGGTTCTCTCGTTGTCATATTCGTTTCCTCAGCCCTGTTTCCGAGTCCCGATTGGGTCTCAGTTGTAACGTCTCTTATCGGTGCTACAGCGCTTATATTCGTCGGTAAAGGGGATCCCATCGGACAGCTTATATCTATCATCTTTGCCACATTGTACGCTGCCGTTTCTTTTCATACAAGATACTACGGTGAGATGATAACGTACCTCGGACTCACCACTCCCTCCGCCGCTTGGGCGCTTGTCACGTGGCTTCGAAACCCCTATTCCGAGCGTGAAGTAAAGGTGGCGAAAATGACCCCGAAAAAGTGGGTAATAATCGGCTTTGTTGCCGTCAGCGTAACCCTTGTTATGTGGCCCGTTCTCGGATATTTCAATACAGCTAACCTTTTAGTCAGTACCTTGTCCGTCACCACAAGCTTTATGGCGTCTGTCTTAACTATCATGCGAAGCCCCTATTACGCCTTGTTCTATGCTGCTAACGACATCGTGCTGATAATCCTATGGATACTCGCTACTCTGACGAACGTCGGATATCTCCCCATGGTAATGTGCTTCGTTATCTTTCTTGTTAACGATACCTACGGATTTATCAACTGGAGACTTATGAAAAAGCGTCAGGAAAAGGTAAAAGTATGAGATACAACAATATTAAATTCGGAAAGTTTATCTCCCGCCCCAACCGCTTCATCGCTCACGTTGATGTAGACGGAGATAATGTGGTCTGCCACGTAAAGAATACGGGACGTTGCCGAGAACTGCTAATCGAGGGAGCTACAGTTATCCTTGAAAAGTCTGACAACCCTGCGAGAAAGACCGCCTACGACCTTGTGTCGGTATATAAGGGGGACGTTCTTGTGAATATAGACAGCCAAGCTCCCAATGCAGTCTTTAAAGAGTGGCTTAATACTACAGACTATTTCGGAAAACTTACCTTGGTTAAACCGGAGCATACGTTTGGCAACTCCCGTTTTGACTTCTATCTTGAAACAGAGAAGCGAAAAGCCTTCGTTGAGGTTAAGGGGGTAACTCTTGAGAGGAAAGGAGTCGCCATGTTTCCTGATGCTCCAACGGATAGAGGGGCAAAGCACTTAAAAGAGCTTGTTTATGCCAAAGAAGCAGGGTATGATGCCTATATCTTCTTCGTGATTCAGATGAAGGGTTGCAAAAGCTTCAAACCCAACGCCGAGACCGACCCCGATTTTGCAAAGGCTTTGAAAGAAGCCGAAAATGTGGGAGTCAAGGTGTGCGTGGTGGACTGTTTTGTTAATGTAGATGAACTCAAAATAGACGACTTTTTAAACTTTTAACGCAAATCAAGCGACAGATCCCAAACATTTGACATAAACCAAAAAAATGGTATAATATTGTCGGAGCAGTTCGGTTATACCCGAGGCGGAAATCGGTTTTTAAATGTTTAAAGAAAGGAATAGGTTAAACTTATGTATATCATATTTTTAGTTATGACCCTCGCAATTTGGCTTTTATCCTTTTTCACCTTCGTCCCCGTCAATATGTTTCTCGCATTTTTTGCTATAGGTATTTTCTCCTTAATTGCATACTATGTATTATTACGCATAAAGAGACGGAGCATCGTTGCATGGATTCTCTTTTTCGTGTTAGTACTCCAACTTCCTTTTGCCCATCTATTCAACTCCTTTAGAGAGAAAGAGTACCTTAAAAAGGATTCAGCCTTCAATACAGCAGTTGAAGCGTTTCTCCCCGATGAGGACGAACTTTTCGGTGCCAAGAACACAAAGTTTTCCCATGAAATGGACTATCAGAGAGAATGGGTGACGCTTGAAGTTAATTATGACGACGAGGAATTCCCGACAGTCCTATTAGAGATTATAGACAGCTACGATTTTTACGACAGTGACACTATAAAGGAACACAGCTTTTCAGGTACAAACGAAAAATTTCAGGCTTACGGATACAATTTCCTTGTGGTTAAGATAGACGATCTGACAGGAGATGCAAAGAACGATAATTTCGGTGCGGTAATCGGAGCCAATGGAGAAAAGAACAGCATAATTTACTGCATTGTACAGTCCGGTATGGCGTCGTCCTGGTCCCTTGAAGATGAAGTCGGAGATATCCTTCAGCAAAAAGGAGACAAGTCTTTTATTTCTTCTTTGTACGTTCTGGTAGCTTTCATCGTTTACTTTGTCCTGATCACACTGCCGGTACATATAGTTGTCTTCATTATAAAACGCGCAAAATTAAAAATTTTCAATTCTGACAACAAATTATGCCCGAAATGCAGTTCAGTTCTCGAAAAGCGCAAGAAATATTATCCAATGATCCGTGAGTACGAGAGATTTAAGGTGTTTAATAGGCTCACAAGAAGGACGGTACACACAAAATACTGTCCGAACTGTGATTTTGAAGTTGCATCAGATAAAAATGTAAGCGCCCGCGAGCTTATAGATTAACCTTACTTAAACTTAACACAAATCCCCGCCGTTTTGTATGGCGGGGAAATTTTTCCTCAAAAGATGTTGACAAATCAACAATACTATGTTATAATGCAACACGTTGACAAATCAACAACTTGAATTTAAGGATTGGAAATAACATGAACACAAGAATTATAGTAGATTCCACGGCAGATTTAGTCCCCGAGATAAAAAGCAGAGTACATACGGTGCCCCTGACTCTCCGTTTCGGCGAAGAGGAGTTCATAGACGGCGTTACCATCGACCATAAGACTTTTTACGAAAAGCTTATCGAAAGTGACGTGCTCCCCACAACAAGTCAGGCAAACCCTGCGGCTTTCGCAAAGGAATACGAAAAAGCCAAAGAAGCAGGCGAGAGCGCGGTAGCTGTCGTTTTGGGTTCAGCCTATTCCGGAACTTGTCAGAGTGCGAAGCTTGCCGCGGCGGATTATGAAAACGTTTACGTTGTAGACAGCGAAAGCGCCGCAATGGGAAGCGGAATCCTCGTTGAGCTTGCTGTGAAGCTTCTTGATGAGGGAAAGAGCGCCGAGGAGATCGCAAAGGTACTGGAAGAGGAAAAAAAGAAGATCGTTGTGGTAGCCCTCGTCGATACTCTTGAGTATATGGTGAAGGGCGGAAGAGTGTCAAAGTCTGTCGGTTTTGCAGGAGCGGTGCTCAATATAAAGCCTGTTATCTCTCTCATCAGAGGTGAAGTGAAAGTTCTTGGCAAGGCGAGAGGCTCGAAAATGGGCAACAACCTTCTCGTACAGCAGATAGATAAGTCAGGCGGCATTGATTTCACAAAACCCGTTCTCCTTGGTTACAGCGGTATTTCCGACGCTCTGCTTCTCAAGTATATCGAGGACAGCAGATATATCTGGGAAGGTAACCTCGAAGAAGTGAGATACACCGCAGTAGGAAGCTCCATCGGTACCCACGCAGGACCGGGCGCCGTTGTCGTTGCGTTCTTTAAAAAGTAAATATAAAGATCCATCTCCATATGTGCAAGCATATCGGCACACATAGAGATGGATCTGTTTTTAATTAAACTGAGAATTATAAAGCGTTGAATAGAAACCGCCACGTTTGAGGAGTTCTTCGTGGCCGCCCTGCTCGATAATGTCGCCGTCCTTCACAACAAGGATCGTGTCCGCATTCTGAATGGTTGAAAGTCTGTGAGCGATGATGAAACAGGTCTTGTTTCTTGTAAGATCGTTCATTGCACTCTGAATTTGCCTCTCCGTGCGTGAGTCAACGTTTGAAGTTGCCTCGTCGAGAATTAGGATCGGTGCTTTAGACAGAAAAGCTCTTGCTATGGTGATCTGCTGCTTCTGTCCTTTAGATATGTTTACGCCGTCATCGGAGAGTACGGTGTCATATCCGTCGGGAAGCCCCTCGATATAGGTAGAGATCCTTGCAGACCTTGCCGCGGCGTATACTTCCTCGGGGGTAGCGTCCTCTCTGCCGTATACGATGTTGTCATAGATGCTTCCGCAGAAGAGCCACGTGTCCTGAAGCACCATGTTGAACGCAAGACGTAAGTCCTCACGCTTTATTTTCGTGGAGGGAATACCGTCTATGAGGATCTCGCCGCTTTGAGGATCGTAAAAACGCATAAGCAGGTTGATGATAGTAGTTTTTCCCGCACCTGTAGGTCCGACAATAGCTACGGTTTGTCCCTTTTCTGCTTTTACGTTCACTCCTCCAAGGACGGTTTTGTCTTCCGTATAACCGAATCTTACGTTGTCGAGAGTCACGTCTCCCATAACGGTTTTAAGTTCCTTTGCATCCTCGTCGTCCGCCTTTTCGCTTTCCTCGTCAAGGATGGTGAACACACGCTCTGCAGCCGAGAAAGCCGACTGGAACTCGTGAAGGATGTTGGAGAACTCGTTGATGGGCCCTGCAAATTTTCTTGAATACTGTACAAACTGGGCAACTCCACCAAGGGTAATGAAGAATATAGATCCTGCAAGCACCGTACCGTTTTGTGAGAACATGTACAGGATTCCGCCGATTATGGCAACGAGAGTCAGTGAAATATTGTTGATAAGGTTGATAGTGGGGAAGAGCATCGCCGCTTGGTACTCCGCCTTGTAGAAGGCGTCCATGGCTTCGTCGTTGATCTTGTTAAATCGTGAGGAGATCTCTTCTTCTCTTCCGTAAGCAGAGATGGTACGGGAGCCCGTCAGCATCTCCTCGGCAAATCCGTTCAGTTCTCCGTATTTTTTCGCTCTCTTACGGAAAAGCGGACGAACTACCTTTGAACGGTAACGTGTGAAGAGGATAGAGGCAGGAACGGTGAGAGCAAAAATCAGTATCATGGGTTTTGAGATCTGCCACATGAATACGAGAGAACCTACAACTGTATAAATACTCGTCATGACCTGAATGAGGTCGTGGGAAAGGGTGCTGTTGATAGTGTCAATGTCGTAGGAAAGGTGACTGATGATGTCGCCCGTTGCGTGGGTATCGAAGAAGCTTACGGGAAGGGTGGTCAGCTTTTCAAATACCTGCTTTCGCATTTTGTAGATTATTCTCTGGCTGAGATTTATCATAACCACAGACAAAACGTAGGAAAGCAGAGCTGAGATAACGTAACAGGCAAGCATAAATCCGATGTTTTTAAATACTGTGGGAAAGTCTACGCCACTTGTGACCTCGATGGCATCAATAGCGGCACCGGAATACTTCGGACCGAGAAGGGAAAGCTGATTTGCTCCCAAAGTGAGAATTAGAGCAAGAATGAACAGCGGCCACTGCTCAATAACGTACTTGCTGAGCCTTAAAAAGATGCTTCTTTTTCTTTTAGGTCTAATGTTATCAGTCAAGAAAAGCACCTCCCATCTGTGAGTCGCTTATCTCCTTATATTCGGGACAGGAATCAAGCAGCTCCTCGTGCTTTCCACAGCCGATGATCTCCCCGTTTTCGATAACGAGGATCAGATCACAGTTTTTCACGGAGCTGACTCTTTGAGCAACTGTGATTACAGTGGAACCCGGCAAAGCGTCCTTTAGCGCAAGGCGGAGATTTGCGTCTGTTTTGTAGTCGAGAGCGGAGGATGAGTCGTCAAGGATAAGTATTTCAGGCTTTCCTGCAATCGCACGTGAAATAAGGAGTCTCTGACGCTGACCGCCTGAGAGATTCGTTCCTCCCGTGGATACGCCGTGAGAATATCCTTCAGGGAAGGATGAGATGTAGTCGTGAGCCTGGGCTATTTTTGCCGCATTTACAACATCATCTCTTGAAATATCACGTCCGAAGCGAATATTCTCTTCTATCGTATCAGCGTAAATAAAATCGTTTTGGAAGACCACGCCGAACTTTGCGGTAAGTTCTTCACTACGATAGGAACGCACATCCTTGCCGTCGATTCGGATAATACCCTCGTCAGCATCGTAAAGTCTCATAAGAAGCCTGAGAAGGGTAGATTTACCGCTTCCCGTGGCTCCGATAATGCCGAGAGTCTCTCCTTTTTTCAGAGAAAATGATATGTTCTTCAGGTCAGGACTCTTTCCAAGATAAGAAAAGCTTACGTTTTCAAAGGAAACGTGTAAAGCCGGGTCCCCAATAGTATCATCTTCCACCCTGCGAAGCTCGCTCACCTCATTCATGACCCCCGAAATACGTCTTGCAGAAGCCATACACTTAGTGAACATAACGAACATACGCGAAAGAGCCATCATCGCCATGGAGATAAGGGTGAAATACTGCATGAATGCGATAACTGTAGTCACGGATGAAAGACCCGCGGCAACGCAGTAAGCACTGACAGCCACCACCGCCACGATACCCATGTTCATAAACATCGTCATTACGGGGTTTACCACACCCGTGATGATTCCCGCCTTGGTCTCACTTCTTTTCAGTGTCAAATTCGCCTTGTCAAAACGGCTGTTTTCGTAGTTAACCTTGGATAGCGCCTTAATCACGCGGATTCCCTGCGCATCTTCGCGTACCACTCGCACCATGCCGTCCACCGACTGCTGAACCTTTGTGTAAAGCGGCACCCCCAGTCTTGTGATACCGTATACAACCGCAAAAATAAGGGGCATAGTAGCTATCATGACCAGCGCAAGTCGTCTGTCCATGATCATAGTGATAAACGTGCCGCCTAGGAGCAAAATAGGTGCGCGGATTCCCATTCTCTGCATGATTCCTATAAAGTTCTGCACGTTGTAGGTGTCGGAAGTGATTCTCGCCTCAAGAGAGGGAATTGTGAAGCGGTCTGTGCTTCGTGCTGACAGCTGTAACGTCTTAGAGAAAAGGTCACGTCTCATAGCGGTAGAGAACTTCATAGTAGTCCTTGCCGCCATTCTGTTGGCAATAATGTTGCCAAAGCAGGCGATAAGAGCACAAACTGCCATCACAAGTCCGTAGAACATAATTTTACTCACGTCCCCGAGCACTATGACGTGTTCAAGAATGTAACTTAGTAAAAACGGAATTAAAAGCTCCGCCAAGGTAGCAAGTATCTTCACCGAAATTCCTGCGGTGATCCTTGCTCTAAGCGGCTTTAAGTACGAAAAGACCCACTTCATTTGTTTTCCTCTTGATTTTCAACGATTTCTCTTGCACGGGATTCCATGCGTTCAAGTACCGAATTAAAGACTATAAGCTCCCCTTCGTCTATTCCACTTGAAAGCATATCCATCCATTCCTCGGAAGCTTTCTTTATTTCAGGTAGTACGGCAAGCATTTTTTCCGTAGGATATACCGAAAAACGACGCTTGTCACTTTTCAGTGCCTGTCTTATTATGTACCCGTTTTCTTCAAGGTAATTAAGGTTTCGCGCCACGGTGCTCTTGTTTACGCAGAGCTCGCCTGCGATAGTTTCCTGACTCCTGCCGGGTTCTTGACAGATAGTCAAGGCATAGGCGTAATGGTAAGGTTGCAAGTCACCGGCTGAAATTTTGCCGTGTCTGTAGATCGCCTGAGAGCGGCTGATGTTGTTCAGCATCTTCATGAATTTTGACATATTTATCTCCAAACTAAAAAAATAGTTGCAAAGGGAACAGTTGCACGCGCAACTATTATACCAAAACCTTTGATGATAGTCAAGAGAGTAAAATATCTTGTTGTTTTGCGGAATGTGTGATATAATGAATTAAACAATCAATCCCCGCCGAAACGAACAGGAGAAACACTATGATCTTTGAAAAGCAAATTGTTAGTATTTATAAAAAAATGATGTTTTCCCGTTGCGATGACACCGAAACCGTATTTTATTTCTCTGCTGACGATTTTCCGGGACTCTCAGCTGAGCCTTACGAATTCAAGGCCTCGGCAGGTCATACACTCAAGGGATATATATACAGCTACGAAAATGCGAGAAAGGGCAGACTCATCGTGTTCGATCACGGCTTCGGCGGAGGTCATCAGGCTTATATGAAGGAGATCGAAAAGCTTTGTGCGCATGGCTACAAGGTACTTGCCTACGACCATACGGGATGTATGAGGTCGGGCGGCGAGACCCCAAACGGTCTTGCTCAGTCTCTCTGCGACCTCAACGACTGTATAACCTCTGTCAAGTCTGACGAGCGCTTTGCAGGACTCAGCCTCTCCGTTATGGGACACAGCTGGGGGGCCTTCTCAACGATGAACATCACTGCACTCCACCCCGAGATCACCCATATCGTTGCCATGAGCGGATTTGTTTCGGTTGAACTCATGATTGCCACTTTCTTCTCGGGTCCCTTGAAATGGTACCGCAAAGCTGTTCTGGCACTTGAAAAAGAGTCAAACCCTGTTTTTGTAGAATATAATGCCGTCCAGTCACTAAAAAAAAGCAACGTAAAGGCACTTCTCATCTACTCTGAAGACGATAAGATGTGTCGCGTTGTCAACCACGAGATACTGAGTATCGCTCTCCGCGGAAAAGATAACGTCCGTCTTATGCTCGTGAAGGATAAAGGACATAACCCTAACTACACAAAGGATGCCGTAAAGCTGCTGGGTGAATTCGGCAAAGCAAGAACAAAGTTTGTCTCCAAAAAGAAAGTAACAGACAAAGAAAAAGCAGATTTTGTTGCATCCTTCGACTGGGATAAAATGACCGCACAGGATGAAACGGTTTGGCAAGAGATATTTGAGCATCTTGATAACTAAGGAAAGGCGTGATAATATGAATTTTACGGAAATCGCTTTAAACAGACAGTCCTGTCGCAGTTATGATCCTCTTCGTCAGGTGGAAGAAGAAAAGCTCGAAAGGATACTCGAGTCAGCTCGTCTTTCTCCCTCTGCCTGCAACGGTCAGCCATACTTTATAACCGTTTGCAAAGGTGAAGCGGCTAAGAAGGTAGCGAAGGCAACTCAGGGAATGTCAATGAATAGGTTTGCTTCCGACGCTCCCGTAATGCTTGTTATATCAGAGATGCCCTACGTAAAAACTGCGGCTTTTGGTGCAAAACTAAAGAAGAACGACTACCGCTCCATCGACATCGGTATCGCGGCATCGTATATTACCGCCGAAGCAGCAGCTCAGGGGCTTGGTACTTGTATCCTTGGTTGGTTCAACGACGAGGAAATACGCGAAATATGCGGTATTGACGGTACAGTACGTCTTGTTATCACCCTTGGATATGCGAAAGAGGGAGATAAGCTTCGCACGAAGAAGAGAAAAGACAAAACTGATCTTGTGAAGTTTGTGAAGTGAAATTTTTAAGACAAAGACGCCCCGAAATCATAAGATTTCTAAGGCGTTTTTGTATATGTGAACCGGCAAAGCTCCACAGCTGTCATTTTCTCCTCAATTGCAAAATCAAAAGTGGAATCCGAGCCGAACCCCATAATATAAGTAGTGTGAATCCGATAAAAAACAGATTTTCATTGTAAAGAACATGAATTTGTACAGCCCAAAACAATGTCGAAAAGACTGGGTCAAGAATAGAGCAAATTTTACCCCATAAGGGTAGTTCACGGAACAGAAGCTTATGTTTAGGGGCGATTTTCTTCACTTGTGTTTTAATTTTCAGCATCAGTTGAGCACTTTTTAGATATATAAGCACAGCGGACGTAAGTATTAAAACAAATGAACCAATCGCGGTAAAAATATTAGCGTAATACGAGTTTTTTGCCAGCTTTAGGAGCAAAGTGTAGATCAACATTGTCAAGAAGAGCTCGACATACCAAGAAAATCGGATGTACTGTGACACTTTTTTGATGAATTTCGTAAACTCTGTAGGGTATACCGTATTTTGGGGCAACGGCAGATTTTTAAAATTTCTTCTATAAATGACGAATGCAGTTATGGAGATTATAAATGCTAAGATAAATACCATAGCACCCAGCGGTCCGATAATCTCGTCGGGTATACGAAATCCCATAACTACGATAATGAACCATATTAAAAGCAAGGGAAGTGTTAGAATCAGTGCGCGGAAAACGGAGGCTGATTTAGCAAACTTAATTTTTTGTTCTAACAAGTATTTTGCTATTTCTTCGGTTTCAGAATCAGACTCAAATCGTTTGCATGCGAACAACTCTTCAACCGAGACTTCAAATATTTCTGCGATTTTCGGAATTAGCTTAGTGTTTGGTTTCGCCGTGCCGTTTTCCCATTTGGATACAGCTTTGTTAGTGACACCAAGAAGTTTTCCAAGCTCTGCCTGTGACAGCTTTTTTTCTGTTCTCAAAGTGTATAGAAAATTTCCAAATACGTAGTCATTCACAGTAATACCTCCCTCCTTTCGCTAATAAATTATACCATTTTGCGCCTTTTCTTTCAATAGTTGACCTATCTCTTTTTGGTAGAACCTTGTTTTTGCGTTAACAAACAAGGCTCATTTTCATCATACCCTTGTTGGATGTTGTAATTTTTCAGATAATGTGATAAAATGAAGGTAAGCACAATGACACTTGAAACGAAACGACTCATTCTCCGTCCGTGGAGGGAGGATGATGCCGATGAATTATATAAATACGCTTCTGATCCCGAAGTCGGTCCTCCTGCAGGCTGGCCGCCTCATACGAGCGTTGTGAATAGCCGAGATATTATACGTACTGTTCTGTCTGCTCCCGAGACCTATGCGGTTTGCCTGAAGGGAAGTGGTAAACCTATCGGCAGCATCGGACTCCACCGTAATGACATCGCTGAGGAAGACGACGAATTGGAGCTTGGCTATTGGATAGGAAAACCCTTTTGGGGAATGGGACTTATCCCTGAAGCTTCACGTGAAATACTGCGTTATGCTTTTGAAGACCTCGGTATGAAACGTATATGGTGCGGACATTACAACGGCAACGTAAAAAGTCGCCGCGTTCAGGAAAAGCTCGGGTTTAAGTACCATCATACAACTGAAAATATTGAACTAACCCTCCTTGGTGAAGTCAGAACGGGCCACGTAATGATTCTGACAAGAGAAATCTGGGAAAAACAGAAGCTTGAGGTGTAAGATGTTAGGTGAATTTTACCGTAAAAGCAAAATTTGGTTTGCCGTGACATGGATCGTCATATATTGCGTGACAATGTCGGTGGGTGACTTATTGTCTGCTAAAGTGGGCATCGAAAAGTCCGTAACACTTGCGTTCGGTATCGTTTTGTCAACCGTGCTTTTACTGTTTATGAAAACCGGCGGTCTTTTCAAATCCTGCGGAATATGTCGACCCAAAGTCTCCGGACGTTCAATGCTTTACTACATACCCGTCTTAGTTATGCTGAGCGCAAATCTTTGGCAGGGCGTAACCTTGAATTACGGAGCCCTTGAAACCGTACTCTACATCCTTTCCATGTTTTGCGTGGGATTTTTGGAGGAGGTCATTTTCAGAGCTTTTCTGTTTGATGCGATGCGCAAGGATAACTTGAAGGCAGCAGTTGTCGTTTCAAGCATAACCTTCGGATTCGGACATATTATCAATCTGATCAACGGCTCCGGGGCGGATCTTGTATCTAATCTGCTTCAGGTGATATACGCAACCGCCGCGGGATTTATGTTCGTGATGCTGTATTACAAGACGAAAAGCCTTCTTGTCTGTATCGTGTCCCATGGCGTATTTAACGCACTCAGCGTGTTTGCAAACGATGCTAATGAAACCGTGGGAACTGAGATATTGTCAGGTATTCTGCTTACCGTGATTACCGGCTCATACGCTGTGTACATCGCTTTGACGGTGAGAGGGAAGAACGGAGGGGTTGAATAGTGACAAAATCATCCTTCTTTGATTACTGCTTTGATGCCTTCGGAACTTCCCCCGATCATCCCTTTAAAGATGACTTTGAAACTGCCGTTCTGAGACACACGGGAAACCGCAAGTGGTACGCTATCGTGATGCGTTTATCCAGACGAAAGTTTAATTTAGACAGCGATGAGGTGATCGACGTGGTGAACGTCAAACTTCCAACCGAGATGTTCGGTTCCTTCAGTATCGCGGACGGCGTTTATCCTGCTTATCATATGAACAAGCTTCATTGGGTATCCGTACTTCTCGCGGATGCACCCGATGACGTAGTAACGTTCCTTATAAACGTCAGCTTTGAAGCCACGATAGGTAAAAAACTCAAAAACACACCGAAAAATAACGGGTAACAAGCCCCGTTAAAGTAGAATTATAAAAATGAATGGAGAATATTATGAAAAGATATGCAATTTACGGCGCGGGCTCTCTCGGCACTGTGCTCGGAGCTTACATTACAAAGAAGGGAACAGCGATCGATCTTATAAACCGTAACAAGGCTCACGTTGAAGCTCTCCGTAATAACGGCGCGATCATTAACGGAACGGTTGATATGACAGTTCCGGTGTCTGCCATCACACCCAACGAAATGAGCGGTAAATACGACGTTATTCTGCTTATGACAAAGCAGTTACTCAATAAAGAAGTTGTAACCTTCCTTAAAGATTACCTTGCAGACGACGGCGTTATCGTTACCCTTCAGAACGGACTGCCCGAGCCCGGTATCGCGGAGATCGTCGGTTCTGACCGTACTATCGGATGCGTTGTAGAATGGGGCGCGGCTCTCAGTGCTCCCGGTGTCTGCACTCTTACCAGCGAAGTTGACAGCCTTTCCTTCCACATGGGTAAGATGGACGGCATCACCGACGAAAAATTTGCCGAAGTGAAGAATCTACTTGAACTGATGTGCCCCGTACACGAGGAAACGAACCTTATTGGTGCGCGCTGGTCAAAGCTTCTTATCAACGCTACCTTCTCCGGACTTGGAACCGTGGTAGGCGGTGTTTTCGGTGACGTTTCCGAAAATAAGGCTGCACGTCGTGTAGCTATCCGCTGTATGAAGGAGTGTATCGACGTAGGCCACGCCGCAGGAGCCACCTTTGCGCCTGTGCAGGGCAAGAACATCACAGCACTGTTCTACTATAAGAGTGCTCTCAAACGCGCTGTGGCAACCATGCTTATCCCGATCGCAATGAAAAAGCATCGTAACATCGAGCCTTCCATGCTTCAGGACCTGAAGAAAGGTAAGCCTTGCGAGATCGACGCTATTAACGGCATCGTTTGCGAATGGGGAAGAAAGTGCGGAGTGGCAACCCCCTTCAACGACCGTATCGTCGAAATAGTAAAAAAATGCGAAAACGGCGAGCTTGTCCCCGGTGCTGAAAATATCAAGCTTTTTAACGAGCTTATGTAACCTTAAACATACTCCCCCGACGTGTCAAACGCTGTGTCAGGGGAGTTTTGTAATATAAATTTGCTGAAAGCAACACTATGCTTAAATAGTTGAAGAATACCGCTTCAATAGCTTAATGCTCAACAAAACTGTGTATTTATTTCTTAAAAAAGATTGAGATTCTAGACAAAAAGTGTTATAATGTAGTAACAATTTTTCGTTGGGGGCACTCGCTATGAGTAATTACGATTTCGAAGCTCGCAATTGCTACGGAGATACGGACGCAAATCGTGAGCATACAGAAAAAACAAAAGCATACTTAAAAGAAAAGTGGACACAGGTAAACGAAGGACTTATGTCTGTTTTCGAAGATCTTTCAGCTTGTAAGGCTAAAGGGGCGAGAGCAGATTCCGACGAAGTACAGGCACTCGTATCAAAACTGCAGACATACATAACAGCCAATTACTATACTTGTACCGATGATATTCTCGCCGGACTTGGAAAAATGTACGTTTGCGACGAGCGGTTTAAGAAAAATATTGATAAAAACGGAGATGGAACTGCAGAGTTCGCTTCGAATGCTATCGAGAAGTTCTGCAAGGTAAAAAAACATGATTAAAGATCTAATGCACGATCCGATATTCCTTGGAGGAAAGTCGGAAGCAGCTACAAAAGAAGATCTGAAGGTCGCAAATGATCTGCTGGAAACGCTTATCGCACACCGAGAGGGGTGTGTCGGAATGGCGGCTAATATGATCGGCGTAAAAAAGCGTATCATCGCCTTTCTCGATGAAAGCGGACGAGCCCCTGCGTACACGGTAATGCTCAACCCGGAGATCATAAAAAAAGACGGGGCATATAACGCAGAAGAAGGCTGTCTGTCACTTCTCGGCGGTCCGCGGCCTTGCAAACGCTATAAATCCATCAAAGTCAGGTATCAGACTACGGATATGCAGACTCGCATCAAGACATATACAGGTTTCACGGCACAGATCATTCAGCATGAAGTTGATCATTGCGATGGGATTTTGATATGACCCAAAACTTCGGTAAAGCGGAGATGACGTAATATTTTATGCTTATCCCACATACCGACTTACATATTTTATTTTATCAGGAGTTTATTATGGAAAAAACAAATCAGAAAATGTCCATACGTTGGACGTATATGATTATCGGTGTTGTTGCAATGTTGTTTGCGGGAGTTTTGTATGCGTGGTCCATTCTGAAATCCCCTTTTTCTGCTGAATTTGGTTGGAGACAGTCCGAACTTGCTCTAAACTTTACTTTAGCGATGACCTTCTTCTGTATCGGCGGACTTTTGGGTTCTCAACTGTCAAAGCGACTGGGCCATAGAATCGCTATTATTGCGGCAGGTGTTCTGTCCGCGGCAGGATTTATTCTCACTGCGATTTTAAGTAACGTTCCCGTGGCGACTCTGTACGTTACATACGGTGTTCTTGCCGGAAGCGGTATCGGAATTGCTTATAACGTTGTTATAGCAACTGTAAGTGCATGGTTTCCGGATAAAAAAGGACTGTGCTCAGGATGTCTGATGATGGGCTTTGGCGCGTCTGCCCTTGTTTTGGGTAATGCGGCTGACGTTATGTTTAAAAGTACTCTTGGTTGGCGTCTTACCTATGTGATTTTGGGTGTCGCGATCTTTGCAGTTCTGGTTTTGTCTGCCGTCATATTGAAAAAGCCTGATCCTTCAGTCGTTTTCGCCAAAGCAGATAAGAAAGTCAAGTCAGAGGATCAATCCGAGAAACAGGACTATACTTCAAAGCAGATGCTTTGCCGTCCGTCATTTTGGATGGCGTTCTTTTGTATATCATTCTTGGCTGCTGTGGGTAGTTCAGTCATCAGCTTTGCAAAAGATCTCGCACTATCAGTAAATGCCCCTGAAGCTTTGGCAGTCTCCCTCGTTGGCGTACTTTCGGTATGTAACGGTCTCGGACGTATTATCACAGGCGCGGTGTTTGACATCATAGGCTGTCGCAGAACCATGCTCTGTGCGAATATTCTTACTATATGTGCTGCTGCGGTTACGCTCTTGTCTGTGTCTGTGAACTCATTGGCACTCTGCATTGTCGGTGTTTGCCTTACAGGAATGTCTTATGGTGCTTGCCCGACTATCACAGCGGCGTTTACGTCATCTTTCTTCGGACTAAAGCATTTTTCAAACAATATGGCGCTTATGACGTTCACGGTTATGGTAGGCTCATTTGTTGCTACAGCGTCCAATAAAGTGCTTGAGGCAACCGGCGGATACACTACCACGTTTTTGATGCTGTTGTCCCTTACCTTTGCGGCACTGGTGCTTAATATATTTATACGCAAGCCTTGAGATTTAAAACGAACAACACCTTTATAATAAGGAGATTGAAAATGAGACGAGTTTATGATTTTCTAAAAAAAGCAGAGGTATATTATCTGGCAACGGTTGAAGGCAATCAGCCGAGAGTGCGTCCATTCGGCACGGTCAACGAGTTTGAAGGAAAGCTCTACATACAGACAGGGAAGGTAAAGCCTACGAGCCATCAGCTTGCAATTAACCCCAAGGCTGAGATCTGTGCATTTACAGAGGGAGCGTGGATCCGCGTAGCCTGCAAGCTCGTTGAGGACGACCGCACGGAAGCAAAGAAGGCAATGCTTGACGCTTACCCCAACCTCCGCGGAATGTACGACGAGAATGACGGCAACACTCAGGTCTTCTATATGAAGGACGCCGTTGCCACCTTCTGCGCATTTGGCAAAACTCCCGAGATAGTGGAGTTCTAAAAAACGAAAAAAGGGCGACTCGAAAGAGCCGTCCTTAAAAATTTCTTTCGGAGTGACAGGACTCGAACCTGCGGCATTCTGCTCGCAAATGATAGGAAAACCCTACTTTATAGACGTTTCCGGTTATTCCTAACCCTTTCTGCCCAAAATCACATCCTCTTTGGTGCTTTTATTTCCGCCTACTCCGTATGTTCCGGTTGCAGATGTGGGATAAACTGTAGTCAAAAAACAACCTCGCAGTCGTTGAATTCCCTCAACACTGGTGGTTGTTTTTTCTTTCTATATCAAAAATTGATCCGCAGTAGACAAAGAAGAAATGTTTTTTTCATCGCAACCTGTACGTAGACAGCAAGCAAAACACTGTAGCAATTTTGCAAAGTGTAAAAATACGCAAAATTCTCGAAAGTTCATATTGACTTGTGATATTGGCTACATTGGAGTAAAAGCAGAAATGTGATGTTATCACAGAACAGCAACAAAAGCTGTGATATAATGAAGCCACAAAGAAAAAAGGAGGACGTAAATATGTCTGCTATCAATATCAATAAAAACAATTTTCAAAATGAAGTATTAAATTCCGATAAGAAAGTCCTTCTGGACTTTTGGGCTCCCTGGTGCGGCCCCTGCCGTATGGTGGTACCGATTGTGGAAGAGATCGCTGATGAGCGCCCCGACATCAAGGTCGGAAAGATCAATGTGGATGAAGAAGTAGAGTTGGCGAGTCAGTTCGGCATTATGAGCATTCCCACCCTGGTTGTTATGGAAAATGGCAAAATTGTCAGCCAGGTCATGGGGGCAAGACCCAAGAATGCGATTCTTACGATGCTTTAAGGAGGTGCAAATATGGGATTCTTTGATTTTTTGAAACAACCCGATGTGAATCAGGGCGTAGCAGATTATCACAATACCCCCGGTGCCGTGCTGCTTGATGTGCGCACCCCGCAAGAATACAGCGAAGGACATATCCCGGGAAGCAAAAATGTTCCGCTGCAAACCCTTGACAAGGTAAGGTCTGTAGTGGAAAATAAAGATGCAGAATTGTTTGTCTATTGCTACTCCGGTGCCAGAAGCAAGCAGGCTGCGGCGGCACTCGGACAGATGGGCTATACCAATGTTCGGAACATTGGCGGCATAGCCGCTTATCACGGAAAGGTGGAACGTTAAATGAAAGTTGTGATCGTAGGAGGTGTGGCAGGCGGTGCCACTGCTGCAGCAAGAATCCGCAGATTGGACGAGCAGGCTGAAATCGTGGTTTTCGAGCGCTCGGGCTACATTTCCTATGCCAACTGCGGCCTGCCTTACTATATCGGCGGTGTTATTGAAGATCCTGAGGATCTAACCCTCCAAACCCCGGAGAGCTTCTTCTCCCGGTTCCGTATTCATATGAAAGTACACCACGAAGTTACCGCAATTCATCCCGACAGAAAATCCGTTTCTGTAAAGAATCTGAAATCTGGTGAAGAATTTGAAGAGAGCTATGACAAGCTGCTTCTTTCTCCCGGCGCAAAGTCTGTATGGCCGGTCCTCTCGGGAATGGACAGCGACAAGCTGTTCACTTTGCGCACCGTAGAGGATACCTTCCGGATCAAGGAATTTGTGGATGAGCATAAGCCGAAATCCGCTGTGATGGTGGGCGGTGGCTTTATCGGTTTGGAAGTAGCAGAAAACTTAAGGGAGCTTGGCATAGATGTGACCATCGTTCAGCGGCCTAAACAGCTGATGAATCCCTTTGATGCAGATATGGCTTCCTTTATCCACAGCGA
>JAZULS010000087.1:0-3409 GCA_045603205.1 Eubacteriales bacterium | reverse complement strand
CCCTTGAGAAGCTTCACCCCCCGCGGCACCCAAGCCATCCGCAGGCGTGAACGCACTGCTGTGTTTCGGCTCCTGAAATGGGGACATCGAATCTATCGTCGCGTCAACCCACACAAGACGTTTTTAGTGCCGCATTGTCGATAGATAACGTTTTGGTTTCCTACATTTCGTTTCCCCTTACCGTGGGCAGGCTTCGCCTGACGGGGCAATCTTTATGGTTACATCTGTAGGGGCGTACCTGTGGTCGCCAGTTGCGTTGAGTTATCGCCCCACGATATTGATGTGTGTAGGGCGTGGGTTTGCTCCCGTTTACCTTCGGTTTTCTAACCGCACCCTCCCCCCTAAATAACAACAAAAACGAGAGATTTCCGTTAAAATCTCTCGTTTTTTATTCTGCGCCGTTTTCGGGAAGCGCCAAGGAAGAATATTCCCTCACACAAACCACAACGTCCGGCTTTACCGCTTCGATATACTCGTCCAGCGTCATCTTTTTGTAATGCCTCAGGTCGATGGAGTGCATCTCGTCGAAATAGTACCACGCCACGCTCTCGAGAGCGTTGGTAAAGCTCTCGCCGTAGATGAGGATGCTGGGCAGATCCCCTCGGTGGGTCTTTATCACCGTGTTGGCAATGTCGCCGCCCATGTAGGTAGTGTACAGTACGTCCGATTTGTCATCCTTCGGCAGTTTGTACACGGTGGAGCTCACCTTGTTGCCGTTGTTCCACCTCTCAAAGGGCACTTCCACCTTAGGCGTGAAGATTTCGATCTTCTCCTCACTCTTCACAAGCCCAAAAAGCTTCCTTGAACGGGAGCCTATGTAATTGTTCACAAGCTCTGTGCAGTCAAAATCCCCAAGGGTCACGTCCCCAATGGAATGATCCGTGTCCCTCTCGACCCTTTCTGCCACCTGAGCCAACGTCTCAAGGGCACCCTTCAAGGAATAGTGGTGGTCGATCTTTGACGTCATATACTCGGGGGAGCCCATCTCAAGGTAGTACCCGTACATGTCGATATAATCAACCCCTGCCCCGTCGAGGTAACCAAAGAACGCCTCCGACGACGCCTTTAGGTACTCCCTTCGGTTATTTAAGTACGCGGGGTAGCTGTCGGAATAGCAAAGGTACTGATTGGGCATGGCAACGTAGTAATATTTTCCGCCGTAGCTTTCCACCTTTTCCGCGTGAGTCACCACAGTGTCCGCGGCAGCCTCAGCCTCAGACTTTATCTTCTCAAGATCCAACGCCTCGTACTCAAGGTAGGGGAGCAGAGCGTCTTTCGTCACCACAATGTCGTTGACCACGGGACGGCGGAGAATATTCAAATCGGTATAAGTCTTCGCCTCAAGGAGCTCGTCACGCCAGGGGGCACGGTCCTTGAGAAAGTCTTCGATGCCCGAAAAATAGCTTCCGTCAAGAGCACCCTCTTCAGTGAATTCGGGAAGCGGTTTCAGCTTGCGGTTTTCGAAGAAACTGACGGTCTCTCCGAAGTTAAAAAAGCTTACGACACCGAGAGTTATAAGAATTCCCGCGAAAACAAGTGAAAAAACGGTGCCTATCACCTTTGAAATAATCTTTTTATTCATCGCTTCCTCCTTTCAGCCGTGCTGACAGCCTGTTTTTCAGAACTGGAAATAAATAAAGGGATTAAAGCTGCCCGAAACAAGCTGAACGTAAGCCAGAACGAACACGGCAAGGGCAAATAGCTTCGGCAAGACCTGTCCGAGGACGAAAAGCGTGGCGTTGTTCCGCTTTTTTGAGAAAAATCTCTCCAAAATCCGCTTTACGGGGAAGATACCCACAAGGCAGATGATAAACTCGGGCAGATACTGCATAATAAGATACACCGCCTGAGACGGGTCCGTGCCGCCGCCGAAGATAGCTCCGAGGTAGGCTAAAGCCGAGTTAAGGTCGTCTGCACGGAAGAAGACCCAGCCCACAAGGACCAGAGCCATTGTAAGAATGTGTCGGAGTGCCCCCGGGATGTGCTTCATCAGCCCCGCGAAGACGTACTTTTCGAGAATAAGCAGGACTCCATAGTAAAGTCCCCACAGGACGAACGTCCAGTTAGCGCCGTGCCACAGACCCGTAAGGAGCCACACAACGGCAAGGTTGAAAACGTGGCGGAGGGGGGAGCAGCGGTTGCCGCCAAGGGGGATGTAAACGTAGTCTCTGAACCAACCGGACAGGGACATATGCCAACGTCGCCAAAAATCCGTAATGGATTCGGCAATGTAGGGATAATTGAAGTTTTCCTCAAAGCGGAAGCCAAAGATCCTGCCAAGTCCTATCGCCATATCCGAGTAGGCGGAAAAATCGAAATAGATCTGCAGAGCGTAGGCAACGATTCCCACTATGGCTACGGGGGCAGTCAACGTAGGGCCGCCTGTGAGAGCGAAGACGGTGTCAGCCACCTCTCCCATAGGGTTAGCCATGAGCATTTTTTTGCCGAAACCGAGGGCGAATCTCACCGCGCCTGCGGCAAAGTCCTCAGATGAGTGACGTCTTTTTGACAGCTCCTTCTCCACGGTGGTGTAGCGAACGATGGGTCCTGCCACAAGCTGAGGGAAAAGGGCGATGTAAAGCGACACTTTAAGGGGATTCTTCTGCATTTTCGCGTCGCCGCGGTACACGTCAATTACGTAGCTGAGCCCTTGGAAGGTGTAAAAGGAGATTCCGATGGGCAAAACGAAGCTTGTGACGGCTATGGGAAGCCCAAGAGAGGCAAGATTGGATGTCAAGAATCCTGCGTACTTGAAAACACCGAGCAGAGAAAGATTTATCACAACGGCAAGCACCAAAAAAAGCTTTTTCGTGCTTTTTTTGCGGCTGATCCCGATGAAAAGACCGCCAAGGTAGTTAGTCGCCATGGAAGCCACGAACAGCCAAAGGTAACCGATGCCGCCGAAGCCGTAAAAAATGATGCTGAACACAAACAGCACGAAATTACGCACGGAAACAAGCCTCTGTGGAATGATAAAATAGCATATCATCAGCAGAGGCAGGAAAAATATTAAGAAGACCGTGCTTGAAAACAGCATAATATTCTCCGTTTGGGCGTTAAATTACCTTATTAGTATAGCATTTGCCGGGGATTTCGTCAAGGATTTTATGAAACAGCGTAGGGTAAGGCACCTTCGAGGTCCCGCCTCGTTTGATTCGTTTTTATTTTTCGTCTGTAGGGGCTGGCCCTGTGTGGCAGCCCATGGGTTTGACGAGGCGGTGCTATCTATACTGTAGGGGCGTACCTGTGGTCGCCCGTTTCGTTAATTTTCCGCCGGACGGAATTGATGCGCCGAAACGTTATCAACGATGGTAGGGGAGGGGCTTGCTCCTCCCGTTTCGTTTGATATAAACCCAACGTGATTCATTTATACGAATTTTCTTTCGTGAAAGAAAATTCACTAAGAAAT